>DATANP010000093.1:0-10370 GCA_036266195.1 Thermoanaerobaculia bacterium | reverse complement strand
CCATCCGGCGAGCTGCCGGATGCTTCCGGCGGTCCGGTTACTCCATCCGGCGAGCTGCCGGATGCTTCCGGCGTCCGGTTTCTCCATCCGGCGAGCCGCCGGATGCTTCCGGCGGTCCGGTTACTCCATCCGGCGGTCTGCCGGATGCTTCCGGCGGCCGGTTACTCCATCCGGCGAGCCGCCGGATGCTTCCGGCGATCCGGTTACTCCATCCGGCGAGCTGCCGGAAACTTCCGGCGCGCGCACGCCGCAGCCGGTTTGAGAGTATGCTTTCTCGAAAGCAGTCCGACAGAGGAGCCAGCGATGCCTGCACAGCCGAACTGGGTGAAGGGAGCACTGTTGACCCTGGCGCTGTCCCTGGTCTCGGCGACGGCCTGGGCCCAGCCGAACAGCTTCGGCGTCTCGGCCGGGGCCTACAAGTCCCTGGACGACGAGGCGGACAGCCGCGCCGACGTGTTCGGGATCCGCGCCGCCCATCGCCTGAAGAGGCATCCTGCGTTCGGCGTCGAAGCGGGCCTGAGCTGGTCGGACCTGACCGACCTGTTCCCCGTGGAGCAGGATCCCGTCCCCGGCCTGGACGTCCAGATCAAGGTCCAGCTCCTCAACGCCGAGCTCTCGGGGCAGTGGTTCCCGAAGGGGAACGGCCTCGTGGTTTTCGCCGGCGGCGGCATGTCCCGGACCGAGACCCGGCTGCGGCTGACCTCCGTCGGCGAGAAGCTGGAGGCGACCAGCACCTCGAACATCTTCACGGCTCATGCCGGCGCCGGCTACGAATGGGGCCTCGGTGGACACCTCTTCGTCCGGCCCGAGGCCCGGTATCGCTACTACTTCTCCGACGCCGAGCCGGGGCACGATCTCGGGATCAGCTTCGACGCCTCCGGCTTCGAGGCCGGCCTGGTCCTCGGCTGGCGGCGCTGACGGGGCCCGTCCCTACCACAGCACGGCGTACCCCACCTTCAGGAAGAAGGTGCGGTCGCGCTGCGTGATGTCCACCTGCTCGGTGCCGAGGTAGTTGTCCGAGTAGCCCGCGAAGAGCACGGTCTGGGGGTTCAGCTTGTAGGAGAAGAGAAACTGCGAGAAGAGGGTCTTCTCCTTCGGCTCCAGGACGAGGCCGGGGCGGAAGAGCGCCAGGTCCCGCTCCACGTCGCGGTACTGCAGGATGGCCCGCACGAAGGTGCGCACGTTGAGGTGGTAGCGCAGTGTGCCCTGGGTCAGCACGGCCTTCAGATACTCCTGGCCGCGGGTCTTGAACACCTGGTGGTTGTAGTCGAAGTTGCCGGAGATGTTGCGGCCGACCTTGAAGTCGAACGAGGGCTGGATCTGCAGGAAGTCCACCTGGCGGACGTTGGTGAAGTCCATGGTCTCGCCGCCGCGCAGGAAGAACGACAGGCCGAGATGGCCGCTCGGCCGGATCTGCATCAGCAGGTCCTGCCGGTAGTTGTAGAACTCGACGCCCTTGAAGCTCTCGTTGTTCGGCAGCAGGCGGACCCGCACGACGCTCTGCATCGGCCCGTTGTAGGTCAGGAACAGGTTGAAGTCCTGCTCCAGCAGCTCGCCGCTCTTGTCGTTCTTGGTGCTGGAGTTGAGGTTGACCACGAAGCGGCTGTACCAGCCCCCCTTCCTGCCCCAGAAGGTGCGCTGGATCTGGCCGCCCATCTCCTCGAAGCCGATCTGCGGCAGGAAGCCGCTGTCGGCGCGGAAGTCGTCGTCGATCGAGTTGAAGCTCCCCCGCCAGAGCCAGTTGCGGGTGGCGTGGGAGTACTCGACCACCATGGCCTGGCCGCTGAACGGGTCGGCTTCCTGGCGGGCGGCCCTGGCGATGTCGAGCGGATAGTCGGTGCGCGAGCCCAGGGCCTGGAAGTGGATCGTGTCGGACTTCGCGAGCCGGACGGCGCCGTCGAGCCCGAAGTTCCGGTTCGAGTAGCTCTGGCCCTCGCGGCCGGTGTAGAGGAGGCCCAGGGTCGAGGCGCTGCCGATGTCGCGCCGGTAGCGCACGACGCCGCTGCGCACCGTCTCGTCCAGGGTGAACAGGGCCGAGCTCTCGCGGCCGGGGACGAGCAGACTGGTGACCCGGTCCTCGGCGAGGAACGCGCCGAAGGCGTTCTCCTGCTCCTTGCCGGTCAGCTTGATCCCGTACTTCGGATTGAAGACGGTGCGGGTGAAGACCGCGGGGTAGGGGGTGTCGAAGAAATCCGCCCCCTCCAGGAAGAACGGGCGTTTCTCGGGGAAGGAGAGGGCGAAGCGCTCGTTGACGTCGAGCTGCGCCACGTCCGCCTCGACCTGCGAGAAGTCGGGGTTGACCGCCGCGTTCAGACTGACGTTCGGCGTGATGCCCCAGCGCACCGACAGGCCGGCCTCGACCTTCTCGTCGCCGCTCTCGAGCGGCTTCGTCAGGTCCGGCCGGGCATCCGTGCGCTTCGCCGTGACCGTCGGCGTGGTCTCCAGGTTGTAGCCCGCCTGGATGTTGCGGAAGCCGGAGACGGTCTCGAACTGGCAGACCTGGCACTCCTGCTCACGGTTGTTGTAGGTGGAGCGGATCTCGTGGACCACGGAGCGCGGGTAGATCCGCAGGGCGAGGAAGCCCCAGGTCTGGCTCTCGCCGGCGCGCGGGAAGCGGATCTGCTTGAGCGGCACTGCGATCTCCACCACGTAGCCGTCGGCCGTGATCTGGCCCTTGGAGTCCCAGATCGCGTCCCAGGACCAGTCCTCGCTCAGCTCGACGTCGCTCACCGTGCCGTCGATCTGCACGCCCAGCGGGTTGACCCGGAATTCGTAGGCCCGCCGCCGGTCGTTGAAGGTGTCGATGAAGAAGCCGACGCTGTCGTCGAGGAACGCCGTGTCGCGGTCGGCCAGGTAGGCGCGGATCCGGCCCGGCTCCGGGTCGTGCGCGCGGAAGCCGACGTACAGGTTGTCGTCGTCGAAGGTCACCAGGCACTCGGTCGCCACCGGCGCCGGGATGTTGTCCCCGGGAGACCACTCGAAGGGGAGCGGCACCACGGTCGCATCGGCCCAGGCCGCCTCGTCGAGCACGCCGTCCACCTTGATCGGGGACGCCGCCGGCCGGATGGCGTGTTCCTGCCTGGGCTCGAAGGCTGGTTTGGGCTCCTGGGCGGACGCTGCGGCGGAAAGGACGAAGGCGACGGCGAGGAACGGCGGGAACGGGAATCGGACACCGGATCTCTCGTTGCGCAAGCGACGTCCTCCCAGGAACAGAAAAACGGCTGAGATCAGGGACTGCTGCTGATACGTACTCAGGACAATTGAAAGTTATCGGCCGAGTTAGTATAGCATCTACAAATGGCCCCCCCACGGAAGGTTGTCGTCTTGCGGCGACTTCGCGAGGTTCTGGCGCTGGCACTTTTGGCAGCGGCGCCCGCCGCGGCCCTGGAGCTGGCCCCCTGCCGGCTCCCCGGTCTCGAAGAGGAGGCGCGCTGCGGCAGGCTGGAGGTGCCGGAGGACCGGCGGAAGCCGGACGGCCGCAGGATCTCCCTGAACATCGCGGTGCTGCCGGCGCACCCGGCTGCCGGCGCCTCTCCCGCGCCGGACCCGGTGTTCGCGATCGCCGGCGGACCGGGGGAGTCGGCGGTGGCGAACGCCGCCGTCTTCGCGCAGCTCCTGGGCGGCGCTCGCGATACGCGAGACGTGGTCCTGGTCGATCTGCGCGGCACCGGCGGCTCGAACCGGCTCGACTGCCCGCTGCCGGGCAGCGACGACGATCCGCAGAGCTATCTCGGCGACTTTCTGCCGCTGGAGGCGGTCCGCGCCTGCGCGGCGCACCTCCGCGAGCTCGGCGTCGATCCGACGCTCTACACGACGAGCGAGATGGTGGAGGACCTGGAGGCGGTGCGCACGGCCCTGGGAGCCGACAAGGTCGACCTGTACGGCGTCTCCTACGGCTCGCGGGTGGCGCTGGTCTATCTGCGCAGCCATCCCGGCCGGGTGCGGAGCGCGGCCCTCCAGGGCGTCGCCCCGACGAATATGGCGGCCCCGCTCCACCACGCCGAAGATTCCCAGCGCTCGCTCGACATGCTGCTCGGCGAGTGCGAGGCGGACGAGGCCTGCCGGACGGCCTGGCCGGACCTGAAACGGAAGCTCGCCGCGGTCCAGGAACGCCTGGCCAAGGCGCCGGCGATCGTCGAGATCGCGGACCCCAAGACCAAGAAGCGGGTGAAGCTGACGATCCCGCTCGACCTGTTCAACGAGGAGCTGCGCTGGCGGCTGTACACCGAGGCGCTGAGCCCGATCCCCGAGTACATCCACAAGGCCTACGAGGGCAACTTCAACAAGCTGGCGGCCACGATCCTGCGCCAGCGCCGGGCGATCGCCTCGGGCGCCGCCCTGAGCCTCGGCACGTATCTCTCGGTCACCTGCGCCGAGGACGTGCCGCTCATCGACCCGGAGGAGGCGAAGCGCCTGGCCCAGGGGACCTTCCTGGGCACGTACCGGGTGGATCAGCAGGTGCGGGCCTGCTCGGTCTGGCCGCGCGGCAAGGTGCCGCCGGGGTTCGCCGGGGACGTGCGCTCGGACGTGCCGGTGCTCCTGATCTCCGGCGACCGCGATCCCGCGACGCCGCCGCGCTGGGGCGAGCAGGCGGCGCGCTCGCTGAGCCACTCGCGGCACGTGGTCTTTCTGCGCGGTGCCCATGCCGGCCGCTCGCCGTGCGTGCGGGCGCTCCTGGCCGACTTCCTGGCCCGCGGCACGGCGGAGGGGCTGGACGTCGCCTGCTCCGCCGAGGCCCCCAAGGTCGCCTTCACCATGCCGCCGCCCCCCGAGCCTGCTCCGGCTCCCGCTCCCTCCGAAACCCCCGCCCCGGCTCCTCCGCCTCCAGCCGCCGCCGCGGCTCCCATGACGAGTGCCGAGGGGCTGTGGGAAGGGGCGATCTTCATCCAGCGCGGCTGGCTGGAGGTCGAGCTGACGGTGGAGCTGTTCCAGGGCGGCCCCGCGGGCTGGAGCGGCAACGCCGACCTGCCGACGCAGGGGCTGCAGTTCGTGCCGCTCAGCGCCGTGTCCGTCGCCGGCGGCCCGGACCGGAAGGTGGCTTTCGAGATCCACCGGCCGGCCGAGGGCGCGGTGGCGGCCATGGACGTCCGCTTCGACGGCGAGCTGTCGGCGGACGGCCGCACGATCGCCGGCCGATTCCTCGAGGACGGCAAGACTCTCGAGTTCGCCTTGCGGCGCATCGGCGAGGCGGGCATGGACCGGCCGGTGCCGGCGCATCCCGACCTGCACCTCCTGGCCGGCCGCGGCGACGAGCTGAAAGAGCTTTTCAACCACGACCAGGACAAGCTGCGCCTGGTCATTCTTCTTTCCCCGACGTGACCGGTCTGCCTTCAGGACGCCCGTGTGGTGTCCCGCTACGTGATGAAGGCGATCGACGATCCCCGGCTGCGGCTCTACGTGGTCTGGGGTCCGATGGAGGCGGTGGACACCGGGGCCGACGCGCGCAAGGCGACGGTCAACATCCCGGACGCGCGGGCGACTCACTTCTGGACCGACGACAACGTCCTCTCGGACACCTGGGCGCAGGCGCTTGGGGTGGTGGACGACGAGGCCGCTTACGACACTTACATGATCTTCCCGCCGGGCGTCCGGTGGGAGGGGATGAAGCCGCCCGTCCCGCCCTACTTCATGTGGATCGAGAAGGAGGGCCTTCCCAAGGAGCGCCGTTTCAACGGCGTGGTGTTCGCAGAGCAGGTGCGGAGGTTCCTTGGCGATGAGTAGACGGCGGCGCCCCCTCTCCCGGCCTCCCCGGGAAGTGGTTGATTCCCATGGAGGATACGGTGTCGTCGAAGTTGGAGGTTGGTCCTTGCGTTCATGAGCTGATCGAGGCGCAGGCGGCGCGGACGCCGGACGCGGAAGCCCTGGCTTTCGGGGCCGCGAGCCTCACCTATCGCGAGTTGCTGGCGAGGAGCGGCCGGGTGGCCGCCGTCCTGCGCTCTCTCGGCGTGGGGCCGGACACGCTCGTCGGCCTGGCCGTCGAGCGCTCGCCCGACCTGGTCTGCGCCGCGCTCGGCATCCTGCGGGCGGGCGGCGCCTACGTGCCGCTCGATCCGTCCTACCCGGCCGAGCGCCTGGCCTGGATCCGGGAGGACGCCTACCGCGGCAACCTGCCCGGCAGGCCCGGGGTCCTGGTCACCCAGCGCGCGCTCGCCGGCCTCTTCCCGGACGGCGACCGGGTCTTCGTCGAAGATCTGGTCGAGCCCGGGGACTTCACGGCGGCGCGGCCGGCTTCCTCCCACGTGGACAACACGGCCTATGTCATCTACACCTCGGGCTCCACCGGCCGGCCCAAGGGCGTGGTGGTCCCGCACCGCGGGGTGGTCAACCTGGTCCGGGAGGCGATCCGGCTGATGGACATCCGGCCGGACGACCGGGTGCTGCAGCTCGCCTCGCTTGGCTTCGACGCCTCGGTGGTGGAGATCTTCGCGGCTCTGGCCCGCGGCGCCTGCGTGGTGGTCACGCCGCGCGAGACCCTGCTCTCCGGCGAGGCCTTCGGGGCCGAGCTGCGCCGGCAGGCTGTCACCACGATCATCCTGCCGCCGTCGATCCTCGACACGCTGCCGGCCGGCCTGGAGGACGAGCTGACCCGCCTGCGCTCGATCCTGGTCGGCGGCGAGGCCTGCTCGGCGGCCACGGCCGCCCGCTGGTCGACCCATGGGCGCCGGATGATCAACGCCTACGCCCCCACCGAGGCCACGGTGTTCGCCACCGCCTCGTTCTGCTCCGGCCACGGCGTGCCCACGCTCGGCGGTCCGATCGCGAACCTGTCCGTCCACCTGATGGACCAGGACGGCGGGACGGTGGCGGGCGAGGGCGACGGCGAGATCTGCCTGGGCGGCGTCGGCGTCGTGCGCGGCTACCTGAACCGGCCGGAGCTGACCGCCGAGCGCTTCATCCCCGATCCGTTCTCAGCCGAGCCCGGGGCCCGGCTGTATCGCAGCGGCGACCTCGCCCGCCGCCTGCCGGACGGCGACCTGCTCTTCCTGGGCCGCGTCGATTTCCAGGTCAAGATCCGCGGCGTCCGCATCGAGCTGGGCGAGATCGAGGCCGTGCTCGGCGAGCACGACGGCGTGCAGACGGCGGTCGTGGTTGCCAGGGAGGACGGCGGCGCGAAGCGCCTGGTGGCCTATGTCGTGCGGCGCGAGCCGGCTCTCAAGGTGAGCTCCTTGCGCGCCTTCCTCGCGCAGCGCCTGCCCGAGGCGATGGTACCCGCGGCGTTCGTCTTCCTCGAATCCATGCCGATGACCCCCACCGGCAAGGTGGACCGCCGGGCTCTGCCCGCGCCGGGCAGCTCCCGGCCGGAGCTGGACAACGACTGGGTGGCGCCCCGCGGCGCCACGGAAGAGGCGCTGGCGCGGATCTGGAGCGAGCTTCTCGGGATCGAAGGGATCGGCGCGCGTGACTCCCTGTTCGAGCTGGGCGGGCACTCGCTGCTCGCCGCGCAGATCGTCACCCGGGTGCGCGAGGAGCTGGGAGTGGACCTGCCACTGCCGGCCGTCTTCGAGCACCCCACGGTGGCCGGCCTGGCCGCGCGCCTGGACCTCCTGCGCGAGGAGGGTGGCGGCGCGGACGAGGAGCTGCCTCCCCTGGAGCCGGCGCGCTACGAGGGGCCGATCCCTCTGTCCTTCACCCAGGAGCGGGTCTGGTTCCTGACCCAGCTCTCGCCGGGCAACTACGCCTACAACTTCCAGTTCACGGTGCGCTTGCGCGGCGCGCTGCGGCCGGCGGTCCTGGCAGCGACGTTCACGGAGATCGTCCGCCGCCACGAGGTGCTGCGCACCACGTTCCCGGAGGTGGACGGCGCACCGGCGCAGGTGATTCACGAGCCGTGGCCGGCCGTGCTTCCGATCGTGGACCTCCGAGGAGTCCCGGAGCGCGAAGCCGTCGCGCTGAGGATCGTCCAGGCGGACATCCGCCGGCCGTTCGACCTGGAGCGCCTGCCGCTTCTGCGCTGGCTCCTGCTGAAGCTGGACGAGGACGACCATCTCCTGCTGCACGTCGAGCACCACTTCGTCCACGACGGCTGGTCGCTCGCCGTGTTCCTGCGCGAAATGAAGGAGCTGTACACGGCACTCCAGGAAGGCAGGCCTTCGCCGCTGCCCGAGCCGCCGGTGCAGTACCGGGACTTCGTGGCCTGGCAGCGGCGGTGGCTGCAAGGGGATGCGCTCCGCCGGCAGCTCGACTGGTGGAAGGAGCGGCTGGCGGGGAGCCCGCCCGTCCTGGAGCTGCCGGCGGACCGGCCGCGTTCCAGGGCGCACAGCTTCCTCGGCGGTGCGCTGCGGGCCGACCTGCCGCGCGACCTGTACGCCGGGGTGCGCGCGGCCGGCCGGCGCGAAGGGGTCACGCTGTTCATGACGTCGCTCTCGGCCTTTTACGCCCTGCTCTACCGCTACACCGGCCAGGAGGACATCCTGCTCGGCAGCGGCATCGCGAACCGCCGGCTGCGCGAGCTGGAGGCGATGATCGGCATGGTGGTCAACACCGTCGTCCTGCGCACGGCGGTGGAGGGGGGGATCACTTTCCGCGAGCTGGCCGCGCGGGCGCGGCGCACCATGCTGGAGGCCCAGGCGCACCAGGACTTGCCCTTCGAGAAGCTCGTCGAGGAGCTGCAGCCGGACCGCGAGCTGTCGCGCAACCCGCTCTTCCAGGTGCTGTTCAGCTTCCACGACTCGCCGGTGCCGGACCTCGATTTCGCCGGCCTGACCGGCGAGCTCTACGAGCGCCACAACGGCTCGGCCAAGTCGGACTTGAACGTGGTCGCCAAGCCGCGCGCCGAGCAGCGCCTCGGCTTCGGGTCGGATCACCCCGCCGATACCGCTGACGACATGACGTTCATCTGGGAGTACAGCGGCGACCTCTTCGAGGCGGCGACGATCGACCGCATGTGGGCCCACTACCAGGCCCTGCTCGCGGCGTTCGTGGAGGACCCCGGGCGCCGGATCTCCGACCTGCCGCTGCTGACCGCGGCCGAGCGCCGCCAGCTCCAGGCCTGGGGCGAAGGCCCGGTCCAGGACGAGGGTGGAGTCCCGGTGAATCTTCAGGTTGCCTCCTGGGCGGAGCGGGCTCCGGACGCGCTCGCGCTGGCCGGCGGCGGCGTGGAGCTGAGCTATGGCGAGCTGATGGAGCAGGCTCGCGGGCTGGCCGGGCGGTTGCGGGAGATCGGCGTCGGGCCGGAGACCGTGGTGGCGGTGCTGACCGAGCGCTCGCCCGAGGCGGTGGTGGCGGCGCTGGGGGTGATGGAGGCCGGCGGGGCGTGGCTGCCTCTCGATCCGTCCTACCCCGCGGAGCGCCTGCGTTTCCTGCTGGAGGACTCGGGGGCCAGGGCGGTGGTGGCGCATCCGGACCATCGGGCTCTGCTCCCCGAAACGTCGCTCCCCATCCTGGATCTCGCGCTCGCCGCCGGGACGGGAGGGGGCGCCCTCTCCCGCGCAGCGGGGGAGGGTCGGGGAGGGGTCTTCCCGGCCTACGTGATCTACACCTCGGGCTCGACCGGAAGGCCCAAGGGCGTGGTGATCCCGCACGCCGGGCTCTCGAACCTGGTGGACTGGCACGTGCGGACGTACGGAGTCACCCCGGCGGACCGCGCCACGATGCTGGCCGGGCCCGCCTTCGACGCCTCGGTCTGGGAGGTCTGGCCCTATCTCGCGGCGGGCGCCAGCGTTCACGTGCCGGATTTGGAGACGCGGTCCGATCCCCGCCGGCTGCTCGACTGGATGGCCGCCGAGCGGATCACGCTCGCGTTCCTGCCGACTCCCCTGGCCGAGGGGCTCGTCGAGATCGAGCCGCCGGCGGGGCTCGCGCTGCGCGCTCTGCTGACCGGCGGCGACCGGCTGCGCCGCGCCCCGGAACGCCCGCTGCCGTACGCCCTGATCAACCACTACGGGCCCACCGAGAGCACGGTGGTCACCACGGCCGGCATGGTGGAGCCGGGGCGGCCGGGGGCGCCGTCCATCGGCCGGCCGATCGGCGGCCTGTCGGTGCGGCTGCTCGACCGCGACGGGCGGCGGGTGCCGCCGGGCGTGCCGGGCGAGCTGTGCGTGGGAGGGCTTGGACTGGCCCGCGGCTATCTCGGCCGGCCGGACCTGACGGCCGAGCGGTTCATCCCCGATCTCGACGGCGGCCGCCTCTATCGCACCGGCGACCTCGCCCGCTGGCGGTCCGGCGGCGAGCTGGAGTTCCTGGGGCGCATCGACCACCAGGTCAAGATCCGCGGCTTCCGCATCGAGCTTGGGGAGCTCGAGGCCGTCCTGGCCGCCTGCCCCGGTGTGCGCGAGGCCGTGGTGGCGGTGCGGGATCGGGACGGCGATCCCGTCCTCGTGGCGTACGTGGCCCCTCACCCCCTGTCCCCCTCTCCCATCGCACTCCCACCC
>DATANP010000092.1:0-10210 GCA_036266195.1 Thermoanaerobaculia bacterium | reverse complement strand
CGTGGCCCTGCCGGTCGCCACCCACACCGAGAAGGACGGCACGTTCGTCAACCTCGAGTGGCGAGCGCAGCGCTTCAACGCCGCCTTCCCCGCCCCGGCGCAGGTGCGCTCCACGGTCGAGGTCCTGTCCGAGATCCTCTCCCGCTTCGATCCGAAGTGGGGCGGTCTCACCGCGTCCCAGGTCTTCGACCGCATCGCCGCCGAGGTGCCGGCCTTCGCCGGGCTCCAGTGGCGGACGCTGCCCGCGACCGGCGCCAGCCTGCACGTCCCAGGGGCGGAACCGATGATGAGCGATACGGCCGCGCAGTCGGTCCCGGAGATCTCCTGATGGCTCCGAGCCTCATCGCCACTCTGGTCAACGTCGCGGTCATGCTCGGCTTCGTCCTGACCGTGGTCCCGGTCATGGTCTGGGTCGAGCGCCGCGGCAGCGCCCTCATCCAGGACCGCCCCGGGCCGAACCGGTTGGGGCCGCTCGGCCTGATCCAGCCGCTCGCGGATGCCCTCAAGTTCATGTTCAAGGAGGACGTCACCCCGAACGCGGTGGACAAGCCGCTCTACCTGCTGGCACCGGCCCTGGCCATCATGCCGGCCATGCTCACCATCTCGGTGATCCCGTTCGGGCCCGATCTGGTGATCAACGGCCGCACCTACCCGCTGGCGATCACCAGCGCTCCGGCCGGGGTGCTCCTCTTCCTGGCCCTGGCGAGCCTCGGCGTGTACTCGCTGGTGCTGGCGGGCTATGCCTCGAACAACAAGTTCTCCCTGATGGGCGCGATCCGCGCCTCGGCGCAGATGATCAGCTACGAGCTGGCGCTGACGCTGGCGGTGCTCGCGGTGGTGATCCCGGTGGGCTCGTTCAACCCCGCGGACATCGTCGCCTACCAGCGCCAGCACGTCTGGATGTTCATCCCGGAGATCCTCGGCTTCCTGGTCTTCCTGGTGGCCTCGTTCGCCGAGACGAATCGGCTGCCGTTCGACCTGCCCGAGGCCGAGTCCGAGCTGGTGGCCGGGTTCCATACCGAGTACAGCGCCATGCGCTTCGCCTCCTTCTTCATGGGCGAGTACATGTCGATGACCAGCCTCTCGGCGCTCGGCGTGACCCTCTACTTCGGCGGCTGGAGCCTGCCCGGCGTGGACCTCCATGGCTGGCTCGGAGCGCTCGTCGGGCTCCTGGTGCTGGTCGCCAAGATCGCCTTCTGCATGGCGGTGTTCGTGTGGGTGCGCTGGTCGTTCCCGCGATTCCGGTACGACCAGCTCATGCGGCTCGGCTGGAAGGTGCTCCTGCCGATCGCCATCGTCAACCTGATCCTGGTCTCGGCGCTGACGCTCGCCGGAGTGCTCTGAGGAGTCCGATGGAGACCGTCATCTTCCTGCTCTTCGCGCTGCTCGCGGTGGCCTCCTCCCTGGTGGTCGTGATGCACAAGAACCCGGTGTACTCGACCATGAGCCTGGTGGTCACGCTGTTCTCGGTGGCCGTGCTCTTCGTGCTGCTCGGCGCGCCGTTCATCGGCGCCCTCCAGGTGCTGATCTACACCGGCGCCATCCTCGTCCTGTTCCTGTTCGTGCTGATGCTCCTCAACATCACCCGCGAGGAGTCGGCGGTCACGGCGCAGAAGGGACAGCTCGCGGCCGCCGTGCTCGGCGCCCTGGTCTTCGGCGGCATGGTGCTCCTGCTGGTCCTGGACGCCCGCCGGCCGCTCGATCCGATGACCGAGGAGCTGGTCTCCATGAAGGGTCTGGCGCACGACCTGTTCACCGAATACCTGCTGCCGTTCGAGATCGTGGGCCTGCTGCTCCTCGTGGCCGTCATCGGCGCCACGGTCGCGGCCCGCCGGCCGCCGCAGGGCGGACCGTCCGCCCTGACTCCCGAGGAGGAGGTCGAGCCTTGAGCGTCCCCGTGTCCTGGTATCTCGCGCTCTCCGCGGTGCTCTTCGCGATCGGCTCCGCCGGCGCGCTGACGCGGCGCAACGGCATCAGCATCTTCCTCTCGATCGAGCTGATGCTCAACGCCGGCAATCTGGCGCTCATCGCCTACGCGCGCCAGTGGATGCAGCACACCGGCCAGATCGTCGTCTTCTTTGTGATGGCGGTCGCCGCCGCCGAGGCCGCCATCGGCCTCGCGCTGTTCATCGCCGTCTACCGCCAGCGTCGCACGATCGACGTCAACCGGATCAACCTGATGCGCTGGTAAGAGACCCCCGAATGCTCGACCTGATCTGGCTCATCCCGATCCTCCCCCTGGCCGGCGCCGCAATCAACGGGCTGCTCGGCCGGCGTCCGCCCAAGGCCCTGGTCACCGCGATCAACGTGGGAGCGCCGCTGCTCTCGCTCCTCGTCGCACTGGGCTGCCTCCTTGAGTATTACTCCCTACAAGCGGGCAGCGGCCAGGAATTCATCGAGAAGACGTACTACGCCTGGACCGCGGGCCCGCTCGCCATCGAGGCCGGGTTCCTGCTCGACCGGCTGTCGTCGGTGATGCTCTTCGTGGTCACCTTCGTGGGCTTCCTGATCCACGTCTACTCCGTGGGCTACATGGGGCACGACGCGGGCTACCGGCGCTACTTCGCGTACCTGAACCTGTTCATGTGCGCGATGCTGCTGCTGATCCTGGGCAACAACTACCTGGTGATGTTCGTGGGCTGGGAGGGCGTCGGGCTCTGCTCCTACCTGCTGATCGGCTTCTACTTCGACGAGGCGTTCCCGCCGGTCGCGGGCAAGAAGGCGTTCATCGTCAACCGCATCGGCGACTTTGCCTTCCTGGTCGGCATGTTCGCCCTGATCGCCACGTTCGGGACGCTGCACTACCGCACGATCTTCGACCGCATCGCGCAGAACCCCGCGATCCTCCAGGGCCCCTACGCTCTGGGCCTCACGCTCGCCGGGTTCATCGCGCTCTGCTTCTTCATCGGCGCCACGGGCAAGAGCGCGCAGATCCCGCTCTACGTCTGGCTGCCGGACGCGATGGCTGGCCCGACGCCGGTCTCGGCCCTCATCCATGCGGCCACGATGGTCACGGCCGGCGTCTACATGGTGGCGCGGTCGAACGCGATCTACCAGCTCGCGCCCGGAATCTCGCTCCTGGTCGCCACGATCGGCGCGCTCACCGCGATCTTCGCGGCCACGATCGGCCTGGCGCAGACGGACATCAAGAAGGTCCTCGCCTACTCCACGGTCTCGCAGCTCGGCTACATGTTCCTGGCCGCGGGCCTGGGCGCGTACACGGCGGCGATCTTCCACGTGATGACCCATGCGTTCTTCAAGGCCCTGCTCTTCCTCGGCTCCGGCTCGGTGATCCACGCCATGAGCGGCGAGCAGGACATGACGAAGATGGGCGGCCTCAAGGGCCGGCTGCCGCACACGCACCGGATCTTCTGGATCGGCACGCTCGCGATCGCCGGCATCCCGCCGCTCGCGGGCTTCTTCAGCAAGGATGAGATCCTGCACTCGGCGGCGTCTTCAGGCCACTGGCTGCTCTGGCTCGTGGGTCTGATCACCGCCGGCCTGACGGCGTTCTACATGGCCCGCGCGTTCTACATGACCTTCCACGGCGAGTTCCGCGGCACGCACGAGCAGGAGCACCACCTGCACGAGTCGCCGTGGTCGATGCTCGCGCCGCTCTACATCCTGGCGGTCGGCGCCATCGCCGCGGGCTGGGTCGGGATTCCGGAGTTGTTCGGCGGCGGCAACTGGTTCCATCACTTCCTGGAACCGTCGATCGTCAAGCTCCCCGTGGAAGCGGCGGAGCACGAAATGGGCGCCGGCCTGGAGTGGGGTCTGGTGATCCTCACCACGGCCATCGCGGTGGCGGGCATCTTCTTCGCGCGCTCGATCTACCGGCCGGCCGATGCTCTCCAGCGCGGCGGCTCCTGGGTGGCGCGCTTCCCATGGGCGCATCGCTTCCTGGTCAACAAGTACTACGTCGACGAGATCTATGACCGGCTCATCGTCCGTCCCCTGGCCGCCCTGTCGCGCGGGTTCTGGAAGATCGTCGATTCGATTCTCATCGACGGCGCGATCAACGCCGGCGCCTGGCTGACCGAGCTTACGGGCGAGGTCGGCCGGCTCTCCACCACGGGCAACGTCCGCAACTACGCGCTCTACTTCTTCCTGGGCGTGATCGTCCTCTTCGGCTGGCTCATCCTCTGATCGGACCGCCATGGAAACGTTCTTCGACCTGCTCCTCGGCAACTCGCTGACCCGCCTGGTGTTCTTCCCGGCGGTCGCCGCCCTGCCGCTGCTCTTCTTCCCCAGGACGGCCACCAAGGCGGTCAAGGTCTATGCCCTGGTCGTCTCGCTCGTCGAGCTGGCGTTCGGGCTCCAGTACCTGGTCACCCACATGGCCGCGGACGGCTCGTTCCCGCTCGCGCGCGACGGCCGCCTCCCCTGGATCGAGAGCTACGGCATCTCCTACGACCTCGCCATGGACGGCATCTCGATGCCGCTCGTGATGCTCGGGATCTTCCTGGTGCCGATCGTGCTCCTGGGCTCCTGGCAGGGGATCGAACGACACTGGCGGGCGTTCGCCGCCTCGATGCTGCTCCTCACCACCGGCGTGCTCGGCGCGCTGCTCGCCTGGGACCTCTTCCTGTTCTACGTGTTCTGGGAGGTCATGCTCGTCCCGATGTACCTGCTGATCGGCATCTGGGGCGGCGAACGGCGGATCTACGCGGCGGTCAAGTTCTTCCTCTACACCATGGCGGGCAGCCTGCTGATGCTGATCGGCATCCTGTGGATGGGCTGGACGTTCCGGGCTTTGAATGGAGGTGCCTGGAGCTTCGCCTACGAGGACATGCTGCGCCTGGACTTCCCGGTCCACCAGCAGATCTGGCTGTTCGCGGCGTTCGCCCTGACCTTCGCGATCAAGGTGCCGATGTTCCCGTTCCACACCTGGCTGCCGGATGCGCACGTCGAGGCGCCCACCGGCGGCTCGGTGATCCTGGCCGGCATCCTGCTGAAGCTCGGCACCTACGGCTTCCTGCGCTTCGCGATCCCGCTCTTCCCCAAGGCCACCGAGGCCGCGCAGCCGCTCCTGGTGGCCTTGGCGCTGATCGGCATCCTTTACGGGGCCCTGGTCGCTTGGGTGCAGGAGGACATGAAGAAGCTGGTCGCCTACTCCTCCATCGCCCACCTCGGCTTCGTGATGCTTGGCCTCCTGGCCGTCGATCAGATCGCCTGGGAGGGGTCGCTCCTCCAGATGGTCAACCACGGCCTCTCGACCGGCGCGCTCTTCCTCCTGGTCGGCATGCTCTACGACCGGCGGCACACGAAGAAGTTCTCGGAGTTCGGCGGCCTCGCGGCGGTGATCCCGCTCTTCGCCTTCTTCCTGATCTTCTCGACCCTGGCCTCGGTCGGCCTGCCGGCGCTCAACGGCTTCGTGGGCGAGTTCCTGATCCTCTCCGGCGCGTTCCGGTCGCTCGGCTGGCCGGCGGTGGTGGCGACCTTCGGCGTGGTGCTCGCCGCCATCTACCTGCTCAAGATGGTCCAGCTCACGCTCTGGGGCCCGATCACCAAGGACGAAAACCGCGGGCTCTCCGACCTCTCGCTCCGGGAGATCGCGGCGCTCGTCCCGCTCTGCGTGTTCATGCTCTGGATCGGCGTGAAGCCCGAGACGTTCCTCAAGCCGACCCGGGCGGCGCTCGATTCGACGCTGACCGCGTACCGGACGGCCCTGGCCCAGCCCGATGTGAGCGAGGCCACGTTGCGGCCTGCAGCCGATCAGATTTCGCAGGAGGGACGATGAACCGCGCCGACCTGATGAGCCTTCTGCCCGAGATGATCCTCTCCGGCGCGGGGATCGTGATCCTTCTTCTCGACGCCATCGCGCCGAAGCTCCGCCGGGCGTTCACCGCGCTCTCGTTGCTCACCGTGATTGCCGCGGCCTGGGGTGCCTGGATGGCCTGGAGCGACTTCCCGGGCGACTCTCTGCTCACCTGGGGTGGCCTGCTGGAGACGAGCGGCGTCACCTACGCGCTGTCGCTCGTGATCCTGCTCGCGACCGGACTCTGCCTGCTGGCCTCGCAGGGCTACCTGCGGCGCGAGGGCATCCTCTCCGGCGAGTACCACGCGCTTCTCCTGTGGTGCGCGACCGGCCTGCTGCTCATGCTTCGCGGCACCGAGCTGCTGACCATCTTCCTGTCGCTGGAGCTGTTCTCCTTCTGTCTCTACTCGCTGGCCGTCTTTCACCGGCGGCTGGCGATCGCGAGCGAGGCGGCGATCAAGTACTTCCTGATGGGCGCCTTCGTCAGCTCGTTCGTGCTCTACGGCGTGGCGCTGGTCTACGGCGCGACCGGGAGCACGCGGCTGGCCGAGATCGGCGGGCGGCTGGCCAGCGGGGGCGCGATCCCGGTGGGAGCGAGCCTCGGCCTGCTGCTCCTGGTGGCGGGCTTCGCGTTCAAGATGAGCGTGGTGCCGTTCCACGCCTGGTCGCCGGATACCTATCAGGGAGCGCCCTCGCCGTTCGTGGCCTTCCTGTCGGTGGCGCCCAAGGTGGCGAGCGCGCTGGTGCTCTACCGCTTGCTCGACGCGGTGGTCCAGGGCGGCGTGGCCGAGGCCGTCCACAAGTGGTCCGTCGTGGTGGCGGCGCTCGCGGTGCTCTCGATGCTGGTGGGCAACCTCCTGGCGCTCGCGCAGCGCGACATCAAGCGGATGCTCGCCTACTCGGGCATCGCGCACATGGGCTACCTGCTCCTGGCGCTGGTGGTGATCGACCGCGGCTCGCTGATGCCGGTGATCGTCTACCTCCTGGCTTACGTGCTGATGAACGCCGGTGCCTTCACGGTGGTGGCGATGCTCTACAGCCGGCCGGGCGAGCAGCACCTGATCTCCGACCTCTCGGGCTACGGCTACCGCTACCCGC
Source organism: Thermoanaerobaculia bacterium (assembly GCA_036266195.1). Classification (GTDB taxonomy): domain Bacteria; phylum Acidobacteriota; class Thermoanaerobaculia; order Multivoradales; family UBA5704; genus DATMER01. The sequence goes on along the minus strand of DATANP010000092.1, from coordinate 3,354 downwards.
TGCTGGGGGCGTGCCTGGCGATCTGCATGCTGTCGCTCGCGGGCATCCCGCCGACGGTCGGCTTCCTCGGCAAATACCTGGTATTCCTTAACGCGGTGGGTGACGGACTGGTCGGCCTCGCGGTGCTCGGCGTGATGGCCAGCCTGATCGGCGTCTTCTACTACCTGCGGGTGATCTACGTCCTCTACATGAAGGCGGAGGAGAGGCAGCCCGAGGGCCTTCTTCTCGACGTCTGGGGCCGGACCGCGGCGGTCGTGGCCGCCCTGGGCACGCTCGCGCTCGGTATCTGGCCCACGGGACTGGTGCAGTGGCTTCTCGAGGCAACGACGGCGAAGTGATCGGGTCGGAGGAGGTCTCTCCTCTCACCCTGAACCGCCTCTCCTTCTATCTGCGGTGCCTGCGGCACCTGCAGGAGCTGGGGATCAAGCGGGTCTCCTCGCAGGAGCTGGCGCAGCGCTTTCACCTGTCGGCGCCGCAGATCCGCAAGGACCTCGCGCAGTTCGGCGAGTTCGGGATCCGCGGCGTCGGCTACGAGGTGGACGAGCTTGCGGCGCACCTGAACACGCTCCTCGGCCTCGACAGCGAGCACCGGCTGGTGATCGTGGGCATGGGGAACCTGGGCACGGCGCTCGCGCAGTATCTGGGCTTCAACTACGGCGCCTTCCGGGTGGTGGCAGGGGTGGACATGGACCCGGCGAAGGTGGGCCGCGAGATCGCGGGCTTCAAGGTCCGTCCCGCCGCGGAGTTGGAGGACGTCGTGCGCGAGTCCGGCGCGGAGATCGGCGTCCTCGCGGTGCCGGCCGAAGCGGCCCAGGAGAACTATGAAGCCCTCGCGATGGCCGGCATCAAGGCGGTCCTCAACTTCGCACCGGTCCGCGTGAAACGCATCCAGGGAGCCCTCCTCAAGAACGTCGACCTGCGGATCAACCTCGAAGAGCTGGCCTTCTTCCTCCGCCGATGACCCGGAAGGACCTGGCGGACGCGCTCGCCTGGCTCGTCCTCTCGGCGGTCGTCCTGTCCCTTATCCCGATCGGCTACGTCTCGGCCGACGGCATCGGCCAGAGCCTCGCCTTCGCTGCCGGCTTTCAGCGCTGGAACCCGAACCATCTCCTGGTCGAGCCGCTCGGAGCCGGCTGGCTGGGCCTCCTCATTCCGGGCTTCTCCCGCGCCGAAGGCGTGGATCATCTGAAGCGACTCTGCATCCTGGCCGGAGCTCTTGCCATCGGCCTCTTCCGCTTCGGGGTTGCCGGCCGGCTCGCATCGAGCCGTCTTGCCGCGAACCACGGGACCGCCTGGATAGCCGCCAGCTCGGCGTTCTCCAGGCTCTGGATCTCGGACGAGATCCATATGGTCCAGATGCCGGCCGTGGTCCTCGTGGCCGTGCTCGCGCTCCGGTATCTGGACCGGCCGACGCTCTGGCGAGCGGCACTTGTCGGCGCGTCCGTCACCCTGGCCGCCGCCTTCTTCCTGGAGAACCTCCTGCTCGGCCCGGCCCTGGCGGTCGGCGTCCTGCTCAGGAAGCGTCGTTCCCATGCGGCCGCGATCCTCGGAGCAACGCTGATGACGACCGCGCTGGTCTTCGGAGGGATCTGGGCCGTTTCGGGGTCCGCGCGAGGTCCGCTGGACTGGATGACCCGTTATGCCGGAGGCACCCAGCCGGCCCGCGTAGAGTCCGCCTATGGCGTCGAGCCCAGCCTTGCGGGATTGGCGGAGTCCGCGCTCCGGGCCGGCTACGGAGCCGCGTGCGCGCTCGTGGATCTGGGGTCTGCCGTGGCCGCGTTCCGGGACGGCCTGCCGGTCGGCCCGGTCGTCCCCAGCCTGCTCGCCTTCGCCGCGTCGCTGGCTCTCCTGACCGGATTCAGGGACAGGGACACCCGTCTCCTGGTCGGTGTCTGGGCTACGGCCGTTCTCGTGTTCGGGGTCTTCTGGAACAACTCGGAAGACCAGTTCTACGTCCAGCTCTCGGTCGCCTTCGGAGCGCTCGCCGCCCGCATGCCGCTCCGCCCGGCGCTGCTCGTCCTCAGTCTCTGCGCGCTGCTCTGGAACGTCGCCGACCTCACCCAGCGGCGCATCCTCTACCCGCGGGAGGAGAGGCTCGCCCTGATGAGAACGCTGGACGGCGCGGGCCTCATCGTCTACCCAGGCTTCGACGAGATCGAGATCCTGTATCAGTTGGAGCCGCCGAAGGCACGCTCGGTCTCCTTCACCAGCCTCGCCGTGCAATACCCGGCGCAGGAGGGCCTGCTCGTCCTGACCGAGGACATCGACAGGACGCTGGCGTCGGGTCGCCATGTCGTTCTGCTCGATCTGTTCGACACCCCGCGCGATCGCAGCCCGTGGAAGTTCCTGCGCCGGCTGGGTTACGAGCACGACGAGGTGCTGGAGGTTCTCGGCCAGTATCCCGCGGAGACACGGCGGCTGGGGCCGTTCACGCTTCGCTGGGTAATCAAGTACCATGTGTCCCATGGTCTACTAAGGAAAAGTCAGGGACAACCCAGCTTATCGGAGACGGAGTCGACTTATCCGAGGGCTGGTAAGGTTACCGGGGACGCGACAATCTTGTCTGGCGTCGTATAAGTCTGGCGGGCGGCAGGACAGACTTGTCTGCCGCAAACAAGGCTTGACGGGAGAGAGGCTCGACTTATACACGGCGCGACAAGCTTATCCACCGCCCGCTAACGTTATCGGGAGCCCGACAAGCTTGTCTGAGACAAGACAACCTTGTCATCTTCCAAGACATGGTTGTCGGCGGCAAGATAACGTTAGCGGGAGTCAGGACAACGTTATTGGCGGCAAATCAAGGTTGCCGGCCGGGAAACAAGGTTGTCTCGCCGCAGATAAGCTTGTCAGCCTTCCCACAAGCCTGCGCCGTGTCTCGGCAGGCTTATCCGGCGGCCGGCACCCTTGAAGCCTTCACGAACGACCGGCACTTCGAACAGGCCGGATTCAAGGGCCTGTTACCTATTCTCTGATCGCCCGCGCGAAGGCCGCCAAGCCCGCCCGCACTGCCGCCGAGATCTCCGGATGCGCGGCGATGGCCTTCTCGTCCAGGCTCTTGCCGCGGAGAGGGACCTCGACGTAGGCCTCCCGGACCAGGCGTCCGGACATGACAGTGACCGTCTCAGTCAGCGACGCCTGCGCGTAGGTTGCCGGCGGCGTGGCGTTGAACAGAACGACCGGCTTGCCCACGAACTCCGATCCTCCGACCAGCCAGTCGAGCGCGTTCTTGAGCACGCCCGGCACTCCGTGCGCGTACTCCGGACTGCAGAGGATCAGGCCGTCCGCCTCCCTCACCAAGTCCCGGAAGGCTGTCACCGCCGCGGGCTCGTCCTCCTCCAAGTCCGGGTTGAAGTG
>DATANP010000091.1:0-6921 GCA_036266195.1 Thermoanaerobaculia bacterium | reverse complement strand
GCCTCGTGGCGCGACGCCATGCCTCGTGGCGCGACGCCACGCCTCGCGGCGCGACGCCACGCTCGGCGCTGCCTGTAAAAGAGGACGACACAACGGGCGCGGCTCGCGGTAAGATAGCGGGTCTGGAGTCCTTCAGGTCCGGGGAGAGGTTGCAAGGGAGGGCTGAGCAGGGGAGGTCCGATGAAAGCCAGCCGGGTACTCAGCCTGGCAGCCGTCCTGTCCGCGTTGTGCGTTTTATCCGCGGCGGGTCAGACGTTTACCGATACGACCCGGGTTACCGCGGTCCAGATCCCCGTCCAGGTCATCGCCGACGGCAAGCCGGTGCGCGGCCTGACCGCTGCCGACTTCGTGGTGTACGAAGGCCGGAAACAGCGCCCGGTGGTCGGCTTCGACGCGGTGGACCTGCAGACGCTCCCCCAGGGCGCCGAGGTGCCTTCGGCGGCGCGGCGCTACTTCCTGATGCTCTTCGACATGGCCTTCTCCGAGCCGGCCGCCATCGTGCGGGCGCGGGAGGCGGCCATCGAGATGCTCCCCCAGCTCCATGCGAGCGACCTGGTGGCTGTGGCCACCTACCGGCGCACGGCCGGCATCGACATGGTCCTCGGCTTCACCTCGGACCGCGACCAGATCCGCGTGGCGCTCGACAGCCTCGGCCTGCCCGAGATGATCGACCGCGCCTCCGATCCCCTGAAGCTCATCGTGGTCGAGACCGATCCCTACGACTTCGGCGAGACCGGCGGCGCGGACCGCGAAGGCCCGAAGGAGCGCGAGCCCCGCCGCATCCTGCCGCCGCGGCCGACCGGCAACACCTACACGCCCACGGTCCGCACCCGCATGTCCGGCCTCCTGGACCCGATGTTCCGGGCCAAGCAGGAGGAGGAGGCCATGGAGCGCGAAGGCCAGAAGGACGCGGTCGACGCCCTGGCCGAGTCCTTCGCCGAGCTCGCCCGGCTGATGCGCAGCGTGTCCGGCCGCAAGGAGGTCCTGTTCTTCTCCGAGGGCTTCGACAGCGCGCTCGTCCAGGGCACCACGGAGTGGGAGGAGCAGGACCGGGTGCAGGACGAAGGGAGCGAGGTCGGCGCCATCTGGCGGGTCGATTCCGAGAAGCGCTTCGGCAGCACCGAGGCCGCCGCCGACCTGGAGCGCATGCTGGAGGAGCTGCGCCGCTCCGACTGCCGGGTCAGCACGATCGACGTGAGCGGCCTGCGCAACGTGAACGACACGATGCCGAGCGGCAGGCGGGGGGGACGCGACAGCCTGTTCCAGATCGCCCGCGACACCGGCGGCGACCTGTACGAGAACTTCAACAACCTGAACGCCGCCGTCGGCAAGGCGCTGGAGCGCAGCGGCGTCACCTACGTGCTGACGATCCAGCCCGAGGATCTGGCGAGCGACGGCGCCTACCATCCGCTGCGGGTGGAGCTGCGCCGCAATGCCGCGACGAGGGCAAAGAACGCGCGGGTGGTCCACCGCCCCGGCTACTTCTCGCCGCGGCCGTTCGCCGAGCGCGGCAAGGCGGACCGCGAGATGCTCACCAGCTCGCGCCTGCTCACCGGCGATCAGCCCGGGCCCGTGCCCATCGCCGTGCTCGCCACCCCCTATCCGAAAGACGGTCAGACGGCCTGGGTGCCGGTGCTCGTCGAGGCCGACGGACCGGCGCTGCTCGCGGACAACGGGCCGGGCGACCTGCTGGCCGAGGTCTACATCTACGCCTTCGACGAGCAGGGCGGGGTCCGCGGCTACGTGGCCCAGGCGCTCTCGCTGGAGCTGGCCCGCGTCGAGACCGACCTGCGCCAGGGCGGCCTCCGCTTCCTCGGCCATCTGGAGCTGCCGCCGGGCCGCTTCGACCTGCGCGTCCTGGCGCTCAACGGCCGCACCGGTGCCTACGGCCTGCGCACGGCCAAGGTGGAGGTGCCGGAGATGGGCACGGGCAAGCCGGTGCTCCTGCCGCCGCTCTTCCCCGAGCCGCCCGGCCGCGGCGTGGTCACGCGCGAGGCCACAGTGGACGGCAAGGAGGTGCCGTTCCCTTTCACCCAGGGCGCGATCTCCTACCTGCCCGCGCCGCGGCCGGTCCTCAGGTCCGGCGAGGAGGCGCCGGTCGCGCTGGTCGGCTATCACCTGCCGGCGGGCGACCTCCAGATCCGCACCGCGGTGCTCACGCCGGACGGCCGCGAGGTGGCGTCCGGCGGCCTGCGGGTGCTCGGGCGCGACGGCGGTCCGGACGGCTCGGAACGGCTGCGCGCCGCCTTCCGGCCTTCCGCTCTGGCTCCCGGCGAGTATCTTCTGCGCATCACAGTTCAAGGAGAGGGAGCCGAGCGCGCCAGCAGCGCTCCGTTCATCATTGGAAACACACCTGGCGGCCCCTAGGAGGAAGAGATCATGAAACGAGTACGAACGCTGCTTGCCGCCAGTATCGCCGGCCTCTGCCTGGCTGCCGCCGCCCCGGCGCCGCCGACGCCGGCGTACACGGACATCACCGAGGTCACCGCCGTCGAGATCCCGGTCCAGGTGATGCTCGACGGCAAGCCGGTCCGCGGTCTCAAGGCCGAGGACTTCGTGGTCTACCAGGAGAAGTCGAAGCAGGAGATCACCGGCTTCGACGTGGTCGATCTCTACGGCGCGCCGTCCGCCCCGGCAGCGGCCCCGGCGGACGTGCCGGCTCCGGCCCGCCGCCATTTCCTGTTCCTCTTCGACCTCTCCTTCTCCGAGCCCAAGGCGATCGTGCAGGCGCGGCAGGCTGCCAAGGACCTGATGGCCGACCTGCATCCGTCCGACCTGGTGGCGGTCGCCACCTACGCCGCTTCGCGCGGCCCCGAGCTGGTCCTCGGCTTCACCCCCGACCGGGAGCAGGCCCGCGCCGCTGTCGACACGCTCGGCCTGCCCGAGCTGGTCGATCGCAATCAGACCGACCCGCTACGGATCGTGGTCGAATCGCTCCGCCAGGACATGGCGCAGGCGAGCGGCGGCACCGATGCGGGATCCGCGGAGAAAGGCGCCCAGTTCCGGGCTGGGAACCAGGAGATGCTGCTCGACCGGCTCGAAGGGTACCTCGTGGACTCCCAGCGGGCGTCTCTGGAGGCGGACAAGGACAAGGTCACGGCCCTCACCCGCTCCTTCACCGACCTGGCCCGGCTGATGCGCAGCGTGAGCGGGCGCAAGCACGTGGTTTATCTCTCGGAGGGCTATGACAGCTCGATCCTGACGGGCAGCACCGACGCCAACGTCCAGAAGGATCACCGGGAGGCGACGAACGAGGGCGAGATCTGGAAGGTCGACAGCGAGGCGCGGTTCGGCAGCGCGGCCGCCGCCGCCCAGGTGGACGCCATGCTCCAGGAGCTGCGCCGCGCCGACTGCGTCGTCCAGGCCGTGGACATCGGCGGCCTGCGCGCCACCCAGGGCAGCTCCGGCGGCCTGGGCTATGAACGGAAGAACGGGCGGGAGAGCCTGTTCCAGATGGCCCGCGACACCGGCGGCGACTTGTACGAAAACTTCAACGACCTCGGCGCCGCCATGGGCAAGATGCTGGAGCGCACCGGCGTCACCTATGTGCTCACCATCCAGCCGCCGGTGGCGCCCGACGGCACCTATCACGACCTGCGCGTGGAGCTGAAGCACGGCCCGCGCGGCGCCCGGGTCGTCCACCGGCCGGGCTACTACGCGCCGCGGCCGTTCGCTCAGCGCAGCCGCTACGAGAAGATGCTGGCGACCGCGGGCGACGTCCTGCTCGGCGAGGAGGGCGGCACCGTGCGCGTGTCCGCCCTGGCCGCCCCGGTGTCCAACGGCGGCGCCACGGCCGACGTGCTGACCCGGATCGAGATTGACGGCCCCTCCCTCCTCCATCTCAACGAGGGAGAGGACGTGCCGGTCGAGATCTACATCTATGCCATGGATTCCAAGGGCCGGGTGCGCGACTTCGTGGCGCAGACCCTGTCGCTCGACCTGTTCAAGCTGGAGACGCGCCTGCTGGAATCCGGCCTGCGCTTCTACGGCCACCTGGAGCTGCCGCCCGGCACCTATACGGCGCGCGTGCTGGTGCGCAACGGCCGGACCGGGCTGCACGGGCTCAAGGTGGTTCCGCTGCAGGTGCCGTCCACCGCCACGGCCGACCTGCCGGCGGTGTTCCGTCCCCAGGCCGAAGGCTCCTGGCTCGTGGTGCGCGAAGCGCCGCGGCCCGGCCGGCGCGAGATTTCGTTCCCCTGATTTGCTGATCTGATTTCCGGAGGCTGAGGCGAGGGCGAAAGGAGAACTGATGAGAGCAGGTTGGAGACAGCTCGCCGGGTGCTTGGTGATGGCCCTGATCCCCGCGCTGGTGCTCGCCGCGGAGCCGAAGCGCGACCAGACGTTCACCGAGACCACCGAGGTGATCGCGGTCGAGGTGCCGGTCCAGGTCGTGCTCGACGGCAAGCCGGTGCGCGGCCTGACCGCCGACAACTTCGTCGTCTACCAGGACAAGCAGAAGGAGCCGGTCACCGGCTTCGAGATGGTCGACCTCTACGCCCTCTCCGGCGAGAAGGCCGCCGAGGTCCCGGCCCCGGCACGCCGCCACTTCCTCCTCCTGTTCGACCTCTCCTTCTCGGAGCCCAGGTCGATCGTCAAGGCGCGCGAGGCGGCCACCGGCCTGCTCGACGAGTTGCATCCCTCCGACCTCGTGGCCGTGGCCACCTACACCGCGTCGCGCGGACCCGAGCTGGTCCTCGGCTTCACCCCGGACCTGGTCCAGGCGCGCGCAGCCATCGCGACCCTCGGCCTGCCCGAGCTGATCGACCGCACGCCCGACCCGCTCAAGCTCGTGGTTGCCGACCTGCAGGGCGGCGTCAACCTCACCCGGGACGTCAGCATGCGGGGGAAGATGGCCGCCAACCGGCCCGGCGCCGAGTCGCGGGAGGAGGCGCAAGGAGGCCGCAGGGACGAGCTCGCCGACCGCATGGTCGACCGCCTTGAGTCCTTCGCCCGCGAGTCCGAGCGCGCCAACCTGGAGGTCCAGAAGGACAAGATCACGGCGCTCGCCCGCTCCTTCACCGACCTCGCCAAGCTGATGCGCAGCGTCGACGGCCGCAAGTACGTGGTCTACCTCTCGGAGGGCTACGACAGCTCCCTCCTCCTCGGCACCACCGAGAAGGCGCAGGTGGACGAGGACCGGAAGAACGCGGAAACCGGCGACTCCTACAAGATCAGCTCGCAGGAGCGCTTCGGAGACACCACGGCCGTCAACGAGATCGACGCCATGCTCCAGGAGTTCCGCCGCGCCGACTGCGTGATCCAGGCCGTGGACATCGGCGGCCTGCGCATCGCCGCCGGCGGAGGCGGCGACCTCGGCGTCGAGCACAAGGGGGGCCGCGACAGCCTGTTCCAGATGGCGCGCGACACCGGCGGCGACCTCTACGAGAACTTCAACGACCTGTCCGCGGCCATGGGCAAGATGCTGGAACGCACCGGCGTCACCTACGTGCTCGCCATCCAGCCGGAAGCGGCGCCGGACGGCATGTACCACCCGCTGCGCGTCGAGCTCAAGGGCGCGCCGCGCGGCGCCCGGGTCGTCCACCGGCCGGGCTGGTTCGCGCCGCGTCCGTTCGCCCAGCGCAGCCGCTACGAGAAGATGCTCGCCACCGCGGGCCAGGTCCTGGTCGGCGAGGAGGGCGGCGCGGTCCGCGCCTCCATGATCACCGCGCCCATGCCCTCGGTCGAAGAGGGCCAGGCCGACGTGCCGCTGGTGGTCGAGATCGAAGGCGCCGGCCTGCTCCAGAACCAGCAGGGCCCGGACCTGCCGACCGAGATCTACATCTATGCCATGGACGCCAAGGGCTCGGTGCGCGACTACATCGCCCAGACGCTCGTCCTCGACCTCGGCAAGGTGGAGCCGACGCTGCGTCAGGGCGGTCTCAAGTTCTACGGCCACCTGGAGCTGCCGCCGGGCAGCTACAAGGCGCGCGTGCTGGTGCGCAACGGCAGGACCGGCGAGTACGGCCTCAAGGTAGTGCCGATCGAGGTGCCCGAGATGAAGCAGGCCGGGCCGGTGCTGCTGCCGCCGTTCTTCCCCGAGCCTCAGGGCCAGTGGCTGCTGACCCGCGAGGCGCCGCGGCCGGACCGGCGCGACGTGCCCCTCCCCTTCCGCCTCGGCGACCGGCCCTTCCTGCCCGCCGCCACGCCGGTGCTGGACGAAGGCGAGGAGGCGCGCTTCTCCCTGCTCGGCTATAACCTCCAGGAAGGCGACCTCCAGGTGCGCTCCGAGGTCCAGACCGCCGACGGCCAGCCTGCCGAGCGCGGAGCCCTCACCCTGGTCGGCCGCGCGACCGACGCGGGCGGAGCGGAGCACCTGGAGCTGACCTTCAAGCCCGCCGCTCTCAAGCCGGGCGAGTACCTCCTCAAGGTGACCGTCACCGACGCCTCGGGCCGGGCCGGCACCGCCACCACCCACTTCGTGGTCTCCGGCCAGCCGCCGGCCGAACGGAGCTGAGAGGCAGGCCTCCAGAGGGACTCGGGGTCCGTCCTTGAGTCCCTCCTTGAAACCCGTTTCAAGAAAGGCTCGTAACCACTCCTGGAGTCAGAAGGAGGGATCATGAGCCAGACACATTGGATCGACGACGCCTGGCGCGACCTGCGCCTGGGCCTGCGCTCTCTTCTCCGTTCACCCGCATTTTCGGGCGTGGCGGTGCTCTGCCTCGCCCTCGGAATCGGCGCCAACGCCGCCATCTTCAGCGTCATCAACACCATCCTGCTGCGTCCGCTGCCCTACGCCGAGCCGGACCGGCTCGTCCGGGTCTACGAGAAGCTGGGCGAGCGCGGCCAGGGCTCGGTCTCCGTCCCCAACTACGAGGACTGGGTGGCGCAGGGCACCGGCTTCGAGCAGCTCGCGGCCTACCAGGTCGGGAGCCGCAACCTCCAGGAGGGCGACGAGCCCGAGCGCATCGTCGCGGTCGAGGC
>DATANP010000090.1:0-4915 GCA_036266195.1 Thermoanaerobaculia bacterium | reverse complement strand
ACTCCAGCGGCGGAACGTTCTCAAGAGCATCCCAGACCTCGCTGACGGAAGTCCGAAGCGGCAAGGTGGCCTGCCAGTTACCTGCTTGACTGCTGAGACACAGTCACTATACCGCCGGCCCGGCGCGGACGCAACGCCCGGAAAGGAGAGTCTCGAACCGCCGTTCTCAGGCTGCTACCGCATGATGTCTGAAGGAGTCCAGACGCCGGAGGAATTTCTCCAGGCGCACGAAGGTAGAACGGTCTGAATGTGTGCCGATGTTCGAACTCGCCCCGCTTGGGGCTACCAAACCCTCCCCAGCGGTCATTTCCGGACCTAAAGCACTGAAAATCAAGGCAGTTACAGGGGTTCGAAGTGCCTCTCCGTCGAGGCTGACGCCCTCGGGGAAGATCAGCTTCTGGAGACGCCACTTCTGGTCCGGATCCGCCGCTTCCCAAAGTTGGTAAGTCCTTGTCATGACAGCCCTCGCGAAGCCGAGCGAGGCCTCCATGTCGAAGTCCTCCATAGCCGCATCCCGTAGTTCTAAGCTCGTAAAAGTCAGAGCCTCTTCGAGGCCGGCCAGCTCTTCGTCGTAGGTGGCCCGGTCGATCGCCTGATCGTAGATGTAGGCCTGGACGAGCCGCTTCTTCCGCTGCTCCAGCTCGGTGATGCGCCGCTTCACTGCGGCAGCTTCCTGGGCCGATCCCTGACGGAGGTCCTCCCAGAGGTGGAGCAACGCGGCCTCGACCAGGCGCACCATCCCAGGCGCGAGTTGGACCCGGCGGAGCAACTCCCCGAAGACCTCTTCGAGGCGCTCGGCGCGCATCTGGATAGCGCCGCATTCCTTATTCCAGCACCGATAGTAGCCATAGCGCTGGCCCGTCTTGCCGCGGCTCAGAGACGCGGTGAGAGGCCGCCCGCAGGTCGCGCAGCGCACGAAGCCGCGGAGAGGAAACTCGGGGTGCTCCTTCGTGCGCTTCAGCATTCCAGGGGCCACAGGACGGCCGCTGAGTTGGATCTGGACCTGTGCCCAGGTCGTCGAATCGACCAGGGCTTCGTGCTGGCCGTCGGTCTCGATCCCCCAATGGTTGGATCGCACGACTCCCCGGTAGAAGGGGTTGCGCAGCATTGGGCGGAACTCCTGGAGACGGATGGGGTTGCCTTTCTTCGTGGTGAGCCCCAGGGCCGTCACCCGGCGGAGGACCGTCGCGGGGGTCTCGCCGGCGGCGACGGCCTCGAACGCCTTCCGGACCAGCCGGGCCTGCTCGTCCGGCACGACGATCTTCCGGCCGTCCGGGCTGCGGTCGTTCTTGTAGCCGACGGGCGCCTTCCAGGGCCACCGGCCACGCGCCACGGTCTCCTTCATGCCGGCCTCGATCTTCTCGGCCCGCAGCTCGTTGTCGAGCTGGTTGAAGACGGCGAAGACGCCTTCAATAGCCCGGCCTGCGGCGGTGTCCTCCAAGGGCTGCGTGGCGGCCCGGAGGCGGACTCCCGACTTCATCAGGAGCTGCTTGAGGGAGGAATGGACGTAGACGTCTCGCGCAAAGCGCGAGGTGTCGTACACCACAACGAAGTCGATCCGACCGGGGCGCGCCCGAAGGGCCGACATCATCTGTCGGAGCGCCGTCCGGTCCGCCGTTTTCGCGCTCTCGCCTTCCTCGCGGTAGACAGCCTCGACAGCCCAGCCATTACGGGCGCAGTACTCACGGCAGGTCTTTTCCTGGACATCGAGGGACAGATTGGAGACTTGTTCCTCGGATGACACGCGCGTGTAGATGAAGGCTTTCATGGATTCTCCTCCCCCGCCTCCATGATCTTTCGGCGGCAAGATACGACTTCCCTATACGATCTTTATATCATATATCAGCATCTTTAGACAAGCCAGTTGCAGTGTTTTTAGCCTTCTCATCGAGGTAGATTTCGAGCAGCAGGCTGGCCAAGCGATAGGCGTAGTCGCGCTGTTCTTCGAGCTGGCGCTCGTCGGCCGGCGCGTCCTCTCCGAGAATCTTCCGGCACTCCTCCAAGGACAACCGCCGCTGGCCTGGGGAGGTCATTCGCAAGCTCCAATCTGTTGCCGGTAGCGGTAGAGGACCTGATGGATGGCCATCGGGGAGAGTGGACCTTGAGGTCCGGTGATAACCGGTGCAGGGACGGACCAGAGGCGGCGCTCGGTGAGCCACGCGAGCAGCCTCGCCCCGAGATCCATGGGCAGCACAACCCGCCAGGTCATCCCGTGGCGGCGGATCTCGATCAGGAGGTTTCCGCGATCCATGGTGATCGAGGAGGCATGCAGCTCGGCGATCTCCTCGGCGCTGAGACCGGCCGCGACCAGGGATAGGAGCGCGCCGTCGCGCAGGCCCACGGGCCAACCCGACCGCTGCCGGGCAGGATCGACCTTCGAGAGGATCGCTCGCACTCGTTCGGGGCAGACGGGCATCAGATCGGCTCCTGTGCAGTCGACTCTGGACGGTGGCGGAAGGAGGTGGTCGCGCCGGCCCAGGCCAGCTCGACGGTGCCTGTCTTTCCGTGGCGGTGCTTGGCGACGATGAGCTCCGCGAGCCCCCGGAGGCTCTCGTCGTCGGGCTTGTAGACCTCGGGACGGTGCACGAAGGCGACCTGGTCGGCGTGCTGTCCGATCGCGTCAGACTCAGCCAGATCGGCGAGTTGCGGGCGGGGATCGCTGCGTCGGGTCGGCTCGCGATTGAGCTGCGAAAGGGCGAGCACTACCACCCCGAGCTCACGGGCCAGCTCCTTCAAGCGACGGGCGATGTAGGCGATCTCCAGGCGCCGGTGCTCGACACGGATGCCGGCGTTGAGGAGCTGAAGGTAGTCAACGACGAGAAGCGCGAGCCCGGAATGGTTTGTCTTGAGCCGCCAAGCGCGGGCTTCCAGATCGCGCAGCCCCAGGCCCGGGCTGTCATCCAGGAAAAGAGGCGCCGCGGTCATACGGCGCGCGGCGGCGATGAGATCCTTCCACTGCCCGCCGGAGAGATGACCGTTGCGCAGTTTGCCCGAGGCGAGGTCCGCTTCGGCCGAGCTTAGCTTGAGACCCAGCTCATCGCAGCGCATCTCCAGAGAGAAGACGCCGACCGGCCGCTGGAGATCTACGGCGACATGGCGGGTGAGATCGAGTGCCAGCGAGGTCTTGCCCATGCCGGGCCTGCCGGCGACGACATAGAGGCCTCCTGGCAGCAGGCCGGGACCGAGCTGGTCCCAGCCTGGAAAGCCCGAGGTGAGCCCACAGGGGGCCTCGCCGTTGCCCTCTTCAAGCGCCAAGAGGAGCCGGTCAACGACATCGCCAGCCGTTTGCCAGCGTCCACGGGCAGCATGGCCGAGGAGCCGATCAGCGGAGTCGCGGACATCTGCCAGGAGCTCGTGGACCGGGCGGGCCGTGGAGGCCGCCTCCAGGAGAGTGCGCTGCACGTTCACGATCAGGTCGCGCCGGACGCTACGCTCCTTGATCACGTCGGCGTACTCGTCGAGCCGGCCGAGGTCCGGCAGGTCGAGATCAAGGGTGGCGAGGTAGGCCAAGCCGCCGACCGATTCCAGACTTCCGGCCTGCTCGAGGTGGGCCTGCAGGGTGAGGAGATCGGGGGTCGAGCCCGCGTCGGCAAGGTGGAGGATGGCCTGGTAGAGCCGACGGTGGCGCTCAAGGTACAGGTCGCGTGGCTCCAGGCGCGCACGGATCTGGGCGATCCGCAACGGCTCCAGCAGCAGGGCGCCGAGGACGGCGCGCTCGGCCTCTTCGCTGTAGGGTAGGTCGGCCATCAGAACGCTCCCCGGAGCCGTACGTCCTCGCCGCCGAGCTCCTCGTGGATGCGCAGACCGGACAGCCAGCGCGACAGGAGCGGCGGCGGCGCCGCGGGACTCAGCTCGACAAGCAGCTCGGGCAGGAGCTGGCTGGTGATCAACGTAGGGAGTCCCCGTTCATCTCGGGCGCGGGTGATGAGCGTGAGGCGCTCGACGTACCAGTCGGCCGAGGAGCCAGAAAGCGGCTCATCAAGGACGAGCAGCGGAGTGACCAGGAGAGGCGCGAGCACGTCTTCGGCGTCGGCGAAGTAGCGCTGGAGGCGGTACGCGAGCTCCGGACCCGAGATCCACCGCCCTCGGCGACCTGTGCGTAGGTGCTCGGCGAGCACAACAGTTGCGAGCCCGGTCTTGCCGGTGCCGGTCGGTCCCCAGAGAGCGACCCAGTGCGGTGAGCCGGTCCAGTGATTCAGGGCCGCCGGCCAGGGCCGCTGGAAGTGAGCGACCCAACCCTCCCGGGTGAGGCGGCGGTAGCGCTCGGGGATCATCCGGGCTAAATGACTCAATCCGCGAGAGATAAGGAGCTTCGAAGAAAATCGGAATGGGGGGATTGAATTCCCCCTTTTTGGGTCCGGTGCTGGGTTCCAGGGTGAGCGGCTCGCCATCTCGGCTCCTTCTCTTGCCGGAGAGCAGATTTCTCCACCGAGCGCAAGACCCGCAAGCGGGAGAAGAGCGAGATTGGGCGGAACCCTCGTTAAGGCAAGAAGATAGGCCGTTCACGGGCAGAGGAGATCGTAAAGTTCAGCTTTACGATTTCGCCCTACGAGGCATAGCTGAGGCCATTCGCGGCGGCCGTAGAGGTCGGCGGTGCAAAACGACTCTGGGACGGGACGTCGATAGCCACAGATGCCCGTCTGAGCGGTAGGGGTGGCGGGGACCCGAAGGGGGGCTCCGCGGGAGGGGGAAACTCGGAGTCGGCTGCTGTCCTCGACTTTAGCGAGGGCAGGATCCCGCGGGGGATCGTCCGTCTGCGCTCAGTAACCAAAAGCGTGATTCTGGTGACTCGCTTTCCCGGCCGGATGCCGGCCCGGAAGTACTTCTCCTCCAGAGGTTTGTGCCCGGGGAACCGTCGTTTTTTCGCTCTCTCTATCGTCAACTACGTCGAAAACGAAACTGGTTTCGTTTTTTT
>DATANP010000089.1:0-2835 GCA_036266195.1 Thermoanaerobaculia bacterium | reverse complement strand
TGCGCCAGGTGTCGAACTGGCCGGTCCCCGACTTCGAAACCAAGGGGAGCCAGCTCTTCGTCTCGGAGAGCGGCCAGCGGGCGATCATCTGCTGGACCTCGGGCAACCGGGTGGTCTATCGCGAGAGCACCCAGTCCGGCTGGACCGGCCAGCTCGAGATCGGCCTCTCCGAGAGCCTCGACACCTCCCGCGCCTACCAGCTCCTCGAGCAGCGCGTCCGCAACCACTAGGAAAGCAAAGGACCTGAAGGAGACTTCAGGTCCTTTCGATCGCCACCGGCTCGCCGGTAGGCCGGGCCGCCAGCACCGTACCGCCCAGCTCCTCCAGGCCCTGCGCCACGGCGCTGCGCCGCTCCGGAGGACAGAGAAACGCCAGGCAGCCCCCTCCCCCGGCGCCGCAGGCCTTGCCGCCCCAGGCTCCCAGCGACGACGCCCGTTCGACCAGGCTCTCCAGCAGCGGCGTGGACACGCCTTCGGCCAGCCGCCGACGGAAGCTCCACTCCCGGCTCATCAGCTCGCCGACGCGCGGCAGATCCCCGGCCTCCAGGGCCGGCGCCAGGTCCGCGGCCGACTCGGCGATGCCGCGGAACAGGCCGGTGACCTCCGCTTCGCCATCCAGGCGGCGCCGCACCACCTGCCAGTTGTTGCCGGCCGAGAAGTGGCTGGCGCCCGAGTAGACCACCAGCAGGCTCTCGCCGAGCCGCTCCAGGTCCACGTCCAGGCGGCGGACCCGTTCTCCACCCGGAACCTGGAGAATCTCCAGCGCCCCGCCCAGCAGTCCCGGGTAGTGGTCCTGGATGCCGGTCGGCAGGCTCATGAGACGGGCTTCGAGGTCGCGGGCGATCCGGACCCGCTGGTGGGGCTGCGACCGTGGCAGGCCGAGCTCCTCCTCCACCGCGGCGATCAGCGCGATCACCAGCGCCGAGCTGCCGCCCAGGCCGCCGCCGCGCGGCGACTCGCTGCGCAGCTCGACCTCGACGGGAGGCAGATCGAAGGCCTCGGCCACCACCGCGACCAGGGCGCCGTCCGGGCTCGCGGCGAGCTCCGCGACCGAGCCGGCGCGGACCTCGCTCTCACCCTGCCTGACGACATACTCACCAGCGCAGCGGCGAAGCCGGACCGTGGCGGCGAGATCGATCGCGACGTTGACCGTGCGGGCCCCCGGGTGGAACAGACCCAGGGGCCAGATGTCCAGGGTGCCGCCGGCCAGATCGACCCGGCACCAGGTGCGAACCTTGACCACCGTTTCAGCGGGCGACCGAACCGGCCGGAAGCTGGGAGTCGATCTCCTGCACGGCGAGCCGCGTCTCCGGGCCACCTCCGCCAGGCATGTGGAAGCCGTCCGGCAGCTTGCCCGTCCGCAACCCCGTGAGCACCCCGTTGCGCCAGTTGCGGAAGGCGGCGAGCTGCGTGCTCGGGATGGGCTCATCGCGGACGCTCTTGAGCGTCAGCGGGTCGATCCACTGCCCGTTGTGCTGGACCCGGTAGTCCAGGTGCGGCCCCGAGGCCAGGCCGGTGGCGCCGGTGTAGGCGATGATGTCGCCCTGCCGCACGCGGGCCCCCGGCCGGATGCCCTTGGCGAACCGCGACAGATGGAGGTACGCCGTGACGTAGCCGCCGGCATGCCGGACCTTCACCACGTTGCCCCCCCCGCGGTCCCAGCCCGCGGACACCACCACGCCGTTGGCCGTCACCTGGACCGGCGTGCCCACGGGCGCGCCGTAGTCCACGCCCCAGTGCGGGCGGTAGGCCTTGAGGACGGGGTGGAAGCGGCGGGTGGTGAACACCGAGGTGATGCGGGAGTAGCGCAGCGGCGAGCGGAGGAACATCTTCTTGAGAGGCCGCCCCTCGCCGTCGTAATAGGTGCCGGAATCGCCGAAGCGGTAGGCCTCGTGGCGCCGGTCCTGGGTCTCGTAGACCAGCGCGTAGATCGTCCCCACGGAGTGGGGCTGGCCTTCGAGGAGGACCTCCTCATAGAGGATCTCGAAGCGGTCGCCCCGCTTGAGGTCGCGGGTGAAGTCGAGGTCCCACTGGAGGACGTCGGCCATTCGATAGGCGAGCCCCGTGGGGCCGCCGGCACGGCGGATCGACGTGTCGAACGAGCCGTCCAGCGTGCCGCGGACGGCCCGCATGCGGATCGTGCGCTCGAAGGGCTGCCAGTCCACGTTCCAGCCGCCGGTATCACCGGCATTGCGGCTCATCTCGACCCGGCCGCTGCCATCCAGGGTGAGCTCGAAGGAAGCCAGGCTGGAATCGGGATTGAAGAACACCGAGTACTGGTTGCCGGCCTTGAGCCGGCGGAGGTTGAGATGCTCGGAGAGGGCGTTCGTCGCTTCGCGCGCCTCGGTGCCTTGCAGGCCGAGCTTCTCGAAGACCTGGGTCACCGTCTCGCCCCGCATCAGCTTGAACTCGACCGGGATCCGCGCCTGGTCGATCAGGCCGGTGGCTTCGGTCGGAAGAGTGGCTCGCTGGTGGAACCTTGGAGTCGGCGGGAGGGGGTACGGGGACTGGTTGTAGGCTTCGAGATCCTGGGTGGTGAAGGAGAGACCCAGACCCAGAAGGATCAGCCCGAGCGGTAGCGCCAGGCGGACAAAATGCGGAGCAAGCTTGACCCTCTTCCACTGCATCCGTACAGACCTCCCAGGGTTCGCAAAGGGTGGCTCGGGCTCAGGACTATCGGGCGTATTGACGCGCGGGTTGGATACTTACACAGGTCCCCGGACCATTGCAACCCATGCATGACCCGGAATTTCGGGTTTTTCGTGCGGGGAAGCGGAAACGAAACGGAAGAGGTTCTCAGCCGAGGACTTCGACGATCACCCGGTCGGGATCGGCG
>DATANP010000088.1:0-23368 GCA_036266195.1 Thermoanaerobaculia bacterium | reverse complement strand
TGCCCATGCGGACCGTAGTCACGAACAGGTCCTGGTCGCCGTCGTTGTCCACGTCCGCGAACGCGGCCGACACCGTGACCCGGCCGGGCAGCCCGACGCCGGCCGTCTTCGTGATGTCCTGGAACCGGCCGTCGCCCAGGTTCTTCCAGAGCTGGCTGCCGCCCACCTGGTTCGGGAAGTAGACGTCGAGCTTGCCGTCGCCGTCCACGTCCGCCGCCGCGATGCCGTTGCCGTGGTCATAGTGGGCGGCCTTGTACGTCTTGCCGGCGTCGTCCACGATTCCATGGACAAACGTGATGCCGCTCTCCGGCAGGCGGTCGGTGTACTTGAAGTCGTGGAACACCTTGAACTGGCCCACCGTGGCGCGCTCGGCCTGCTCGCGGGCGGCCAGCGTGTCGATGCCGACGTCCTCGGCGGGCACGTTCACGAAGGTCGTGCCCCCCGGCGAGGACGCGGCGCCGGGGGGGAGCGGCGGCTGGCTGCCGTGCTGGTGGGCCTCCTGGGCGGAGAGCGGGAGCGCGGCAAGCAGGAGAGCTATGAGACAGAGTCGGCTGATCGGCATTGGGAGACTCCTATCCAGGTTCCGGGCGGGAGGTTAGCTCCTGGCACTACAATGCGCAAGTCTCGGATCGGAGCCAGAGGCTTGACCAACCCCGTCCTCACCGCCCGCAACCTGCGCAAACGCTTCGGCGACCTGACCGCCGTGGACGGTATCACCCTGGAGCTGGGGAGAGGCGAGATCCTGGGCCTGCTCGGGCCCAACGGCGCGGGCAAGACCACGACCATCCAGCTCCTGCTCGGCCTCACCACGCCGACCGAGGGCGAGATCCGGCTCTTCGGCCTCGACCTTGCCCGGCACCGGCGCGAGATCCTCCAGCGCGTCAACTTCTCCTCGACCTACGTCTCCCTGCCGAGCAACCTGACCGTCTGGGAGAACCTGAACGTCTTCGCGCGGCTCTACGGCGTCCGCCGGCCGCGCCAGAGGATCGCCGAGCTGCTCGACCTGTTCGGCATCCCCGACGTGGGCAAGCGGGTGATGGGCGCCCTCTCCTCGGGCCAGCAGACGCGCATCCACCTCGCCAAGGCCCTGATCAACGAGCCCGAGATCCTCTTCCTCGACGAGCCCACCGCAAGCCTCGACCCGGACATCTCCGAAAAGGTCCGCGAGGTCCTGCGCCAGGTGCGGACCGAGCGCGGCGTCTCCATGATCTACACCTCCCACAACATGGCCGAGGTCGAGCTCATGTGCGACCGCGTGGTCTTCGTGTCCGGCGGCCGGATTGTGACCGAAGGCACCCCGGCCGAGATCGTGGAGCGGGCCCGCTCGCGCTCGCTCGAAGACCTCTTCATCTCGATCGCGAGGGAGCGGACCTGATGTGGAACCGGATCGGCGCCATGGTCTTGCGCCACCTTTATCTCTATCGCCGCAGCACCACGCGGGTGGGGGAGATCGTCTTCTGGCCGGTGATGGAGCTGCTCCTCTGGGGGTTCCTGACCGTCTACCTCCAGCGCATGCAGGTACCGAACGCCGTCCTCTTCCTGATCGGTGCCGTCATCTTCTGGGACGTGCTCTACCGGTCGCAGCAGGCCGTGACCATCTCCATCACCGAGGAGATCTGGGTCCGCAACATCCTCAACCTCTTCATCGCGCCGGTGCGGATCACCGAGATCCTGATCGCCACCTGCCTGGTGGGCGTGCTCAAGGCGCTGGCCATCGCCGCGATCCTGGGCGTGCTCGCCTGGGTCTTCTACGCCTTCAACCTGCTCGTCCTGGGGCCGGCGCTCGTGCCGTTCCTGGTGAGTCTGCTCCTGTTCGGCTGGGCCGTGGGCATGTGCACCATGGGCCTGATCCTGCGCTTCGGCCAGGCGGCCGAGGCGCTGATCTGGGGCGTGCCCTTCCTGATCCAGCCGGTCTCCGCGGTCTTCTATCCCGTCGACGTCCTGCCGCGCTGGCTCCAGGTGGTGGCCTGGGCGCTCCCCTCGACCTACGTCTTCGAAGGCATGCGGGCGGCCCTGCGGACCGGCCGCGTCGATCTCCGATACCTCGGCACCGCCTTCGGCTTGAACCTGCTCTACCTGCTCCTCGGCGCCGCCTTCTTCGGCTGGATGCTCAAGCAGGTGCGGGAGAAGGGCTATCTGGCCCGGTTGGGGATGGAGTAGGGGTGTAACCTTTCCAGGCGCCGAATCGTAGTGGCAGGCGTGGAGGGCTTTTCGCCATGCTCATGACCTCGCTCCGAGCCACCGTCCGCGGCTTCCGCAAGTCGCCGGGCTTCCTCATCCTCACCGCCCTGACCCTGGCTCTGGGCATCGGCGCCACGGCCGCCCTCTTCACCGTCGTCAACGCCGTCCTGATCCGGCCGCTCCCGTACCCCGAGCCCGAGCGGGTCGTCTACCTCCAGTTGAGCGCGGCCGGCATGGGCCTCGACGATGCCCAGATCTCCGACGCCGTCTACCTCCTCTTCCGCAAGGAGAACAAGGTCCTGGAGGACATGGGCATCTACTGGGACGGCGCGGTCACCCTGACCGGCGGCCAGGAGCCCGCACGCCTCGGCGCCGGAGGCCTGACCCCGTCGGTCTTCGGCATCCTCCGGGTGCCGCCGGAGCTGGGCCGCTCGTTCGTCGAGGATGACGGCAAGCCCGGAGCCGAGCCGGTTGCCGTCCTCTCCCATGCCCTGTGGCAGACCCGATTCGGCGGCGACCGCAAGGTGATCAACTCGAAGATCCAGGTGGACGGCGTGTCGCGCACCGTCGTGGGCGTGATGCCGGAGAGCTTCCGCTTCCCGACCTCCGACGTGCAGCTCTGGATCCCGATGGTGATCGACCCCGCGAAACTGGCGCCGGGCAACTTCAACTACAGCGGCGTGGGCCGGCTGCGGCCGGGCGTCTCCTACGACCGGGCCACCAAGGAGCTGTCCGCGCTCGTCTGGCGGATTCCGGAGGCCATGGGGGACAACGGCGTCAGCCGCGAGATGATCGAACAGGCGAAGCTCGCGGTTATAGCGAAGCCGCTCCGGGACCGGGTGGTGGGCGAGATCGAGCGCATCCTCTGGGTTCTGCTGGGAAGCGTGGGCCTGATCCTCCTCATCGCCTGCGCCAACGTGGCCAACCTCTTCCTGGTGCGGGCCGAGAGCCGGCAGCGCGAGGTGGCGGTGCGCACGGCCATCGGCGCCTCGAGAGGGGAGATCGCCCGGGTCTTCCTCGGCGAGAGCCTGGGGCTCTCCGTGATCGGCGGCATCGCCGGCCTGGCCCTGGCCGCGGCGGGAGTCCGCTTCCTGATTGCCCTGCAGCCCCAGGGCATCCCGAGATTGGAGGAGATCGGCATCGACGCCACGGTCGTGACCTTCACCGCGCTCGTCTCGATCCTCTCCGGCCTCCTGATCGGCGGCTTCGCGGCCCTCCGGTATGGCTCGCCGGACCTCGTCCCGGCCCTGAAGGAAGGCGGCCGGGGCGGCACCGCGGGCAAGGCCCGGCACCTGGCGCGGCAGGTCCTGGTCGTCTTTCAGGTGGCCCTGGCGCTCGTGCTCCTAGTGGGCGCCGGCCTGATGCTTCGCAGCTTCTGGCGCCTGACGAGCGTGGATCCCGGGATCGATCCGAAGGGCGTGCTGACCGTCAACCTCAGCCTGCCGGATTCGGAATACGCCAGCTCGACGAAGACCGCGCAGCTCTACGCCCAGCTCCTGGAGAAGGTGCGGGCCCTGCCGGGAGTGGAGAAGGCGGGGACGAACAGCGTCCTGCCGCTCTCGAACGGCAACTCCATGAGCTCGCACATGATCGAGGACCAGCCGACGCCGCCGAATTCCCTGCCGCCGATGCTCGGCACCCGGTTCGCGAGCCCGGGCTACTTCGAGGCGCTGGGCATTCCGCTGCTCGAAGGCCGGAGCTTCGACCGGATCGATCCGGAGCGCGCCGAGGACGGCGTGGTGGTGAGCCGGTCCTTGGCCCGGCACTTCTGGCCGAACGGGAGCGCACTCGGCAAGCGCCTGAGCCCGGGTGGTCCGGGCGAGCCCATCGACAAGTGGTTCACCATTATTGGAGTAGTGGGAGACGTGCGCGAGCAGGGCCTGCACCAGAAGCCGGTGGAGGCCGTCTACTACGCCGTGCGGCGCATGAACCCGGACGGTGACGGCGGCGGCGGCGGCGAGTGGGTGCCGAGGGATTTCGCCCTGGTGGTCAAGGCGAAGCCCGGAGTCGATCCGGCGGGCCTGGTGGACGCGGTGCGCCAAGCGGTCTGGTCGATCGATCCGAAGCTGCCGCTCTCCGGGGTGCGCACCATGGAAAAGGTCGTGGAGCTCTCGATGGCGCGCACCTCCTTCACCATGCTCCTGCTGGGGATCGGAGCGGCGGTGGCGCTGCTGCTGGGAGCGGTGGGCATCTACGGAGTGATCTCCTACATCGTGAGCCAGCGCACCCAGGAGATCGGGGTGCGGATGGCGCTGGGAGCGCAGCGGGGTGACGTCTCCGGCATGGTGATGAAGGAAGGTCTCCTCCTGGCCGTGCTGGGCATCGGCTCGGGCCTGGCCGTCGCCTTCGCCGTAACGCGCCTGATGAAAGCCCTCCTCTACGAAGTGAGCGCGACCGACCCGGCCACCTTCGCGGCCGTGCCGCTGCTCCTGGCCCTGGTGGCGCTCCTGGCGAGCTACGTCCCGGCCCGGAGGGCTGCCGGGGTCCAGCCCCTGGAAGCGATCCGCTACGAGTGAACAGCGGTTCGTTGCGTCGGTCCCAGGCCGTGTTGAGCAGGTCATGGTTCATCAAGGATGCCTGGATCGTCGCTCAGCCATTGTGAAATACTTCGGCCGCAGCAGACACATGAGAGTGACACCCGCGCTTCTGCGTGTGATCCTCGCCGGGAGGCATCCCCTTGAGGAAGATCACTGTGTTTCGGCGCAGCCAGAACTCCGTCGTAACTCGTGCCACGAAGCTCGTCTCGGCGTTCTTTGTGTTTCTTGCGACGGTGCTCATCTTCCTTGGGATCGGAACCGCTCCGGCCGTTGCACAGGGGACTTGCGTGTTGCTGCACGGTGGCTGCACTCCGCCCGTGCAACCCCAGCAGTGCTTCCCGGATGCCGCCGGACCCGAGTCCTGGACCGATCCGGCCGGCGAACGGACGACCCAGATCCGTTTCGCTCCCCAGAGCTCGAATTCGACCTGCCATGGGCCGGTCGGCATCGGAGCGCCGCCTCACTGCTGCACGTCCTTCCATCCGCCGGCGAGTCCCGGTCCGAGCGTCAAGCTGCGCATTGTCGGGCGCCGCGTCTGGGTCGATTACGACGCCCCCAACTATTACTGCCAGAACACCGGCGACTGGCCGCCGCTCTTCACGTGCGTCAATGATCCGCTCGTTTCGTCCGACCACCTTTTCCTGTTCCAGGGTGGGGACATCGTGCGCGAAGCCTTCATCTATTACGAGAACGGCAGTTGGGACACCGGGTTCGACATTCCCTGTGGCGGCACCCGGCCTTTGACCGCCTACATCTCCTACGCCGCAGGTTCGATCGTTCAACTCGTGCAGGCGACCGATACGCAGTCGCTGACCGGCAAATGCCCGGATCGTAGAGACTGCCCGGCGGGCGGCGGCGGTGGTGCTCCCGCTTCAGGCGTCGGCATGCCCATCAACGTCGGCTCGGGAGATGTGTCGCTGACGACACCTCTATTTACACTCGCGCAGTCGCCGCAGTCGCTGGCGTTTTCACTGAGCTACCACAGTGGCGAGTCGCTTTACCCGGCGCTCGTCTCCTCGCCGGTCGGTCTCGGCTGGACCCATCCCTTCGCCCAGACCTTGAGGACGATCGATACTTCCGGCCGATTCCTCTATCATCTGGCGGCCGATGGTGCCGAGTCCGAGTACACGCGTCAGGGAGACGGGAGCTGGGTTGCGTCGAGCCCGGGCGAGTTGCGCAGTCGGGTGACTCTGTCTGGCGGCCGGTACCAGTTGACCGATCTCGACGGTAACGTCACCTCCTTCAACGCGGCCACCGGCCTCTGGCTGGAGACCCGGGATCGCTGGGGGAACGCGCTGCGCGGTACGTATGACACGTCCGGTCACCTGATGACGGTCGCCGACAGCATGGGCCGGGAGATCTCGCTCGGCTATTCCGGAGACCAGCTCACCGAAATCGAGCTTCCCGGTGGCGCGACCTGGCGCTTCGGCTACCAGGGCGCCCTGCTCACCGAGATCTCCGATCCCATCCATACCGGGAGCACCCCGTGGCGCAGCTTCGATTACCAGACCGACAGCCATGGAGTCGTCCGCCTTCTGACCGCGGTCCGAGACGAAGCCGGCACCTTGCTGGAAGGTCATGCCTACGATGCCCTCGATCGCGGCACGGTCTCCGAATCCGAAGGAGGGAGGGATCGCGTTACGGTCCAATACGATGTTCCAGGGCCGGGGCGGAGCACCGTCATCCACACCATCGACGGCACCGCGAGCCAGACCGCCGTGTTCAGCCTCAATTACAGCCAGGGCCGGTTCCTGCCCACTCAGGTGATCGGCAACTGCGCCACCTGCTCCGGAACCACGAGCGACACGCAGTCCTTCACCTACAGCGGGGACAACCACGTCCTCTCGCGCACCGACGGCAAGGGCCATGTCACCCGCTATCAGTACAACGCCGACGGCAATCTCTCCAGCATGACCGAAGCGGCCGGCACGCCCCAGGAGCGCACGATCCTCTACCGGTATGACTATGCTCCCTGGCCCAATTTCCAGACCCGGGTCGACGAGCCCTCCGCGGCCCAGCCGGGCGCCCGCAAGGTCACCACCCGGACCTGGGATTCTTCCGCCGGCCCTGAGACGAAGCTCTCGGTCGCCGAGTCCGGCTATCTTTCGGCCTCCGATTCCACTCCCACGGTCTATACCCGCACCGAGACCTACGATGCGCGTCACCGTCTCGTCGCCACCGACGGTCCTCGGACGGATGTCGCCGACGTGACGACGATCGAGTATTACGACGACGCCGATCCCGATCCGAGCCTGCGTGGACGCGTGCGCCGCATCACCAACCCGGTAGGCCTTGCGACAATCTACGAGGATTACGACGTCTATAGCACGACGCGGCGCTCGACGGACCCCAACGGTGTGGTGAGCGAGCAGACGACCGACGCCAAAGGCCGGACGACCGCCAATGTTTCGAAGCCTGTGCCGGGCGATCCGAACGAAGCGATCGCCTACACCACGACATACCAGTACGACGGCCGCGACCGGCTGGTGCAGACCACCCTGCCTCGGGGCAACGGCATGGCCTACGGCCACGAGGAAGGTACGGACCGGCTCGTCGACACGATCCGCCTCGATGCCGCGGGAAAACAGAACGAACGCCGGCACCTGACCCTGAACATCATCGGCAGCAAGGTGGGGGAGGAGGACCAGAGCTGCGACAACCCGGCGTCCGCCTGCGCCTCCTGGACGACGCGCCGCAGCGAAGGGTTCACCTACGATGTCCACAACCGGCTCGCCACCGTGGAGCATCCGGTGCCCGCGGGCTCGCGCATGAGATACGCCTATGATGCGGACGGCCTGCTGGCCAGCCTTCAGGACGAGGCGCACACCAGCCCCAACACGCTTTATTCCTATGATGCCCTGCACCGGCTGGCCACGGTGAGGCAGACCCTCGCCGGTGTGCCCGGCGGCCAGGCGGTGACGGCCTACACCTACGACGCGCTGGACAACCTGGCTTCGGTCACCGATCCCAACGGCAACACCACGACCTATCACTACGACGACTTCCGCCGGCTCGTCCGCCAGGACTCGCCGGTCGCCGGCGCCACGACGTACGAGTACGACCCGGCGGGCAACCTGGTGCGGACGACCGACGCGCGCGGCGCGGTCACCGAGCGGACCTACGACGCCGCGGGCCGGATGCTGGACAGCACCTCGCGGCTGGCCGCGGAGACCGAAACCGTCCGCTACGAGTACGACGATCCGACGGCCGGACGCTATGCGAAGGGCCGCCTGTCGCGCATGATCGATCCTTCGGGCTCCACCGCCTACAGCTACGATCGGCGCGGCCTCCTGAAGACCGAGAACCGGACGATCCTCGGCGCCTCCTACGCCACCTCCTATCAATATGACGCCAACGGCAACCGGTCGGGTATCACCTATCCTTCCGGCCGGCAGGTGACCTATGGCTTCGACTTCGCGGACCGGCCGCTGACGGCCGCCGCGGGACCGGTCTCCCTCGTGACGTCCACCGCCTACCTGCCGTTCGGCCCGGAGGCGAGAACGGTTTTCGGGAATGGCACGGTCCGGACCATGGCGTTCGACCTGCGCTACCGGCCCGTCGAGAACCGCCTGGACGGGAGCGCCGGGCCGATCGCCGACTATCTGTACGAGGAGGACGGCGTCGGCAACATCACCGCCATCCGGGACGGCCTCGATCCCGCCTACAACCGCCTCTTCACCTATGACGACCTCTACCGGCTGACGGGGGCGAGCACCGGCGAGGCGCTCTGGGGCGCGGGAAGCTATCGCTACGACCCCATGGGCAACATGACCTCGCTCACGCTCGGTTCCGCGAGAACGGCCGACTTTACCTACGACGGCACGCTGCCGAAGCTGACGACCGTCCGGGAGAACGGTGTCTCGCGCGGGATCGCCTATGACGCCGCGGGCAATGAGCTCGGAGTGGGATCGGGCGCCTTCGCCTACTCGGCACGCAATCTCCTCGCCGCCGGCGATGGCCTGTCCTATGCCTACGACGGCCGCGGCGTGCGTGCCGCGCTGACCGTGACGGCAGCCCCGGGCACGATCACCGGCACGGTGGTCGACGCCAAGGACGGGACTCCCATCGCCGAGGCCGCCGTGCGGATCACCGGCGGCGCGAACGCCACGAGCACGGACGGCGCGGGCCGCTTCTCTCTGACGGCTCCGGCCGGAATCTATACCTTGACGGTGAGCCGGATCGGCTTCATCAGCGCCACCTCGCTGCCATTTTCCGTGACCGCCGGCGGCACGACCGCGGTCGGAACGATCCGGCTGGCGCAGGCGCCCGGCCGCATCGCCGGCGTCATCCTGAGCTCGCTCGACAACAGTCCGCTGGCCGGCGTGACGGTCACCGTGATCGAAACCGCCGCGGCGGCGATCACCGACGCGTCCGGCAGCTTCTCGCTCGTCGAGCCCGCGGGGATCTATACGCTGAAGCTCACCCTGCCGGGCTATGTCGATCAGATCCTGCCGGCGTTTACGCTGGAGGCCGGCCGCACCCACGATCTCGGGAACGTCACCCTCACCGCCAAGCCGGCCCTCCTGTCCGGCATGGTGATCGATTCGACGACCGGATCTCCGCTGGCGGGCGTCACCGTCACGGCGAATGGAAACAATATCAATATCTTCGCCGCAGGTCCGCTCGCGACCACGACCGACGCGGCCGGAGGGTTCCTCCTCCAGGTCCCGGCGGGGACCTACACCTTGATCCTCTCGAAGGCCGGCTTCGGCTCGCGGACGACCTCGCCGATCAGCCTGGGCCCAGGCGTGAGCCATGCCTTCGGCACGCTGCCGCTCGAGCCTCTGGGCACGATCACCGGCACCGTCGTGCGGGCCACCGACAGCGCTCCGGTTGCCGGCGCCACGGTCACCGTGACCGGCACACTCAACTCGGCGACGACCGATGCGGCCGGCCGCTTCAGTCTGATGCAGGCCGCCGGCACCTATACCTTGACCGTCGAGGCCGGCGGGCTCGCTTCGCTGACGACCGAGCCCTTCACCCTGGCGCCCGGCGCCACGCACGACACCGGCATCCTGCGGCTTCAGCCGGTGGCCCTCTCGGTCTACGTCGGATATGCGGACAACCTGCGGCCGAGCGCCGCGTTCCCGGTACCCTGGGAGGGCTCTCCCAACGTGATCTTCCTCGGCAAGGGGCCGGTCTTCGACGCCGGTGCGGTGCGGCTCGACAATGCCACGGACGAGCCCATCGCCATCGATCGCGTGCTTGTGGACCTGCAGCGGCCGGGGCCGGTCTTCGACCTCTGGGGAAGCTTCACGGTTCCCGCCCATGGCTCGGTGGTTCTGACCCAGAACGCGGGGTTCAACTTCGACACCAGCGACTTCGCCATCGTCGGCTGCGGCGGCACCCTGCCGCCCGGAGAGCCGCGAGTCCCGAAGGTGAGGGTCGTGGTGGACGGTACGGCCACCGACTACTTCGACACGGGCCACATCCTCGACACCGGCGGCTTCGACCTCGCCTGTCGGCAGAACGAGTCGCTGCAGTGGCGGCTCATCGGCACCACCGGGATCAACTCGCAAGGCGATTTCGCTCTTGCCCCGGTGACTGGCAACGCCACGCTCGGGACTCCCTATACCTTCACGGCCACGGTCACCGATGCCAACAACCAGCCGCTGCCGAACGTCACCGTCAATTTCAAGGTGACCGCAGGACCGAACAGCGGACTCACCCGCCAGGGGACGACCAACGCCGCCGGCCAGGCGACCGCGAGCTACACCAGCACGTTTGCCGGTACCGACACCTGGCAGGCCACCATCACCAACGCCTCCGGCGCCACCCTGAGCTCCAATCCGGCCACGGTGACCTGGCCGTCGCTCGCCGGCATCGAGGTCTTCGTCGGCTATGCGGACGACCTCCGGCCCTCTCCGAGCTTCCCCATCCCCTGGCAGGGATCGCCAAACGTACTGTTCATTGGAAATCGAGGCAATGATTTCGATTCGGGCGCCGTCCGGATCGACAACACGTCCGACAGCCCCCTCGTGGTCGACCGCGTCGTCGTCGACCTGCAGCGGCCGGGACCGACGTTCAGCCTCTGGGGCAGCTTCACCATTCCACCCCACTGGTCGGCGATCCTGGCCCAGACGAACGGCGAGAATTTCGACACCAGCGAGTACACCATCGTCGGCTGCGGCGGCACGCTTTCGCCCACCGAGAAGCGCATCCCCAAGATCACGGTCACGGTCGGCGGCTTCTCGACGAGCTACCTCGACACGGCGCACATCCTCGATACCTTCGGCTATGACCTGGCCTGCATCCGCAACGAGTCGCTCCAGTGGCGTGCCGTGGGAACCGACATCACCGCTGACACCGGAAACCTCGCCCTGCGGCCGGACACCGCCACGAATCCGGTCGGGGCTCTCTACACCGCGACGGCCGTGGCTACCGATGCCGGCGGCGAGCCGCTGCCCAATGTCACGGTAAGGTTCACGGTCCTCTCCGGCCCCAATGCAGGGAAGACCGGACAGACGGTAACCGACGCCTCCGGCATGGCAACGTTCTCCTACGCGAGCACCCAGGCTGGACTGGATACCTTGCGGGCCACTCTGGTCAACCTTTCGGGCGGCACGCTGAATTCGAACAGTGTCACCGCGCGCTGGATCCCCACCGTCAACCTGGTCCTCAGCCCGCCCACCGCCACGAATCCGGTGGGGAACATCTACAACGCAACCCTGCTGGCCACCGACGGCGCCGGCCAGCCGGTCGCCAACCTGATCGTCACCTTCCGCATAACAAGTGGTCCCAACGCCGGCAGAACCGGTCAGGGGACCACCGGCACGAACGGCCAAGCGGTCTTCCCCTACACGAGCACGGCCGCCGGCACCGACACCCTCGAAGCCACGATCACGCTGCAGGGTGGCAACACGCTGGCGTCCAACCCGGTGACGGCGATCTGGACCGCACCGCTGACTCTCACCCTTGCTCCGCCCTCGGCCACGCTCCCGCTCGGCGCTCCCGCGACCGTCGCCGCCACTCTGACGGACGGATCGCACCAGCCCGTTCCGGGTTCGGCCGTCTCGTTCCAGGTACTCACCGGCCCCAACGCCGGTCGGACCGGCCAGGGTACGACCGATGCCGCCGGCCAGGCCACCTTCACCTACACGAGCACGGCGCTCGGCACGGACGTCCTCGAGGCTTCTCTCGGCCAGGGCCTGCGCTCGAACCGGATCACGACCACCTGGATCGCCGTTCCGACGAACCTGAGCTATCTCGGACCGACGGTCGGCAAATGCGGCGAGCCCCTGACGCTCTCGGCGCGCCTCACGGAGAGCACCACCGGACAGCCGATCGCGGGTCAGACGTTGACGTTCGACCTTGGCGGCCTGACCGCCACGGCGACGACCGGCGGCGACGGCGTGGCCACGGCCGCGCTCACCCCGTCCGGGCCTGGGGCCTTCCCTCTGACCATCACCTTCGCTGGCGGCGGGCCGTATACCGGCTCGATGGCTTCGCTCCTGATCGCGGTGCCCCGGAGCGCCACCGTCCTGACCTATACCGGCGGCTTCCCCGTGGCCAACGGCCAGGCGCAGACCGTGAGCGCCCGCCTGACCGACGTAGCGAGCGGCGCGCCTCTTCCGGGCCGCACGGTCACCTTTGCCTTCGGATCTCTCACGGCTTCTGGGATCACCGGCGCCGACGGCATCGCAACCGCAACCCTCACCTTGCCGGCCGCTCAGCCCACGGGCCTCGCCGAGCTGCGGATCACCGTCGCCGGAGATGATTGCCACCTGCCGGCCGAGACGACCGCGCCGGTGCTCGTCTACCAGCCGAGCTCCTTCGTGATCTGGGGAGGCAATACGCCTGGTCTCTCGCTCGGCCAGCGGCTCCAGTTCTGGGGTGCGCAGTGGGACCATCAGGTCACGGGCGGCGACTATGCCGCGCAGGCCGACTTCAAAGGTTACGGCACCCCCGTCAACCGCCCGATCGGCATCTGCCAGGCGAACGCCCATACCACCGGCACGCCGCGGCTCGACCCTTCCTGCTGGACTTCCAAGCCGGGCAACAGCACGCCGCCGGCATCGATCGGCGACTACATCGGCGTCATCGTCTCCAGCGCGATCGCCCAGGACGGCTCGACGGCCTACGGCAACGTGGCGGCGCTGGTCGTCATTCAAGTCGACCGCACCGTTCCCTACAGCTCCGATCCCGGCCATCCGGGATACGGTACGATCGTGGCCGTGATCGCAGACGGAGCGAGGCTGTTTTCCCAAACGGCACCGCAAATACGCGCGAACGCGAGCACCGCTTCAACGGCAAAATCTATCTCGTCGGTATCGACTTCATCGCAGTCGGTATCGATTACAGCATCCGCCGTTGCCTCTGGGAGCCGGCAGCACTTCCTCTACACCCCCGAGATGCATCTACTCGCCGAATCCGAGCTGACCACGGCGCCACGGCCGGCGATCGCCAACGAGTACGTCTGGTTCAACGATCATCCACTCGCCCAGATCGATGCCATCGGCATAGTCTCTTGGACCTTCACCGACCACCTGGGCACACCGATCCTGCAGACCAGCACGCAGCGGGGCATGATGTGGCGCGCTGAGTATGAACCCTTCGGCACGGTGTTCACCCTGCGCTCCTACGATCGCCACCAGCCCCTGCGACTGGCAGGTCAGGAAGCCGAGCAACTCGGACTGGGAGCCAACGGAGTAACGGAGCGGAGCTATAATATCCATCGCTGGTATCGCGCGGGGTGGGGGAGGTATACGCAGGCAGACCCGATCAGAGTGACTTCTGATGGAGAATCGAACCAGTATGTCTATGCGCTGGCAAACCCTGAGAATCGAATCGATCCGACCGGCGAGGCCGTGGTTACTTCGGGCTGCAACTCAAAGGACGACGCAAGAATTCAGAAGGCGGCAGGGCAAGCGGATGCGGCCTCTCAGACCTGTTTGCCCTGTCGATATCGCAAGCCTTTCCGCGATACGGTGAGAGGCAAAGACATCAAGTTCGTCTGCTTGGGCTTCCAGCCCTTCCCGAGTAGTCCGAAGTGCGCGTATTCCGATCCCGCATCGCCAACACCTGAGACGGTCAATCTGGCACCAGGTAGTTTTAGCAAGCCAAAGCAGTGTGGCTGCCTCGAGTCGGTGGTCCTGCACGAGGTCTTGCATCTGATCCATTATGCTGGAGGTGGAGGCGACGAGGAGCATGAGATCCTCGATCGTAGCCATCGTTGTTTCAGTTGTGCTCAACACCCACGAGACCCATTCGTGCCGCTCGTGCCATGAAGAGAGCCCTCTTGCTTGGCGTATCTTTCCTGTGCCTTGTTGTGGTGGGCTGCAAGCCCGCGCCAACCTCGGGGTCAGGCTCAGTGCAACGCGAGGGTGCAACACCGGTCGTGGCGCCTTCCGAGAGGAAAGGTCTCGATCTCGTGCTCGCGTTGCCGCGGAGCGTCTATAGGATCGACCAGGATATTGAAGCCTCCCTCATCATCGAGAACCGTGATTCTTTTTATTGGGCTATCTTCCCTGCGTTTGCACCTGCGGGAAAGAGCCCTGCAAGCTATCCGGATGTAGAGCTATCTTTTGTCATTACCGACGAGCTAGGTGGGGAAGTGCCCTACTCCGGATATTACGAGGGGTTGCGGGAGACTCCTTCCGTCCATGCGATTTTCCCATTGATGCCTTCAGCCTTCTATGGCCAGAACATATCATTAAAAAAGGGAGAGTTTGCCTACGGGATCAACCAACCTGGGATCTATCGAGTCCGCGCCAACCTGCGCCATTTTGCAAGACAGTGGGTAAAGAATGCGCTCGCCAGAGATATACGAGCCTCAGGCGTAATCTATGAGCCGGCCAGAGTTTTCGATGGCATGCTGCAATCGAACGAGGTAACGTTCAGGGTGGAGAGTAAATGAGGGTTCTGTTGCTGATTCTGCCATCGGGGAAATCGCCTACTGCCCGATACCGAGGCTGGCAGTTGGTCTCGCGGACCGTGGCGGGATTCTAGCTCAGCCGGAATGCCGCGACGAGCATCCCGGGCGATTCAAAGTGGTTGTATGCTCTGCTCGCCCCAGACCCGGAGGGCGGGCAGATCTCCGGAGGCCAACCTCCTCCAGAGGTGTTGCCGGAGAGAGAACCGATGATCGTTCATCTTTTCGACGGCACCTACGAGCTTTTCCGCCATTTCTACGGCCAGCGCCGTTTCAACAAGGGCAAGGACAAACCGCTTGGTGCCGTGGATGGCGTGCTGCACACGGTCCTGGAAATGATCGAGACGGGAGGGACGCACCTCGGCGTGGCGACCGACCATGTCATCGAGTCCTTCCGCAACCGCCTCTGGCCCGGCTACAAGACGTCGGCGGGCGTCGAGCGCGTGCTCCTCGCGCAGTTTCACCCGCTGGAAGAGGCCCTCGTCGCCATGGGCGTCGCCGTCTGGCCGATGACCGAGTTGGAGGCCGACGACGCGCTCGCCTCCGCCGCCCGCATCGCCGACGGCGACGACAGTGTGGAGAAGGTCTGCATCTGGACCCCTGACAAGGACCTGGCGCAGTGCGTCCGCGGCGAGCGGGTGGTGCAGGTCGACCGCCGAGGGAAGAAGATCCTCACGGCTGCCGGAGTGCGCGAGAAGTTCGGGGTCGACCCCGAGCTGATTCCCGACTTCCTCGCCCTCGTCGGCGATGCCGCGGACGGCTACCCTGGTATCCCGGGGATCGGCCGCAGCACGGCGGCACGGCTGCTCAACCGCTACGGCCCTATCGAGAGCTTCCCTCCGGAGGAACTGGGGGAAAGCCGCGAGCTGGCGTTGCGCTTCAAGGACTTGGCGACGCTGAGGACCGACGCACCTCTGTTCCGGGATGCCGGCGATCTGCTGTGGCGCGGCCCCACGGCCGGGTTCGCTGCATGGACGGAGCGCATCGGAGACGACCGCTTGCTGCAGCGCAGCCTCCGCGCCCCCGTCTCGCCAGGCGTGTGACAGGAAATCATATGCAAGGGCGTCGAGAACTCCGGGCGCGGGGGAGCGTATCTCCCGAGGAAGGAGGACGCTCCATGCGGAAGATCGCTATCGTCGGATCCGGCCAGGCCGGCCTGCAACTGGGCTTCGGACTGCTGCGGCATGGATATTCCGTAACCCTTTACTCCGACCGCACGCCGGAAGAGATCCTGGAAGGCCGGGTGCCGGCGACTGCGTTCATCTTCGACCGCGGGCTGTCCTACGAGCGCGAGCTGGGTCTCAACTTCTGGGATGACGAGGTGACCTGGGGGGAGGGGATCCATCTCGACTTCTGCCTCGCCCCCGGCAACCGCCTCTTCTCGATGGCGGGACGCTTTCGCCGGCCCGGACAGGCCATCGATCAGCGTCTCAAGTATTGGCGGTGGATGCGGGAATTCGAGGCGCGCGGCGGCACTCTGGTGGTCCGGCCGGTCGGAGCCTCCGACCTCGACGAGCTGGCGGCGGCGTACGATCTCCTGGTGATCGCCGCAGGCAAGGCGGAGCTCTCGGACCTGTTCGAGCGCGATCCCGAGCGGAGCGTCTACGACCGGCCGCAGCGCAACCTGGCACTGGTTACGGTCAAGGGGCTGAAGCCCTGGCCGAGCATCCCTTTCCATCCAGTGAAGTTCACGTTCTTCGAGCAGGACGGCGAGATCTTCTGGGTGACCTTTCACCACAAGTCGTCGCAGCTCACCTACAGCCTCCTCTTCGAGTGCAAGCCCGGCCGCGGCCTGGATCGCTTCGGACCGGCGCGGACCGGCGAGGACATGCTGGCTGTCGCCAAGGAGCTGATCTGCCAATGGGCACCGTGGGAGGAGGAGCACATCCGGAGCGCCGAGCTTGCCGATCCGCTCGCCTGGGGCAAGGGGGCGATCACGCCCACGGTGCGCAGGCCGGTGGCCCGTCTCCCTTCGGGCCGGCTCGCGTTCGGGCTCGGCGACACCGTGATCCTCAACGATCCGATCGGAGGCCAGGGCTCGAACTGCGCCTCGAAAGCCGCGCATCTTTATACTCAGCGCATCGTGGAGCACGGCGGCCGCGCCTTCGACGCGGACTGGATGCAGGCGGTCTTCGACCAGTTCTGGGAGGAGGACGGCCGGTGGATCACGGCCTTCTCGAACCTCCTCCTGGAGCCGGTCACGCCGGCTGCCAAAGAGGTGCTGCTGGCGGGCACGCGCCACAGCGGCATCGCCGATGAGTTCTTCGACGACTTCAACAACCCGCAGAGCTTCTGGCCCCGGCTCGGGGATATGGATGCGGCGCGGCGGTATGTTGCCGGGAAAACCGGAGCCCCCTGGCTCAAGACCGCGGCCCTGGCGCGCGCCGCGATCGCCGGCGGTCAGCTCCGCCGGAAGCTGGGTTTCCGAGGGTGAGCACGCTTTGTTTACCTCGCCATGTCGATTCCAGCCCGCTCCGTTCGACAACGAGGTAGAGATCGAGAGGCGGCAGACCTCCTCGGCTCCCCAAAACCACTCAATTCCAGGAGGAACGTGATCATGACTACGACCGAGCCCATGAGCCCCTACCGAGCCACCGGCGCCGGGGCGCCCCCGAAGAGATCGGCCCTGAACATAACGCTGTGGATCGTGCAGGTGCTGCTCGCGCTGCTCTTCCTGTGGGCAGGCGGCATGAAGCTGGTCCTGCCGTTGGAGAAATTGGCCGGACCGGGGGTGCAGCTGCCGGGCCTGTTCCTGCGCTTCATCGGCGTGGTCGAGTTACTCGGCGGGCTTGGCCTGCTCCTCCCCAGCCTCCTGCGCATCAAGCCGGTCCTGACCGTCTGGGCCGCCGCCGGGCTCGTGATCGTCATGATCGGCGCGGTCGTCATCACCTTGATGGGAGGAGTCGGTGTCGGAATGGCTTTGATCCCAGCGGTGACAGGGCTTCTGGCGGCGTTCGTCGCCTACGGCCGCTGGCGGCTTGCTCCGATTGCCCCCAGGGAATGATGCCAGGGCGCCTGCCGGCCTCCTCGAGAGAAGAGGCCGGCAGGCTTCCGGGTTGCGCTCAGCGGACGTTGATGCGGGTCGAGACGCCGAAGGTGCGGGGCTGGTTGATCAGGAAGCCGACACGGGCGCGCGTGCCGCGCTCCTGATCGAGGGCGAGACGGGCCTGCTCGTCGAAAATGTTGTTGACGAACACCGCGAAGTCCCATTTCCCGTTCAGGAACCCGAGGCGGAAGTTGGCGATGTCGTACGCCGGCAGCTCGGGATTGAACGTGAACGAGCTCTGGGTGAGCGGGCCGCCGATGGTGTTGGCACCGAACGAATTCAGGTTCACGATGCCGAAGCCCACCGCCTGGTCGCCGATCTGGGTGAACCGCGAGCCGACATACTGATAGCTGCCGGTGGTATATCCCAGCCAGCTCGTTCCAACGGACCACTGATAGGTCGCCGTGGCCGCGCCCTGGAATTCCGGCACGGTCGGCAGGCGGTTGCCGGACTTGATTCCGGAGACAACCTGCACGTTGCCGGACGGGTCGGTCGAGGTCAGGGTCGAGCGCAGCTCCGACTTGCCGTAGTTGGCCGAGATGCTGAAATCGAAATGATCGGTGGGCGCGGCGGACCACTCGAGCTCGACGCCGGTGCTCCGGGCCTTGGGAACGTTGAAGATGACGCGGGACGAGCACGTGCCGGCGGTCACCGTCGCCTGGAGGTTCTTGATGTCCATGTAGTAGGCGGCGACGTTGAACACGCCGCGGCCCCCGCCGATCGTCGATTTGCTGCCGACCTCGTAGTTCCAGATCTCCTCGTCCTCCCACGAATCGTGGCCGCCGAAGGTGCGCAGGTCCTCGGGGGTGCAGAGAGGCACGTTGAGCGGATCGTTGATGCCGCCGAGACGGAAACCTTTCGAAACCTGGGCGTTCAGCTTGGTGCCTTCCTTGACGTCGAAGCTCGCGATGACGCGCGGAGCGAAACCGGTCGCCGAGGTCGAGCCCGTGCTGGTTCCGGGATCGGCGAAGATGCCGTCGAAGGTCTGGACGCGGTCTTCCTGGAAGTCGTAGTAGCGCAGGCCGCCGGTCAGGTCGAAGCGGTCGCTGACGGCCCAGGTGGCTTCGCCGAACACCGCGAGCTGATCCATTTCATAGCTCAGGTCGGAGAAGTAGAGCACGTCCCGCGCCGCGCCGAAGTGGCCCTGGGTGGGGATGCCGGTCAGGGACTGGAAGCCGGAGACGAGGAGATCCTGGCCATAGTCGCGGTCCATGGTGCTGTAGAAGGCCCCGGTCAGCCACTGCAGGCGGTCCCGTTCTCCGGCGAGGCGGATCTCCTGGGTCCAGACCTGCGCGGTGGTCGCGTCGTTGAGCGGGGCGTCGAGGGTGTAGACGTTCTGCGGCAGGCCGATGGAGCCGCCGGTGATGCTCGCGGTCAGGGCCGTGGCGTCGCGCACCACCAGGATGTCGCGGTCGGTGTAGGTGGTGACCGAGGTCAGCGCCACATCGCCGAAGTCGTAGCCGATATTGAGGTCGGCCAGGAGGAACTCGTCGGTGAACGGCTCTTCGAACTGGATGAACTGCTCACGATCATCCAGATCGACCTTCGGCCGCGTGGTGGTATAGGGATTGCCGAGGATGTTGAAGGCGTCCTCGCGGTTCCAGCCGTCTATGTCGACCTTCTGGTAGAAGATTCTCGGGGTGATGGAGAGCTGGTCGTTCGGCTGCATGCGCAGCGCAAGGCGGGCCCCGGTACGGTCGCCGCCGTTGACGTCTTCCTTGATTCGCAGGCTCGGCTGGACGGCGTCGACGTATCCCGCGTAGCCGGTGTAGTAGGCGGTGAGGCGCAGGGCGGTGGTGTCGCCGAGCGGCGCGTTGACCGCCACCTTGGCGTTGCTGCCGAATTCGCCGTCGCTCACGCTGTTGGCGGAGAGCTCGGCCACGGTCTCACTCACGCCGAGCGTCGGCTGGTTGGTGATGTAGCGCATCGTGCCCGAAGCCGAGCCGGCCCCGAAGAGGGTCCCCTGGGGCCCGCGCAGCACCTCGACGCGCGACATGTCGAAGAGGTCGATGTCCGGGGTGAAGAGCGACAACGAGATGCCGGAGTCGTCGAGATAGACGCCGACCTGCTCCTTGACACCCGGCTGGTCGCGGACGATCTGCCCGGAGGAGACGCCGCGGATGGCGACCTGGCTCTGGCCGGGGCCGAGGTTCTGCACGCTGAAGCCCGGAGTGGTCTGCGCGATCCCTTCGATGGTCTCCACGCCCTGCTTGCGGAGGTCCTCCTCGCTGGGCGCCGCCACGGAGAAGGGCACGTCCTGGACCTTCTCCTCGCGCAACGTAGACGTGACGGTGATCTCTTCGGTGATCTTCTCCGTGGGCTCCGTCGGCGGGGTTGCGCTCTGGTCGGCGGGTGGCTGCTGCTCCTGCTCCTGGGCCGCGGCCGGCCGGGCCGGCAGCGCCAGGACCAGGATCAGGAGAGCGAGGCCGAGCATGCCGGCAGCTCCCCAACCTGTCCGTAAAACGCTCAAGTCGCTGCTTCTGCTCCTCATGAGACCTCCTCCTCCAACGGGACAACCGCTGCGCGGGAGCGCGCTGCGGTCAAGGTTCGTGACGGCTCAGGCTTTGCGATGCGACTTTTCAAGGAAAGCTGCCCCCTTGTACCACAAGGTCCGAAGGCCGAAAAGGGGGCCCCGGGCAGAGACCGCGCTGGAACGCCGCTGGAACGCCGCTGGAACGCGATATGCAACCGTAGTCCTTGCCATGGTGCGCACGAGACGCAAGCTGATTCTCGGGGTGCTCGCCGTCCTTCTCGTGGTCTTCGCCTACCGTGTCTTCGTCATCTACACCGTCCGTTCCGGCGAGTGCCGTCCGCGGCCGGTGGACCCCAACCTTCGCCAGTTGACGCGCGACGAGCACGGCACGCTGGTCAGCTTTCCGGAACGGACCGGCTTTCCGAGGCAGCGCCGGCCGCTCATCATGATGACGTACAACATCGCGGGGCACGATGAGCTGATCGACGGCGACCACATTCGACATATCGCCGAGGCGATCCGGCGCCTCCACCCGGATATCGTGACCTTACAGGAGGTGCACCGCGGCACGTGGCAGGCGCGCTTTCACGATCAGTTCGCGGAGCTGGAGGCGCGCACCGGGATGAAAGGTTATTTCGCTCCGAGCTATGTCCGCTGGGGAGGCGCCTATGGCAACGCGATCCTCACGCGCGGCCAGCTCGTGGGAGTGGAAGTGCATCCCCTGCCTTGCACCGGGGAGCCGCGGGCGCTCCTCGAAGCCACGATCCTCATCGAGGGGGCCACGATCAGCGTCTACGCCACGCATCTCACCTCGTGGGGAGGTCTCAACTCGAAGATCCGCGCGGAACAGTTGCAGTGCCTCGGGCGCGAGGTCCACAGCAGCCGTTATCCCTACATCCTCGCCGGGGATCTCAACACGGGACCGGATTCGCCGGAGATGGAGGCGTTCCGCCGCGAAAACATCGCGCAGCTCGCGACCGAGGGGATCGGGGCGACGTTCCCGCAGTGGGACGAACAGATCGATTACATTTTCGTCGATCACGGCTGGCAGGTCCGCTCCGCGCGTTCCTGGCCGGTCGACGTCTCGGACCACCTGCCGGTGACAGTGGAGCTGATGTGGGAGAGGCCGGACGTCCTCGCCGGTACGGTCTCACCGGGTGCCCGGCGGTGATATCTGTAACGAAATTCTGAAGCAGACGCCTATCCATTCCGGAGCACACCGGCTGCGTCAGCCGGAGCTGGAAAACGAAACGAATGGACAAGGAGTCTGTTATGCCGAATCACAGAGCCGAGCTCAAGCGATTTGAGAAGAGCATCACTGAGTTGAGCGATGCGCTCGCCCACCTTGGCAAGGGGACCTCCCTTCGGGAGCTGATCCTGATCATCAAGCGGCCCGGCTGGACCACACCGGCCGAGCTGGCCTTCGCCTCGTCGATCGTGGAGACCATGGCGTCGCAGGTCGCGAGCCTGGAGCGGCTCCAGGGTGACCTTCTGAAGGGCAGCCAGATGGTCGGCCTCGAGGCCAGGGTGGGGGCGGACGTGGAAGAGACGGTCGCGTCGTAGAGAGGGGCTCGCCAGAAGCCGCTCCGCCCGTGAGCGGCTTCGGCCTGGATGCGTTACTCTTCGCTCTCACGGCTCGCAGGAGCCGGAAAGCGAGGAGGCATGCTCAAGAGATCTGTTTTGGCCCTGGGACTCCTGCTCTGGCCCGTCGTGGCTGCGGCGCAGGAGCCCCCGACCCTCACATTCGGCCTCATCGATCGCCTGCACTCCGCAAAGCTCGGCGAGGACCGCAGGCTCAACGTGTTGCTTCCGCCCGGCTACGAGGGCTCGTCCGAGAGGTTTCCGGTCCTCTACGTGCTGGACGGCTCTGCCCATGAGGACTACTTCCACGTCGCGAGCCTGATCGATTTCCTCGCGACCTACGGCGTCATGCCCAGAACGATCGTGGTGGGCATCTCCAACGTCGACCGCCAGCGCGACTTCACGCCGCCGACCCAGGACGAGAAGGACCGCAAGAGCGCGCCCACCAGCGGCGGCGCGGAGAGGTTCCTCGGCTTTCTCGAAGCCGAGCTCATCCCGTACGTGAATTCCCACTACCGCACGACCGGCGGCAATACGCTGATCGGGCAATCGCTGGGCGGATTGCTGGCGACACAGGTGCTCCTGGAAAAACCCGGGCTGTTCGAAAAATACGTGATCGTCAGCCCCAGTCTCTGGTGGAACCATCAGGCCGTGCTCAAGAGCGCCGCCGAGCTGATGAAGAAGAATCAGGCGCCGGACCGCAAGGTCTACCTCTCGGTGGCCGAAGAGCATCCCGAGATGAAGGAGACCGCCAAGGGGCTTGCTGACCGGCTCAAGGCGAGCCCGTGGCCGGGCCTGCAATATAAATATGACTTCCTGGCGGACGAAAATCACGCGACGTCGCTGCACATCAGCGTCTACAACGCCATGAAGTATTTCTATCCGCCTGCCCACCCGCCGAGCCAGTGACCGAGGACCACGGCCCGCGCGATCAACCGGATGGCCGGGACGTGAAGCTTTCCAGGGATCGAAGACTCGGGCGCGCCTTGCAGCACGGCGTCCAGCTTTTCGAGGAAGAAGGCGCGGTCGAGCGGCTCGGGGAGATTGGAAAGCTTGCCGCGGACCCAGAATTCGAGCGCGGGCGACTCGCGCAGGGCGCGGCTCCAGTCCGCGCCGTTGTCCCGGGTGGCGATCGGCACCTGGACGTGATCGCCGATCCGTGAGTAGTACGACTCGCGGAAGAGCGTCTTGTCCACCCGGCAGCGGCGGGGGAGGGTGCTCCAGAAGCGCACCAGCTCCGCGTCCAGGAACGGATTGATCATCTCCACGAAGTGGAGCTTGTGATAGTTGTGATGGTGGAGAAGGGCGGGCAGCCGCTCGCGGCCGTAGATCGTGTCGCGCAGGTCGGCTGGATGCGGCGGCGCGGCGGCGATCAGTCGATCGATCGCGACCCCGTGCTCGGCAGCCCAACTCTCGCCGCGCAGCCAGCGTTCGCTCTCGGCCACGTCCGCGGCCCGGCCCATGGAGAAGGAGGCGAGCGCGGCGCGGACGTCTTCGGACCGTCCACCCCGTGGGCCGAAAACCTCGTCACCCCGCCACACGGAGCGGTAGCCGAGGCCGGCCAACGTGGGAAAGATCGACAGGTCATCCGAATGGGTGAAGACCATCTCGGTCATCCCGGACTGGGCCAGGAACATCTCCTCGAACTGCTCCGGCAGCAGCTCGGTGCGCCAGGGGAG
>DATANP010000087.1:0-1901 GCA_036266195.1 Thermoanaerobaculia bacterium | reverse complement strand
GAGGCGAGCGAGAGCGAACCGCTGATGACGTGTCGAAAGCGTACAGACGATGCCGAAACCGGGAGGTTGTCGTTGGCCCGGGACGAGTCTGGGGGGCGCCCTGATTACTGCCCAGGCGGCATCCGGCATGGAGGCGGCGCGACTCCGGCACAGGCGCTCGTTCGGAACGTGGGAACCTGCCGCCCCGGTGCGAAGGGAGACGCTCGAGCGGGCAGCCCCCGCGAGGGCCAGAGTACCGATACGGGGCGGAGGGGCGGAGTGACCCGTAGTAGGGGTGAGGGCCGCGACAAACGGCCGGACCGAAGGGGTCGCGTCGCCCGGCCCCATCCCGGCGGCAACCGGTGACGGGAGGACCGGCGTGGGTGGGGCGAAGCCGTTCGACATTCCCAAGAAGGAGGTCTGGGAAGCCTTCAAGAAGGTGAGGGCGAACGACGGTGCGGCCGGGATCGACGGCGAGTCGGTCGCGGAGTTCGAGGCCGCCCTGACGGGCAACCTCTACAAGCTCTGGAACCGGCTGTCGTCGGGCAGCTACTTTCCTCCCCCGGTCCGCCGGGTCGACATCCCCAAGCCCGACGGCGGCACGCGCCCGCTCGGCGTCCCGACGGTCGCGGACCGCGTGGCTCAGGAGGTCGTCCGGCGCCGCCTGGAGCCGCTGGTGGAACCCCGGTTCCACCCGGACTCCTACGGCTACCGGCCGGGCCGCTCGGCGCTCGACGCCGTCGCGGCGGCACGCCAGCGGTGCTGGCGCTTCGATTGGGTCCTCGATCTCGACATCAAGGGCTTCTTCGACAGTATCCCGCACGACCTTCTCCTGAAGGCGGTGCGGCATCATACTGATTGCCGCTGGACACTCTTGTACATCGAGAGATGGCTGACAGCACCGGTGCAGATGGAGGACGGTAGTCTTCATCCGCGGGGGTGCGGGACACCGCAAGGCGGGGTGATCAGCCCCGTCCTCGCGAACCTGTTCTTGCATTATGCTTTCGATATGTGGATGCGTCGGGTCTTCCCCGCCATCCCGTTCGAGCGCTACGCGGATGACGTCATCTGCCACTGCCGCACCCAGGCGGAAGCCGAGCGGCTCAAGGCGGCGCTCGACGCGCGCCTGGCCGCGTGCGGTCTGGCCCTGCACCCGGAGAAGACGCGGGTCGTCTACTGCCGGGACACCGACCGCCCCGGCGACCACCCGGTCCACAAGTTCACCTTCCTCGGCTACGAGTTCCGTCCGAGGCTGGTGCGCTGGTGGGCCGGCCAGTACCGGGTCGGCTTCACGCCCGCCGTCGGTCCGAAGGCGCTGAAGGCCATCCGCACGGAAGTGCGGCGCTGGCGGCTGCACCGGAGGACCGACAAGGAGCTCGCCGATCTGGCGCGGATGTTCAACCCGATCATCCGGGGCTGGATCCTCTACTACGGCAAGTTCCACCGCTCCGCCCTGTATCCCGCCCTCCGGCACATCGACCTCTACCTGGGACGATGGGCCTGCAAGAAGTTGAAGCGACACCGCGGACATCAGCGGCGCGCCCACCGGTGGCTGGCCCGAGAGGCTCAGGCCCGGCCACGGCTGTTCGCGCACTGGTCCTTCCTCCGCGGGTCGGGCTGGGCGACAAGAGCCGTATGAGCCGAGAGGTTCACGTACGGTTCTGTGAGCGCGCGGGGGTGAGATTCCCCCGCGCGACTCGACCGGGCGAGCGCGTTCCTCGCCTCACCCTTGTTGAGCTCGGCGGTGGTCGTGCGGCGGAGTTCGGGCTCGGCGATCCAGCGCAGGATGAAGAGAGTGCGGGCGACGCGGCCGACCTCGCGCAGCCCCGTCGCGAGCGCGTTCTGGCGCGGGTAGGCGCCGAGCCGCCGCAGGATGAGCGAGGCCGGGACGGTGCCGGCGCGCAGCGATACAGTGAGCCGAC
>DATANP010000086.1:0-10174 GCA_036266195.1 Thermoanaerobaculia bacterium | reverse complement strand
AAGGCGGCCGGCTCAGGCTCCTCGTCGTTGTCCTGGAGCAGCAGCAGCGTGCCGCCCACGGTGATGCGGTCGCCGGGCTGGAGGTCCCTCGCGCGCACGGGCACGCCGTTGACGAACGTGCCGTGCAGGCTCTCCAGGTCGCGCAGCCGCCAGCCGGCGCCGGCCGGCTCGATGGTGCAGTGGTGCCGGGACACGGCAAGGTCCCGCAGGTGCAGACCGTTCGAACGGTCGCGACCGACGGTCATGGGCTCCCCCTCCAGGGCGAACGTGCTCCCTGACAGCGGGCCGGAGAGGGCGACGAGGCGCAAGGGCAACCGGGGATTCCTATCTCTTTGGATAGAGTCTATCTCATCCAATGGAGCCCGAGGGGCCGCAATTTGTGTGCAAGTTACTGACTTGCCTCAGTCTGACAGTTTTGGCTCCATGGGCACCGGATCTGCTCTTCCTGGACGTCGCAGGCCAATCGACAGAAAGGAGCGAGTCATGGGACACGAAGCGAGCATGAGCATCGAGACCTTGGACGGCATGGGCACGGTTCACGTCATCAACGTGACCTTCATCGGTGGCTCGATCCAGGTCACTCCCGACCCCCTCAAGATCCATTCGGGGGAGTCCGTGCGTTGGGACTTCATCGGCATTCCGGATGCCTGGGGACGCATGATCCGATTCAGCGGGCCCGCGGGAGTGGAGCCGGATCGCGGCCCCTTCACCGGAAGTCTCTTGTCGGGTTCTTACCCCAAGGCCGGCAAGAAGGTGAATACCATCACCGGTCCGAACGCCGACTCCAAGATTTGCAAGTACGAGTACGACGTCGTGCTCACCACACCCAACGGCACACGGATCGAGCTGGACCCGGTCATCGACAACCAGGGGCCGCCAGAATGAAGTCTGATTCGTTCAGGAGGGTCCGGAGACCGCGGCCTTGTCAAGCATGGATCGCAACTCCGGGTCCTCTCTGAACGGACCGAACGCGGGGAGATCGAACCACTCCGGCCGTAAACCCTTATCGAGAGCAACCTGGGCATAGGTCAGGGCGGTTTGACGGTCGCCGGAGAGGGCATAGATGAGAGAGGCGATATATGGCACCTGTGTCTCGTCGTACCCGTTCTGCAGAACCCCTCGTGTGATGCTCACCGCTTCATCGAACTGGCCCAATTGTGCAAGGCACTGAGCCTGGGTCAGTCTCTCCATGTCAGAGAGAGGGGCCTCTTTCCTACGGTTGTCAAACCACTGCAGCGCTCTGCCCAGATGATCCTCGGCGTCGGCCCGGTGCCCCAGGGCAAACTCGGCCTCAGCCAGATCCAACAGCACTGCGTAATAGTCCGGGTCCATTCCCTGCGCATGGATGTAAGCGTCGTACGCGCCTTGATAGTCCCTTAGGAGCAAGCGGGCCAGGCCGAGATTGGTGAAGTAGCTGCGTTTTGAAATGTCGAGCTGGGTGAGTTGCAAGTAGTCCTGCTCGGCTTTCGAGATGTCGCCATAGCGAAGCTCCAATTCGGCAGCCTCTCCGAGTCCCCAGATATACCTGGGAG
This sequence comes from Thermoanaerobaculia bacterium, assembly GCA_036266195.1. GTDB lineage: Bacteria > Acidobacteriota > Thermoanaerobaculia > Multivoradales > UBA5704 > DATMER01. Next base: position 8,642 of record DATANP010000086.1, on the reverse strand, counting down.
CGATCTTCAGCAACTCATCCAAGTGTTTCCGCGCGTCGTCGACGTGCCCCAGCCGGATCTCCAATTCCGCGAGATGGGACAGGCTGCTTTGGGAGGGAGCCTGATCTACAGCCGTTTTCAGAAGCGCAAACGCTTTGTCCGTCTGGCCGCGCCTGTCGGCGAGGATGGCTCGATAGACCAGCAGTTGCGGATCGCCAGGTATCAATTTCTCGAGCTGTTTCAGATCGTTTTCCGCCACCGCAAGGTCCCATTCGAGATCGATCTTGAAGAGGGAAATCAGAGGGCCAGGATCGGAAGGTGAGCGTTTTTGTGCCCGGTGCGCGTAGTCGATGGCCATTTTTCGATCGGCAAGATCATGCGTGGATTGAAAACGCTTCCTATATACATTGGAGGCGAGGATCAGCGCTCTCAGGCTGCGCGGCGATCTGCGAATGATCTCTTCCAGGTGGATGCGCTCAGTATCATCCAGGCTGAGCCCTTCTTCAAACCTGGCTTGGAGCCCGAGGAGGGTCTGCAAATCGATTTGGGTTTGATCTGGTGAGACGAGTGGAGAGGGCCGGACCAGAAACTGTTTGATCGTTACCGCGATGACCAATGCCACCAGCGCTCCGGTGAGGAAAAGAATCCAGCCATGGGCGCGACGCAACGGTCCTTCTACCTTTGAAGAGGACCGGAGAGGCGCGGTGGACCGGCTGCCGGGAAGCGCCGGAAACGCCTGGGTCGGCATTTCGCTCACGCTGTCATCCCGGCGCTCTGGCCGCTCCTCCGGCGGCAACTCGTGCTCGATCCTTTCCAACTTATGGATGACACTCAGCGCGCTCCGCGGCCGGTTTTCGCGATCCTTGGCCAGCAGGCGCTCCACGAGTGAGACGAGCGCCGGGGGCACATCCGGCCGAATTTCCGCAAGCGGCGTGGGCTGCTCGTAGAGCACGCGCTGCAAGGTGGTCCTCGGGTCCTTGGCCCGAAAGGCGGAGCACCCGGTGAGCATTTCGTAGAGCAACGCGCCGAGAGAAAACAGATCGGAACGCTCGTCCAGATCGCCGCCGCTTGCCTGCTCGGGCGACATGGCATAGCAGGTGCCGACCAGGGCGCCGTGCTGGGTCAGGATCTCGCCGTCCCAGCACATGGGACGGGCGAGGCCGAAGTCGAGGATCTTGGCGTGGCCGGCCGGCGTGATGACCACGTTTTCGGCCTTGAGGTCGCGGTGGATCAGGCCGGCTTCGTGCGCGGCGGCCAATCCTTCGGCGATCTCCCTGGCGACGTGGACCGCCTCCGCGATTCCGAGCGGCCCGCGGGTGAGCCGCTCCGACAGGGTCGGCCCCTCCACGTACTCCATGACGATCGCATCGCCGGACTCCTCGGAAACCAGATCATGCACCTGGACGATGGAGGCGTGGCTCAGGCGTGCCGCCATCCGCGCCTCGCGCCGGAAGCGCTCGCGCTGGTGGTCTTGGACGAAGGCGTCGTGGCGAATGCGCTTGATCGCCACCGCGCGCTCCAGGCGCTCGTCCCAGGCCAGGAAGACCTCTCCCATGCCTCCCCGGCCGAGCGGGGATTCCAGACGATAGGCGCCAATTCGCTCCGGCATGCTCGACTGCTCCGTACGGCTCGGGTTCCCGGACCGGACCGTCATGCGACCGTCTGATTAGATAGGCTCGGCTACTATTCTATAACTCTTGGAGCCGCAAGCGGATTTCACCCAGGGCGCGCTCCAGGCGTTCAATCCCGTCCGGGGCGGCGAGGTCGTCGAGCCGCAGGGAGGCGAGGGCGCTCAGGACCAGGGCCCGCTCGGAGAGGGTGCGGGCCGGCGCGCCGAAGCGCTCCAGGTTCTCCGCCGCGGACCGGATGAGGCCGTGGAGGTCGTGGAAGGCAGTGTCCGAGAGCGGTGGATCGCCCCGGTAAAGGTCGAGCCGGCCACCGGAGCGGTAGGCCGGGTAGTCCTCCAGGCCCAGGAAGCGCAGGAACCAGGCCGCGCGGAAGGTGCCGGTCGCGGCCACCATGCCGGCATAGTCGGCGATCAGCTCGTCGAGGACGTTGTTGCGCATCGAGCCGAACAACCGGCGGGTCAAGTAGTGGGCGCACTCGTGGTCGCGGCGGATCGCGAGCGAGATGCGGCGCCACTCCGCCTCGTCGAGCCCCAGGTCGGCCGCGGGCACGGCGCTGTAGGGGCCGTCGCTCAGAAGGATGAACCGGTCCTGGTACAGCTCCCGGTGAGGCTGGATGTCCTTCATCTCCTCGCCCCGGCGGAGCCGCTCGCGGATGCGTTCCCAGTTGTTGTAGCCGGAGATCATGAGGGCGCCCTGGGAGTCCGGCACGGGCACGGGCTCGTTCTTCCGGCTGAGCGCCCGCAGCAGGGCCGCGAACTCGTCGCGGCCCCGGGCGAGAATCACCGGGATGCGGCCGGCCGGGCTCTCGTGGATCTCCAGGCTGACGAGATCGGGCCGCCCGATCTCCAGGCCGGTGGCCGAGGGGATCTCGGACGGCGGCACGCCGCGGCGGACGGCGGCGCGGTAGCCTTCGGTCTCGCTGATCCCCTGGCGGACCGGGAAGCGGAGCTGGGGGAGGTGGTCGGACAGGACCTCGAACGCGCCGCGCTCCCGCGCCTCGGCGGCCCAGCGCTCCCAGATCTCCACGAAGGGCTCGTCCGGGAGCGGAAAGACGGTGCCCCGCCCGAGCGATCCCAGGTCGAAGGGGTTCGCCAAGTAGGCCTGGAGCTCGGCTTGTGTCTCTCCGGTCACGATGCTAGCCTACCCGAGCCTGTTCCGATCGCAAAAGGTGAAAGGTCGGTCATGATGTCGAAAATACGGACAGGCTGCCTCGTCGCTGCCGTTCTTTGTCTCGGGCTGGCAACATCGCCGATATCGCCAGCCCTGAGAGCCCAGGAGACGCCGTCTCCTCCCATGGGTCTGAGCCTGGCGGAGGCGGTCGATCTCGCCCTCCGCCACGACCCGAACCTCCGCCTGGAGGAGGCCCGTCTCCGGTCCACCCGCGGCTTCCTGCTCAGCACCCGCGGCACGTTCGATCCGGTGGTGAGCAGCGGGCTGTCCGAGGTCGACACGAACAACCCCCAGACCGAGACGTCCTCAAAACAGCAGTCGCTGACCGGGACCTCGTTCGGGGTGGCGAAGCGCTTCCGCACCGGCTTCTCGCTGGAGCCCGGGCTGGACCTGCTGCGCACGGATACGACCGGACCCGGCGCGGTCAACGTCGGGACCTTCTCGCTCACTCTGCGCCAGCCGCTGCTGCGCGGCCGGGGGCGGACCGCGCTCGCCGCTCCGGAGATGTCCGCCGAGCGGCAGGTCGCGGCGGGCGAGCTGGACCTGCGCCAGGTCACGGCGGAGAGGGTCCTGACCGTGGCCACCCAGTACTGGATAACCCGGGCCGCCACTCTCAATCTGGGCATCCTGCGGGAGACCGAGGACCGTGCCCGGGGCCTGCTGGAGACCACGCGCAAGCTGATCGAGGCCGATCTCACCCCGGCCGCCGAGCTGGTCCAGGTGGAGGCGAACCTGGCTGCCAAGGAGGCGGCGCGCATCGGCGGCGAACGCGACCTGTTCGAGGCCCGCCAGGACCTCGGCCGCGAGATTGGCCTGGACCGCTCGGCCATCGCCGCCCTGCCGCTGCCCTCGGACGGCTTTCCAGCTCTTTCGGCCGACGCCGCACCGGGCCTCGCCGAGCAGGACCGCTTCGTGACTGCGGCCCTGGAGCGCCGGGCCGATTTCCTGGCAGCCCATGAGCGCCGGAGCGCCGCCGAGATCCTCCGCCGCGCCGGGGACAACGCGCTCAAGCCCCAGCTCGACGTGATCGTGACGCCGAGCTATTCCGGTCTTGTCGAAGGGAACAATCCGGGCAGCTTCTTCTCGCCCCTCTATCGCAACGTGCCGGGGGCGAGCGCGGAATTCGGGATCAATCTTTCGTGGCCGACCGCGAACAGCCAGGCCCGCGGCCAGCTCGCCCAGCTCGAAGCCTCGCGCGAGCAGAGCGTGCTCCTGGAGGACCTGGTGGCGCGGCAGGTCTCGGCGGACGTACCGGTGGCCCTCGACGCCGTGGCCCGCCATGCCCAGCAGCTCGAACGGGCGACCGAGGCCGTGGGTCTGTTCGAGCAGACCGTGATCAACGAGGAGAAGAAGCTGCGGGCCGGCACCTCGACCCTGATCGACCTCATCACCCAGCGCGACCGCCTGACCTTCGCGCGGCAGTCCGAGGTCTCGGCCCAGCTCGCCCTCGCCCTGGCCCTGCTCGAGCTGCGCTTCCAGACGGGTACACTGGTCTCCGAAACAGGAGCCGTCGAACCCGGCCGGCTCACCACCGTGCCGTTCCAGCAGCCCTTCGAGAAGGAGACGACGACCCCATGATCTTCCGCAAGGTGGCGCTGGAGCGGCTCTCCTCGCCCGAGCAGCTCGACCAGCTCCTGCAGGTGACGAACCCGCGCGGCTGGCTCGCGCTCGGCGCCCTGGGAGCGCTCCTCCTGGCTTCGCTGACCTGGGCTGTCTTCGGATCGATTCCGACCGAAGCCGGCGGCGAAGGCATCCTCCTGCGCCAGGGCGGCGTCACCAGCCTGGTGTCCGCGGAGCAGGGGCAGGTGGAGGAGCTGCTGGTCTCGGTCGGCGACGTCATCGCCAAGGGCCAGGTGGTCGCGCGGGTGCGCCAGCAGGAGCTGCTCCGCCAGATCCAGGACTCCCGCGACAAGCTCGCGGACGTGCGGGGCGAGTACGACGACCTGGTCCGGTACGCCGGCGAGCAGGAGAGACTGCGCGACCGCGACCTCGCCCAGCAGCGCGCGAACCTGGAGCAGAGCATCCGGTCGCTGGAGAAGGAGGTGGAGCTGGCGCGCGACCAGGTCGCCGCCCAGCGCGAGCTGCTCAAGGACGGGCTTGTCACCAAGCAGACCTTCCTCGCTTCCGAGCAGCACCTCAACGACGCCCAGAGCCGGCTCGCCGCCGCCCGGCTCGACCTCAACGGCCTGGAGCTGAAGCGCCTGGACGCCAAGCAGCAGGTCCAACAGCAGCTCGAGACGCGGCAGGCCATTATCCGCGACCTGGAGCTGGAGCTGCGCGAGCGCCAGGCCCGCCTCGGCGAGAGCGCCCGGGTGGTCTCCCCCCATGACGGCCGGGTGCTGGAGGTGCTCGCGGACCGCGGCGACGTGGTCACGCCCGGCACGCCGATTCTCAATTTGGAAGTGACCTCGAAGGACCTGATGGCGGTGCTCTTCATTCCGGCCTCCGCGGGCAAGCGGGTGCAGCCCGGCATGCGGGTGCGGGTCTCGCCGAGCACGGTCAAGCGCGAGGAGTTCGGCTCCATGCTCGGCAAGGTGGTCTGGGCCGCCGAGTTTCCGTCCACCCAGAAGGGTATGGTGCGCGTGCTCGGCAACGAGGCCCTGGTCGAAAAACTGATGAAAGAGGGCCCGCCGATCCAGGTCAACGTGGCTTTGGATCGCGATTCTTCGACGCCGACCGGCTACCGCTGGTCGTCGTCCATGGGCCCGAGCCTGAGCATCAGCAGCGGCACGCTGGCGACCGGCGCGGTGGTCGTCCGCGAGGAGAAGCCGATCCGCCTGATCCTGCCCAAGGTGCGGGAGAAGCTGGGGATCTGATGTTCCGGCTCAAGCGCCGCCTCAATGGCCAGGAAGCGGAGCGCGCTCCCAAGGCCGCCCGCAGCCCGACCGTCCTCCAGATGGAGGCCGTGGAGTGCGGGGCCGCGGCGCTGGCGATCGTCCTCGCCCATTACGGCCGCTGGGTGCCGCTCGAAGAGCTGCGCATCGCCTGCGGCGTGTCGCGCGACGGCAGCAAGGCGAGCAACGTGGTCAAGGCCGCCCGCGAGTACGGTCTGGAGGCGAAAGGGTTCAAGCGCGAGCCGCAGACCCTGCGGTCTCTGCGGGGTCCGATGATCCTGCACTGGAACTTCAACCATTTCGTGGTGCTCGACGGGTTCCGCAAAGGAAAGGTTTATCTCAACGACCCGGCGGTCGGACCGCGGGTGATCACCGAGGAGGAGCTGGACCAGGCGTTCACCGGCGTGGTGATGACGTTCCAGCCCGGCCCCGGATTCGAACGCCGCGGCGAGCCGCCGAAGCTCATCCCCGCGCTTCGCCGCCGGCTGACCGGCTCGCGGGCCGCGCTCGCCTTCGTGCTCCTGGCCGGGCTGGGACTGGTGATCCCCGGCCTCGCCGTGCCGGTCTTCTCCAAGCTGTTCGTGGACGGCGTCCTCCTGGAAGGGCACATCGAGTGGCTCCGGCCCCTCCTCCTGGCCATGGGGTTCACGGCGCTCACCCTGGGCCTCCTCACCTGGCTCCAGCAGGCCTATCTCCTGCGGCTGGAGACCCGGCTCGCCGTGAGCGCGTCGAGCCGCTTCTTCTGGCACGTGCTGCGCCTGCCGACCGAGTTCTTCAGCCAACGGTACGCGGGCGACATCAGCGCCCGGGTGGGCATCAACGACCGCGTGGCGCAGCTCCTGTCGCGCGACCTGGCGACGAACACGCTGGGCGCGCTCCTGGTCGTCTTCTACGCCGCGGTGCTGTTCCGGACCGACCCGGTGCTGACCCTGGTCGGCGTCGCCATCGCCTCGCTCAACGTGGCCGCCCTGCGTTTCGTTTCGCGCAAGAGGGTGGACGGCAACCGGCGTCTCCAGCAGGACCAGGGCAAGATGATGGGCACGGCCCTGGGCGGCCTCCAGACGATCGAGACCCTCAAGGCGACCGGAAGCGAGTCGGACCTCTTCACGCGCTGGTCCGGCTACCAGGCGAAGGTCGTCAACGCCCGCCAGGACCTGGAGCGCTACACCCAGATCCTGGACGCGGTGCCGCCGCTCCTGACCGCGGTCAACACGGCCTTGATTCTCGGGATCGGCGGCCTGCGGGTGATGAACGGCTCGCTCACGCTCGGCGGCCTCGTGGCCTTCCAGATCCTCATGGCGAGCTTCATGACTCCGATCAACCGGCTGGTGAGCCTGGGCGGCCGGCTCCAGATGGTCGAGGGGGACATGAACCGGCTCGACGACGTGCTGCGCTACCGGATCGACGAGTCCGCCGGCCTCGCCGCGGAACCGGTACCGGAAGGGGAGCCGGTCAAGCTGACCGGACATCTGGAGCTGCGCGACGTCTCCTTCGGCTACAGCCGGCTCGATCCGCCGCTGATCGAGAACCTGAACCTGACCCTGAAGCCCGGCATGCGAATCGCGCTTGTCGGCGGCTCGGGCAGCGGCAAGTCCACGGTCTCGCGCCTGGTCACCGGCCTTTACCAACCCTGGTCCGGAGAGATTCTCTTCGACGGCCGGAGACGCGGAGAAATCCCGTCCAAGGTGCTCTCCAACTCGCTGGGCGCGGTGGACCAGAGCGTCTTTCTGTTCGAGGGGAGCGTGCGGGACAACCTGACCCTCTGGGACGCGACCGTGCCGTTGCCCGAGGTGGTGGCCGCGGCCCGCGACGCCTGCATCCACGAAGACGTGGCGGCGCGGCCGGGCGGCTACGACAGTGCGGTGGAGGAGGGGGGAGCGAACTGGAGCGGCGGCCAGCGGCAGAGGCTGGAGATCGCGCGTGCCCTGGTGGGCCGGCCCACCATGCTCGTGCTCGACGAGGCCACGAGCGCGCTCGATCCCACCACCGAAAAACTGATCGACGAGGCCCTGCGGCGCCGCGGCTGCACCTGCCTGATCGTGGCCCATCGCCTGAGCACGATCCGGGACGCGGACGAGATCCTCGTCCTCGACAAGGGCAAGGTCGTGCAGCGCGGCACCCACGACGAGCTGAAGTCGGTCGAAGGACCCTACGCCCGGTTGATCAGTGCTGAGTAAGAGATGACGCACGACGAAACGCTCCCGCTCCCGGCCAACGCGCCGCTCCCCCTGAACGAGGACGGGATGTGGATCGTCGAGTCCGGCTCGGCCGACGTCTTCGCCGTGCCGCCGGACGGTGTGCGGACCCATCTCCTCACCGTCGGCCCGGGCCAGATCCTCTGCGGGACCGATGCGAACGGCCACCGGCTGGGCCTTCTCGCCGTCGGGAGCGCCGGCACGAGGCTGCGTCGCCTGGACCCGGACGCCGTCTCGCCGGAGCTGCTCGACGGCTGGCTTTCCGGACTGTTTGGCGGGATCTCGCGAAGCGCGCCGCCGCGGGTGTTCGAGGAGCTGCGGCCCGGCGCCGAGATCCATCTCGAGGAAGCCGGCCGCGTCGCTCGCGCTCCGGGAGGCGTGGCCTGGGTGCGCCACCTGGAAGGCGAATCGAGGTTCCTGGGAGAGGACAGCCTGGCGCTGCGGGACGGGATTGCCATGGCGCCCATGCCTGTCCCGGAAGGCGCCTGGCTGGTGAGCGCCGGCGAGGCCCGGATCGCAGCCCTGTCGACAGCCGATCTGCTTCAGAACGGCGGCCTCCGCGAAGGGCTGGGCCGGTTCCACGACCTCTGCCTCGCCTGCGTCGAGCTTCAGCTCGAGCGGACCGCGAGGCAGGAGCGGGAGCGCCTGGCGAGAAAAGAGGACCTCGACCGCGCCACCCTGCAAGGCGCCTACGCGCGCCTGGCCTCGGTGCTGGAGCCGCAGGCCCGGAGCGGGGCCGCGCTCGCGGAGACCTCGGACCCGTTGCTGGCCGTCTGCCGGATGGTGGGACAGGCGCAGGGTATCGTGATCCGTTCGCGCCCGGAATCGGGCGCGCG
>DATANP010000085.1:0-17047 GCA_036266195.1 Thermoanaerobaculia bacterium | reverse complement strand
TGGCCTCCGCAACCGTCAGCCCTCACCCCCGGCCCCCATAGGCGCTTAGAGCACCCTCCGAAGGGGGGTGCAGGCGCGTAGCCCCGGGTTTCAACCCGGGGCTGCGAGGCCCGCCGGAGCAGCGAGGCCCGAATCTCCGATTCGAGCCCCTTCAGGGGCGACGGCAGGGTGCATGGGAGCGACGAGGCCGCCCCGCCCGCCTCGGGTTGAAACCCGAGGCTACGCACCTGCGCCTCCTGCGGAGGCGCTACTATCTGTCCGCCAGCTTTGACGTTGGCAAAAGTTAGCGCGTAGGGGGGCCAAGGGTGAAGGCCGCTCATAGACCGATCCTAGCTCAGGTTCCGATCGCCTCGGCCGCGGTTTCCATCGCAACCAAGGCCCGGTTCAGCCCGGCCGCGACATCGGCCACCAGGTCCTCAGCCGCCTCGATGCCCACCGACAGCCGCAGCAGACCATCACCGATGCCCGCCCGGCGCCTTGCCTCGGGGTCCATGGAGGCATGCGTCATAGTGGCCGGGTGCGCCACCAGGCTCTCCACGCCGCCCAGCGACTCGGCCAGGGAGAAACAGCGCAGCCCGTCCACGAACGCGCGCACTGCTGCTTCGCCTCCCTCCAACTCGAAGCTCACCATGGCGCCGAACCCGTCCTGCTGCGCGGCGGCTACGGTATGACCCGGATGCTCGGTCAAGCCGGGCCAGTAGACCCGGGACACCGCCGGATGGGTCTTCAGCCGATCGACCACCGCGGCGGCATTCTCCAGGTGGACCCGCATCCTGGCGTGCAGCGTGCGCAGCCCGCGAAGAGTGAGATAGCTGTCGAACGGTGAGCCCGTGATCCCGAGACAGTTCGCCCACCAGGCGACGTCCGCCAGCAGTTGGGGATCGCGGGCCACCACGGCTCCACCCACCACGTCGCTGTGACCGTTCAGATACTTGGTCGTGGAATGGACCGCCAGGTCCGCGCCCAGCTCCAGCGGGCGCTGGAGGGCAGGGGAGAGGAAGGTGTTGTCGGCCGCGACCAGGGCGCCGACCCGGGCCGCCTCGCGGCAGACGGCGCGCAGGTCGGTGATGCGCAAGAGCGGATTGCTCGGTGTCTCGACCCAGACCAGACGGGGGCCGGCGGCCAGCGCGGCGCTGCGCTCCACGAGATCGCTTAGATCGGCGAACAGGACGCGGAAGGCTCCCTTCGCGGCGCAGGCGTCGAGCAGCCGCCAGGTTCCGCCGTAACAATCGAAGGGTGCGACCACCAGCTCTCCTGGCTGGAGAAGCTGGAGCACGAGGTGGATGGCCGACATGCCGGTCGAGGTGACCACCGCGCCGGCCCCTCCTTCGGCCTCGGCGAGCGCGCTGGCGAGCAGGTCCCGGGTCGGATTGCCGGAGCGCGTGTAGTCATAGGTCCTCGCCTGGCCGAAGCCCGCGAAGGTGAAGTTGGACGACAGGTGGATGGGTGGCACCACGGACCCGTGGTGCAGGTCGCTGCAGAGCCCGGAGCGCACCGCGGAGGTCGCCGGAAGGGAGCTGCGGACGGGGAGCTTTGCTGCTGAAAGGGCCGATGAGAGGGATTGGAGACGGTCCATCTGGGATCCTCCTTGCTCGCCCATCGGAAACCCTACGGAGGACCGCCAGATCGTCGCCAGGACCCACGCGCTGCGTTCCCTGGCTCTCATCTGCCGGCGAGCCGCCATGGCTTGCCGTAGGAGTTGGCACCTTTTCGGAGTGGTTGGCTCCGACGGTTGCCCCGGCGTCTTCGGGCCTATTCCCTCAGCCGGTCTCGATGAGTCGAAACAGACGATAGAACCGGGAGAGGGGCGAAGTCAAGCCTCTTTTAGTTGTAGCATTGCCTCATACAGAGAGGGGGAGGCAGCATGGTGAAGGACCAGCCCGAACAGTGGACCGAGAGCGCCGCTTCCCGCGCACTCCAGGAGCCGCCGCCCTACCGCCGGCTGCGGGTCTACACCTTCGACCCGAGCCTCGCCACGCAGCTCGAAACCAGTCTGATCAACCAGATGGTGCTCCGCGTCCCCTGGGAAGACCTCGAGCGGGGACCGGTGGGCGACTACCTCGAAGTGATGGATTACGACGCGCCCAGCAACTGCTTCTACGCGCCGGTCGACCTCAACGATCCCGGCCTCCTGGCGCAGGACGGGCTGGCGCCCTCCGAGGGCAACCCGAAATTCCATCAGCAGATGGTCTACGCCGTCGCCATGAGCACCATCCAGAACTTCGAGCAGGCCCTGGGCCGCCGGGCCCTGTGGGCGCCCCAGTTCGTGCGCGACGAAAAAACCCGCGAGGTCACGTCGTCCGATCCCGTCCACCGCCTGCGGATCTACCCGCACGCCCTGCGCGAGGCCAACGCCTACTACAGCCCGGACAAGAAGGCCCTGCTCTTCGGCTACTTCCCGTCCATCCTTTCCAACCCGGCGGAAAACCTGCCGGGCGGCCTCGTCTTCACCTGCCTGTCGCACGACGTGATCGCGCACGAGACCACGCACGCGCTCCTCGACGGCATGCATCGATATTTCGCGGAGTCGAGCAACCCCGACGTGCTGGCGTTCCACGAAGCTTTCGCCGACATCGTGGCCCTGTTCCAGCACTTCCAACAGCCGGAAGCCCTCCGCCATCAGATCGCGAAAACGCGCGGCGACCTCGCGAGCCAGAACCTGCTGGGCGAGCTGGCACACCAGTTCGGCCAGGCGATCGGAAACCGTGGAGCGCTGCGCGACGCCATCGGCCACGTCAATCCGGATACGGGAAAGTGGGAGCCGGAGGTGCCGGATCCTGAACGATATCCGGTCACAACCGAGCCCCACGACCGCGGCGCCATCCTCGTGGCCGCCATGTTCGACGCCTTCCTTTCGATCTATCGTTCGCGGATCTCCGACCTGCTGCGCATCGCCACCGGCGGCACCGGAGTCCTGCCGGCGGGAAACCTCCATCCCGATCTCGTCAACCGCATGGCCGACGAGGCCACCAAGACCGCCGGCCACATCCTTCATATGGCCATCCGCGCCCTGGACTACTGCCCGCCCGTGGACATCACCTTCGGCGAATACCTGCGCGCGCTGGTCACTGCCGACTGGGATGTGGTGCCGGATGACACCCTCTGCTACCGGATCGCCGTGATCGAAGCGTTCCGCCGCCGTGGCATCTATCCGCGCGGAGTCCGCACCCTGGCGGCGGACGCGCTGCGCTGGCAGCGCCACTCGAAACCGAGTTTCTATGGCCTCCTCCGCGAGCTCATCGACAGCATGCTCAAGGAAAAAGATAGAAAAAAGCGCCGCCTGACCCTGGAGTGGCAGGCGAGCAGCCGGCGCGAGGACATCGGCACGCTCAACGATCAGTACCAGAAGATCGCCTGGAATTGGATCAAGAAGAACATTCCGGCGGATTCCGAGGAGGCCCGCGCCCTCGGACTCGCGCTCGGAGCCGATGCGCCGCCGACGATCTTCCGCAGCAATTACGACAAGCTCCCTTCCCTGGAAGTCCACTCCGTGCGCACGGCCCGCCGGCCGGTCGAAGGCGGCGGCACCAAGCTCGACCTTGTCGTGGAGCTTGTCCAGCGGCGGCGGGGATATTTCACAGTAGAGCGTCAGAACGAAGCCGAAGCGCTGCCCTGGGATTCGCCGCGCTTCTGGGACGATCTCCGCCAGGACTTCAAATTCCGCGGCGGCTGCACGCTGCTGATCGATGGCGAAACCGGCGACATCCGCTACTGCATCCTCAAAAGCATCAAGAGCGAAACAAGGCTGGCGCGCCAGCGGGCCTTCGCAACAGGCCGGAATACGTCGCTGCGCGCCACCTACTCGCCCGCGGACCCGCGCGCCGCGATCCGCGAGCCTTTCGCGCTCCTGCACCGCCGCTGAGAAAGGAAATCCGGATGAGCCCGAAGGCCACCGCGTCCAAAAAATCGGTCAAGAAAGTGCCGGCCAAGAAGGCGGCAGCGAAGAAACCGGCGGCGAAAAAGCCCAGGAAGAGCACCGCCGCGTCGAACGGGAGGATGACCCCGCCGTCCAAAGGCGTCAAGGTCCGCATGTATCGCACGGGCCTAGGCGATTGCTTCCTTCTGGCCTTCCGCAAGGGCCGGAGCACCAGGGACGCCTTCTATCTGATGATCGATTGCGGCGTCTATTTCAAAACCCCCGAGCCCGGCAACGTGACGCGCATCAAGGAGATCGTCGAGAACATCCGCGACGCGACCGGCGGCCGCCTCGATGTCCTGGTGATCACTCACGAGCATTGGGACCATGTCTCCGGTTTCCACCCGACGCAAGCCCAGAAGCTTTTCGCCGACGAGATCAAGCTTGGCGAGCTCTGGATGGCCTGGACCGAGGATTTGAGAATCTCCCTGGCCCGGGATCTCCACGAGGGTCGCGTCGCCGCGCGGAATGCACTGGCCCAGGCACTCACGCGGATGCAGGGTTTCGGAGCCCAGAGCGCCACCGCCGAGCTGGTGGGCAAGATGCTCGACTTCTTCGGCCCACCCGTGGAGGCCCAGGCATCCGCCGGAATGGGCGCTGCCGGTGGAAACGTTTTCGGTGCGAAGAAGAGCGTCCAGACCGAGGAATCCATGGAGTGGCTCCGCGATACCTATGGCAAGGACCGCACGCGGTTCCTCAAGCCCGGCGAGGACACCCTCTCCCTGTCCGGCGTGAGCGGCGTGCGCGTGTACGTGCTCGGTCCGCCCGAGGATTCCGTCCTGATCAAACGGACCGATCCCAGCGGAGACGAGGTCTATCCGAAAGCCATGGCCGCGGCCGTCGAAGCCTCCTTCTTCGCGGCCTGCGGCGCCATGCCAGAGAGCCACGATTCCGTGCCCACCTCCGACGATCTGCGGGAAGCGCGGAGCATGAGCATCCCGTTCGACGACGTCTACCAGATCCCGTTCGTCAAGGTTCAAAAGGCCGCAGAAGCCGGAGACACCGTCGGCGCCGCGGCCGAACCGCTGTTCCGGGGCTATTTCGACTCCAAGGACAAATGGAGGCGCGTCGACGGCGACTGGCTGGAAGCCGCGGGCGAGTTCGCGCTTCAACTCGACAATGCCACCAACAACACGAGCCTCGCGCTGGCCATCGAAGTCGGACCGCCCGGAGAAGGAAAGATTTTGCTGTTCCCTGGCGATGCCCAGGTCGGCAATTGGCGCTCCTGGTTCGGCAAGGTGAAATTGGGCCAGCGCGAGCTGGGCAAGGACATGGTCTGGAGGGCCGGCGACCGCAAGGTGACCGCGGAAGATCTCCTGCGTCGCACCGTGCTCTACAAGGTGGGCCACCATGGCAGCCACAACGCCACCCTGCGCCAGCAGGGCCTGGAGCTGATGGGCCGCTCCGACGGAACGGCCGAGCTGGTGGCCTTCCTTCCCGTGGACGAGCACGTGGCCCGGGACCTGGCCCACTATGGAGAGATGCCGCTGCGCTCGCTGGTCAAGGAACTGGCGATCCGCACCGGGGGCCGCATCGTCCGCAACGACGAGGGAGCGACGCCCAAAGACGCGGAATCCACCCTGGCGCCGATCGAAGGAGCGCCGCGCATCCGCTCCTCCAAGAGCTTCCTGGATGCGAGCACCGATCTTTATTTTGAATACACGGTGACCCCGCCGGCGACGGCCTGAAGAAGCTTACCGGGCAGCGCGAACTGCCAAGGCCCGAGCTGTCAATGAGATCGAGCCGTCTGCCTCGGTGGGGATGCGCTCTCGCAGGCAGTCCCGCAGGCGCGCTCTCCCGGCCTCGTCCAGCGACATGGTATACGCGGGAGCCGGCCCTTGGCCGCCGAGGAAGGGCTGCCAGTATTCCTCGAAGCTCTTGAAGGGCGTCTGGATGTCTATGGCTGCCACCTCGACTCTTTCCAGGCCTGCGTCCATGAAGAGTTGCTCAAGCGCCTCCGGGCGGCACAGCGGAAACCGGGGGCCTTCATCCAGGCTGGCGGCTTGCGGGTCGAGTTTGACTGCGGCGTCCCAGAAGTACCGCATCAGCTCCATCTTCCCGGCATAGTCCCAGACATAGGCCGCGATCGTGCCGCCCTGAATGGTCACCCGCGACATCTCGGCGAGCGCGGCCCGTTGATCCGGGACGAAGTTCAGGGCCAGCCCCGAAACCACCACATCGACCGACGAGTCGCTGAGCGGGATCTCCGTCGCGGTGCCTTGATAAAAGGTCACCCGATCACCGAGGCTCTCCCTGGCGGTCTTGAGAAATCCCTCGGAAGGCTCGATACCTGCCACCGAGGCCGGCGAGCAGAGATCGACAATCGCCGCGGACAGTGCTCCGGTGCCGCATCCCACATCAAGCCATCTCCGGCCGGCCGGAAGGCTCAGCCATGAGAGAAACAGCGGCGCGACCTGGCGGCTCCAGCGTCCGACGTACTGCTCGTAAGGATTCCCGCGCTCCCAGGAGTCAGAGACCTGTTTCCCGTCTCTCATGATCAGAGTATAGTGCCTGACCATGGGCACGGCCGGAAAGATTGTCTACGAAGCCTATGGGAGATCCTGACGGAGGAGCCGGATGAGCCGCCACATCATCCTCCTCGGCGATTCCATCTTCGACAATGCCGCATATACCGGTCACGAGCCGGATGTCATCACCCACCTTCGTTCCATCCTTCCGGCTGAATGGAAAGCCACTCTCCGGGCTGTGGATGGCAGCACCACCGACGACCTTTCCGCTCAACTGGAGCGGATTCCCCAGGATGCCACCCACCTGGTGGTCTCGATCGGTGGTAACGACGCCCTGATGAACAGCGACATGCTGGCCTTGCCCGTCAGCTCCACGACGGAGGCGCTGGAACTGTTCCGGACCCGGATCGAGGCGTTCGAGGAGGATTACAGGGTGGCGATCGAGGAGGTTCTCGAGGTGGGTCTGCCGACCACGATCTGTACGATCTATGAGGGCAACCTGCCGGCGGAACAGGCCCGGGTCGCTCGGATCGCTTTGATGTTGTTCAACGACGTGATCCTTCGGACCGCGTTCCGGTACGGTCTGCCCTTCATCGACCTCCGGCTCATCTGCACCGAGCCTGAAGACTACGCGAATCCGATCGAGCCGTCGGGCCGGGGCGGTCTGAAGATCGCTCTGGCCATCGCGCAGGCCCTGGGGGCCTGACGACAGCCTCCTCCCCGAAAATATGCCGGTCTACAGGCCGATCGGCGGATGCGGCTATGCCGGTCGCTCTCCTACTCTGGGGACCATGGCGGAAGGCTGGGAGCCTCCCCGTAAGAGAGAGGAGAGACGATGAACGCGAAATACGGTCTGACATTGACGTTGATCTTCGGGAGCCTCATGCTGGCGGATCGGGGAGTGACCGGGCCCCGTATATCAGGAGAGACGATCATGTCCGATCCCAGACCCGACCTGACGCCCCAGCTCCGCGACCTGGAGACCGGAGAAGGGCCGTTCCGGCGTGACTTCGTCGGCTGGCTGCTCGTACGCCTGACCGAACCGCCAGTCCTCCTGCGCACCAGGACCGCGGCTCCGTTCGTGCCCGCCGAAGTCGGGCCTGCGGCCGAGGTCCTGGCCGATTTCGACCGGCTCCAGGATCCGCTGGCTGCCATGGTTCGCCGCTCCGCCGGACTGGCACTCGACCGGGTGGACGTGGTATCCCCCTTCGACGCGCGGTTCCACTACAACGCCTACTCCACGTTCCGCATCCTCGCCGCCCACCAGCGGCGCCACCTCTGGCTGGGCGAGAGGATCCGGAAGGGGCTTGCGAAATGACACCTGCTGTCGTGGAAGCCCCGACTGCCTCCGGCGTTTTCGAGGCGGAGGGGATCACCAAGGTTTACAAAATGGGAGAGGTCGAGGTCCACGCGCTGCGCGGGGTCGACCTGACGCTTGAGGAAGGCGAGCTGCTCGTGCTTCTCGGTCCTTCCGGCAGCGGCAAGTCCACGCTGCTCAACATCCTGGGCGGCCTGGACGTGCCGACCGCGGGGCGGGTGCGCTACCGCGGCGAGGAACTGACCACGGCCGACGAGAGCCGGCTCACGATGTATCGCCGGCACCACGTGGGTTTCGTATTCCAGTTCTACAACCTGATCCCGAGCCTCACGGCGCGGGAAAACGTTTCTCTGGTGACCGAGATCACCGACGACCCAATGGAGCCGGAGGCGGCCCTGAAGCTGGTCGGGCTCGGCGACCGGATGGATCACTTTCCGGCACAGCTCTCGGGCGGCCAGCAGCAGCGCGTCGCCATTGCCCGGGCCATCGCCAAGCGGCCGGACGTGCTGCTCTGCGACGAGCCCACCGGCGCGCTCGATATTTCGACGGGCATCGTGGTGCTGGAGGCGATCGAGACGGTGAGCCGCGAGCTGGGCACGTCGGTGGTGGTGATCACTCACAACGCCGCGATCTCGGAGATGGCCGACCGCGTGGTGTCCATGGCCGACGGCCGCATCGCGGACGAGCGGCGCATCGGGAAGCGCCTCAGCCCGCGCGAGCTCTCTTGGTAGAGAATCATGATCTCTTCGCTCGACCGCAAGCTGCTCCGCGACCTCTGGCGCATCAAGGGCCAGGCCCTGGCGATCGCTTTGGTGATCGGTTCGGGCGTGTGCATGTTCGTGATGTACCGGAGCACGTTCGATTCACTGAGCTTCACATTGCGCACGTATTACGACGACCAGCGGTTCGGCGACGTGTTCGCCGCGGCCAAGCGCGCGCCGCAGAGCCTGGCCGAGCGCATATCGGCGCTGCCTGGGGTGGCGCGCGCCGAAACGCGGGTGGTGGCCGGGGTTACGCTCGACATGCCGGACATGGACGAGCCCGCCATGGGCCGGCTCGTGTCCGTGCCTTCGCACGGCCGGCCGCTGCTCAACGACGTCTATCTCCGCCAGGGACGCTGGCTCGCGCCGGACCGGCCCGACGAAGTGGTCGTCAGCGATTCGTTCGCGGTGCGCAATCATCTCGAACCCGGAGACACCCTGAACGCGGTGCTCAACGGCACGCGCCGCAAGCTGCGCATCGTGGGCATCGGCCTGTCGCCCGAATATATCTACAGCATCCGGCAGGGCGACCTGATGCCTGATCCCAAGCGCTTCGGCATCCTCTGGATGGACCGCAAGGCGCTCGCCGCGGCGTTCGATCTGGAAGGGAGCTTCAACGACGTGTCGCTGAAGCTGGTGCCCGGCGCCCAGGAGGAGGACGTGATGGCCGGGCTCGATCATCTGCTCGAGCCCTACGGCGGCCTCGGTGCGGTGCCGCGCTCGCTCCAGATCTCCCACTGGTATCTGTCGAACGAGCTGCGGCAACTCCAAAACATGGGCAGCTCACTGCCGCTTCTGTTCCTGCTGGTGGCGGCGTTCCTTCTGAACGTGGTGCTGGCCCGGATCGTGACCGTTCAGCGCGAGCAGATCGCGGCGCTCAAGGCGAACGGGTATGCGAACCGCACGCTCGGTTTTCATTACGCGAAGCTCGGTTTTCTGGTGACGGCGGCCGGAATCGTGCTCGGCGCGATCGGCGGCTATTTCCTCGGGCTCGACGTGACGCGGATGTACACCGAGATCTTCAACTTTCCGGTGCTCCGCTACTCGGTGCCTCCGGCGCGCATCCTCCAGGCCGCGGGCGTGGCGCTGGGGGCGGCTTTGATCGGCGTGCTTGGCGCGGTGCGGCGGGTCGCGGCCCTGCCGCCGGCCGAGGCGCTGCGTCCCGAGGCTCCGGCCGGCTACAAGGAAACCTTTCTGGAACGGATCGGGCTCGGCCGTTTCCTCTCGCCGCCGTCGCGCATGATCCTGCGCAACCTTTCCCGGCGCCCGATGCGCACGGTCATCGCGGTCGGCGGCATCGCGGCCGGCTGCGCGCTGGTGATCATGGGCAACTCGATCCGCGACGCCGTCGTAGGATTGATGGAAGAGCAGTTCAACATCGTCGAGCACCAGGATGTGACCGTAACCTTTACGGAGCCGGCCTCGCCGCGCGCGCTCCACGAGTTGGCGCGGCTGCCCGGGGTGACCTACGCCGAGCCGTCGCGGGCCGTGTCCGCTCGCATTTTCCACGGCCAGCTCTCGCGGCGGATCGCCCTCCAGGGCCTGCTGCCCGGCGCGCGCCTGAACCGCGTGGTGGATGCGGAGACCGGGCCGGTCCTGCTGCCGGAGAGCGGCCTGGTGCTCTCGAGCTCGCTGGCCGACCTGCTGGACGCGAAGGCCGGCGACGAGCTCATCGTTCAGGTCCTGGAAGGCTCGCGGCCGGAGCGGAGGATGCGCGTGGTCCAGGTCGTGGACCAGCACCTGGGCACCTGGGCCTACCTGCGCATCGGAACGGTGCAGGACATGATGGGCGACGCCGGGATCTCCGGTGCCTATCTGCAGGTGGAGCCGTCGCAGGCCGACGAGCTGTACGACCGGCTCAAGGAGACGCCGCGGGTGTCCGCGGTGAGCCGCAAGCAGGCGGCGGTGGACAGCTTCCGGCAGATCTTCGCCAAGAATCTCAATGTTCTGGTTTTCTTCTTCTCCCTGTTCGCGACGATCATCGCGTTCGGGGTGGTGTACAACAGCGCCCGGATCTCGCTGTCGGAGCGCAGCCGGGAGCTGGCGAGCCTGCGGGTGCTGGGCTTCCGGCGCTCGGAGATTTCCTTTATTTTCCTGGGCGAGCTGGCCATCGTGACCGTGATAGCTCTGCCGGTGGGGTTCGCCCTGGGCTGGGGCCTGGCGGTCCTGGTCCTGCAGTCCTTCGGAACCGAGCTGTACCGCTTTCCTCTGGTCCTCACCCGCCAGGCCTTCGCCTCGGCGGGGATGACCGTTGTCCTCTCTGCGCTGGTTTCGGGCCTGGCGGTGCGCCGCCAGCTCGACCGGCTCGATCTGATCGCCGTGCTCAAGACGCCGGAGTGATCCCATGAAACCGATAACGAAAAAGATCATCATGTACTCCATACCCGCGGGCCTGATCACCGCGTTCGCCCTCGGGCTGCGCCCCAGCCCACTGCCAGTGGACACGGCGGCCGTCTCCCGCGGACCTCTCCGTGTGACGCTCGACGAAGAAGGGGAGACGCGGGTCCGCGACCGCTTCGTGGTCTCGGCGCCGTTCACGGGCCGCATCCTGCGCATCGAATTGGAACCCGGAGAGGGGGTGCGGGCCGGCGACGTGCTGGCCGTGCTGCGGCCGGCGGATGTAAATCTTTTGGACGCGCGCAGCCGCGCGGCCTCCGAGGCGCGGGTGCGGACCGCCGAAGCCGCGCTGGGCCGCGCGCGGGCGGACCGCGAGCGCGCCCGCGCCGAGCTGCGCTTCGCGGAGTCGGACTTCGGCCGCGTCTCGTCGCTCGGCAAGCAGGGCATCGTCTCGAAAGAGGCGGTCGAATCCGCGCAGCTCGGCATGGAAACGCGGCGCGAGACGCTCAAGGCCGCCGAGTACGAGATCCAGGTGGCGCAGAGCGAGCTGGCCGCGGCGCGGGCCAGCCTGCTGGAAGCGGGAGACCCGGTGCGGGGCGGCGAGTACGAGGTGCGCTCGCCCGTGGATGGAGCGGTGCTGCGGCGGCTGCGCGAGAGCGAATCGGTGGTGCCCGCGGGCGAGCCGCTGATGGAGGTCGGAGACCCGAAAAACCTGGAGATCGTCTCGGACCTGCTCTCGACCGACGCAGCGCGGCTCCGTCCGGGCCAGCCGGTGGAGATCGAGCAGTGGGGCGGCGGGAAGGCGCTGGCCGCCCGGGTGAAGCGGGTCGAGCCGTCGGGCTTTCTCAAGATTTCGGCGCTCGGCGTGGAGGAGCAGCGGGTCAACGTGATCGTGGATCTTGCCGATCCTCCTGAGCAGCGCCCCAGCTTGGGCGATGGCTTCCGGGTGGAGGTGCGCGTGGTGGTCTGGGATTCGAAGGACGCGCTCCAGGTGCCCACCAGCGCGCTCTTCCGCGATGAGCAGGGCTGGGCCACCTACGTGATGGAAAACGGCAAGGCCATGCTCCGGCGCCTGGAGGTCGGTCCGCAGAACGATCAGGCGGCCGCGATCCTCTCCGGTCTCAAGGAAGGCGAAAACGTGATCGTTCACCCGAGCGGCGACATCGAGGACGGCGCGGCCGTGGAGGTCCGGAGAAAATAGGATCAGTTCGCGTAACCGAGCGAACGCAGGCGCCGCAGCAGCTCAGGGTCTTCCGGGGGCGGAGCCGTGGTGCCGCGCCGGCGCGGAGCCCACGCCCGTGCCGTCCGCGGCGGCCGGTTCCGCAGCACCTCCGGGCTCAGGATCTCTTTCGGAAGGCGCCCTTCGAGATCGTCCGGGATCGGCTGGTCCGCCAGGTAGAAGAGCAGGGGAGCGATGTCGAGCATGTGAAGCCGGCCCCGCTCCTCGCGGTGCTGGATGGGACCGCCCGCGGCGAAGAACACGGCCGTGGGATCGTGCGTGCCGGAAAACTCCTCGACGTGAGCGAGCGCGCCGCAGGTCTGGGGGCCTGCGATGGTCAGGAGCTGCCCCTGCGGGCAGAGGCGTTCGAGCATCTTCGCATCCGGCCGCGCGAGCACGAAACCATACGCTTCGGGCGAGTGCTGAACGAGATCGACGAACATCTTCGGAAGATTTTCGCTCAGCTCCTGCCCTTTCCGGGCCGCGTCCACCTGGAACAGGGGAGCGCCCTTGTCGTCCGTCGCCGAAGCGAACAGGTTCCGCAGGCGCATGAGCACGGCTTCAGCGTTGGGGCCGGGGTCCACGCGAAAGATCACGATCTGGAAATCGTTCACGCTCCGGAAGCGGTCGCGGTCCGGATCGAGATGGTCCAGGGCGAGCCAGTTGTGGAGGTGGAACGTCCACCGCCGGTTCAACTCTTCCGGAACCGTGTGGAATCCGTGGTCCGAGACCACGAGCACCGCGGTGTCGGGGCCGAGCTCCGAGGTTATCTTTCCGACGGCCTGATCGATGTCCAGCATGGTTTCGAGGAGCACGTCGTGCTGCCGTGGATCGACCGGCGGGCTCACCCCGGGAAACTCGTCGGGATGGCTCGCGCGCCAGAAGCGGTGGGAGATCAGATCGATGGAATAGAAGGTCACGGCGCCCACGTCGATCGAGAACGCCTCGGCGAGCCGGTTCCAATGTCCGGGTTTTTCGGTCGTCTCGCGCCGCGCGTTGGCCACGGCGGAACCGGGGATGGCCAGGCGCTCGACCGAATAGAAGTAGGGGGAGACCCCGGCGCGGGAGAAGACGTCGGGCGGCATGACCGAAGCGTCGAGCCGGGTCCAGCCCGGAATCACGAAGCCGCCGGGGAGCGTGTGCGGCGGCCACGTGACCAGGTAGTCGTAGAGGCCCACCTTGAGTCCCCGGTCCGCCATCCGCTCCCAGACCGTGGGCACGCGGATGAAGTCCGAGGTGGCGAAGAAATTGGTGACGCCATGGACCTCCGGGCGTCGGCCGGTGGCGATCGTGGTCCAGTTCGTGGGCGAGATCACGGGCTCGACCGTCTGGAGGTCGGCCGTGGCGCCGCGCCGCCGCAGATCCTCCAGGGCGGGAAGGGAACCCTTTTCCAGGAGAGGATCGAGCACGTTCCAACTCGCGCCGTCGAGGCCGATCAGAACGACCCGGGGGTGCACGGCGGGTTCTTTTCTACACGCGGTGAGGACCAGTGCCAGGAAGAGGACGGCGTGCCTTCGCATGCATGGAAGGATATCAGAGCCGCTCAGCCTCCGGCACTCAGGAGCTTCGCCGTCTCATTGCCTTCGGAGGAACCGTCGGCAAGATAGTGGATGTAGTCGAACAGATCCTTCTCCTGGACCTCGACCCTCTGTCCCGCCTTGAGAGCCTTGACCTCGACCGGGTCGTTGCGCAGCGTGCCCTGGATCGTTCCGGTTTTCCATTCGAGCACCTCGACCCACATCCATTCGTTCCCTCCGGCCGGTGTCTTGAAAGGGGCTTTCACCAGGAGGGTCTCGCCCGGCGGCAGGCCTTTCTGGAAGGCGGGCTTGAGGGTGGCGAGAAGCGTTTCGCGGGCCTTGCGGCTGACCTCGAGGACCTCTTCGCCGTGCGTGGTGTTGGTCAGGGTATCCTCGTCGGCGCCGAAAAGCGTGGACAGCATGACCTCCTGGCGGGCCTGGGTATCGGGTCCTGAATACCGGTCGAAGACGATCTCGGCCAGGCGGTTTTCGGGATCTCCCTCCTGCGGCACCCCCAGGACGAGGCGCAGCCGGGCCTTGCCGGTCGCGTTCGATTTATAAGAAGCGACTTTCTCTTTCCGCATCTCCGCGATGCGGAGGCCCTGGACGTCGATATCGATCTCGCCGTCGCCGCCGACCTGGGCCCCCTCCGCGAGCAGTTGGGCGAGGACGTTGACCACGCCCACCATGTTGGAGGTTACCGAGCCGCTCACATCCTCGACGACGAAGTCGGGCAGTCCGAATTTTCGGAGGCCGAGCGAGACCTCGCGGTGGAGACCGTCTTCCTCCTTCCGATAAACGTGAATGGTGAACTGGTTCCGGAGATCGGTGGGACCATCGGCCTCGGTCCAGGTCGCGATGCGTTTCTCATCCCAGACATCCGGCGTGAACATCTCGTGGGACTCGTTGTCCCAGATGATCCCGCCGGTCCGTCGCGCGAGCGCGCTGGTCAGGCGCAGGGCGTCGCGTGCGCCGGTCCAGACGTGCTCCTTGCCATGGCCGAAGTCGAGGAGCAGGACGGCCTTGGGCTGCTGGAGGGCCGCGGCCTGGGCATCGCTGAGCCCGCGCCCGAAGTAGCTCAGCCCTTCGACATCCGGAGCGGCATAGGACCCATCGGTGACCCAGGTCGTGCTGATGAGGCGCTGGTCGCCCTTGTCAGGCAGCTTGTCCGCGCGGGTGATCCCCGAGAAATCGGACGCGAGAAGAGCGTCGAGCGCGGTCTGCGGCTCCTCCCGGGGAGCGTCGGGATAGAAGAGGGCAAACTCGAAGCGGATCGGTCCCTGGAGAGCCGGCCCCGACGGAAACGCCGGCCTGGCGCTGTCCCGCGCGCAGGCGGTCAGGAGACAGAGGAAGAGAGCAGCGGGAGCGGTCCGCATCATGGCCTGGTCCTCGAAATGGAGTCCGTCGAGAGGTGACCGGAAAAGGCTTTTCGTTTCGGGTCAGGCCAGCCGCCGCTTTGGCAGCTCGGGTACCGGGCTGATCCCGAACACCAGATGCCAGTAGTGCCAGGAGCGGATGTCGAACACGCCCGGCGGAGCATCTTCCAGGACTTCCCGCAGGGCGCTCCTTGGGAAGTGGCGCAGGGTTGCGGAGAGGTCCTCGATCGTGCCGTAGGTCATGACCTGGGCCAGGAAGCGGCGCTCGTCTTCAAGCGCTTCGGCCGGCGGCTTCCACCAGAAGAGACGCTTGGCAACCTGCTCCAGGTCGGTCATGGCGCCAGGCCTCCTGGGCGAGGCTCGACGTGAGGCAACCGTTCCGGATCGACCGAGGCGACGGCTTCGGCAAGCCTGCGCTTGATCGCCTCAGGGAGCCGCCGAAGATCTCCATCCTCGAAGTAGCAGAGCGCTTTCAGGCTGAGCAGCGGATTGAAGACCTCGCCATAAACGGCGAGGGCGGCGCCCAGGGCCTGACCGAGGTCGAGGCCCTCCTCCAGAATGCGGCTCACATCGAGGTAGTCCTTGGTTTCCGCCCGGTCCTGAACGACCTTGACCTTGGTAGCGGCGAGATCGATGAGCGAGGCGATGAGCACGCCGTCGGCTGTTTCCGGCTCACCAGCCCGCTTGAGGCCCAGGCCTCCGAAGAAAGAGACCTTGACGGGACCGTTCCGGTCCACCAGGGAGACCAGGGTGTTCTGAGACGATTGGAGCCGTTGGGATGACTCCAGAAACGGTACTCGACGCTCAAGATTGTCCGGCAGGAAGCTCTCGTTCGAAAAGAAATCGAAATCTTCCGAGGTCCGATGGCCCAGGCGAAGCGCCAGGCCGGTGCCTCCATAAAGCACGAACCCGGAAGGGACCAGGGCGCCAAGCTCATCCCACAGCTTCCGTTGAGGTGGCGGGAGCATGTCGAGACGAAGCTTCATGGCCAGGCCTCGCCCAGAAGATCCGCCAGCAGCGCTACCCGTCTCCTGAGCGATCTCAGGTCCACATATTCCTCGCGCGTGTGCATCCCGCCGCCGACCGGACCCAATCCGTCGAGGACAGGCAGCCGGCCGGGATCGGGGAGGAAGTTCGGAAAGGAGATGCCGCCGCGCTCGCGCTCGATCTCCAGGGTCCAGCCCTGGGCAGTGGCCAGTTCGACGGCCCGTTGGCAGAGGTCTCCGTGCGGGCCGTCGGGATCGACCGGTGGGATCAGTGGCCGGCGTGTGAAAATCATTTCGGTTCCGGTTTCGGACCCGATTTGCCGGGCCAGATCGCGGAGGCGGTTTTCCATTTGGGCTTCTTCCGAGGATCGCAGGAAGCGGGTTTCGCCTTCGACGATCGCGCGGTCGGGTACGACGTTGAGCTGCCGCTCGGTGCCCACCAAGGTGTAGGCCGTGGCGAGGTTCTCCACGAAGCTGGTGTCTCCGGATACGAAGCGGCCGACGTTCACGGTCGGTCCGCCGTTCGGGGTCGAGAGCGCCTGGGCCTCGGTACACCAGCGGGCGGCAGCGGCCAGGGCGGAACGGCCTTCCCAGTAGTGGAGGCCCGAGTGCGCGGCTTGACCCTGGACGGTGAGGTGCCAGTCGAACATGCCCCGCCGGCCGGCCACCATGGTCTCCGCGTCGCCAGCCGGCTCGCCCGGCTCCAACACCCAGAGGGCCCGCGCGCCGGTGCCCCAGCGCTGCATGGCCGAATGGGAGATCGGGCCTCCGATCTCCTCGTCCGGGACCACGACGAGCAGGAGGTCGTCCGGGGGTTTCACGCCTCGGTGGGCGAGGAGGTCGAGCGCGCCGAGGAACGCAGCAAGGCCGCCCTTCATGTCGATCGCGCCGGTGGCGACCAGCCGGCCGTCCTCGATGCGCGGCTCTGCAGCGGGGAGGACCGTGTCCATGTGGCCGATTAGGAGCAGATGACCGCGGGAGGTGTCGGAGCCACGGGCAACCAGGACCGGCTGGAGCGCGCCCCCCTCTCCGGCCTCCTCCAGGATTTCCGACGCCAATCCCCGCGCGCCCAACTCCGCGCCGAGTCGCTCGGTCATCCTTCGCAGACCCAGGAGGTCCCCGCTGGGAGACGAAATGGCGGTCAGGTCG
>DATANP010000084.1:0-15314 GCA_036266195.1 Thermoanaerobaculia bacterium | reverse complement strand
AGGCTCTCTATCTGCGGTGCGTCGTTTTTGTCCTGCGCGAACAGCCTGGCGTGCCGGCTCGGATCGATAAGTTTCGCGAGCTCGGGCCAGCGGTCGGAGTCGATCGAGAATTCGGCACCCTGCCGATTGTAGAAATCGTGCATGCTGATCGCTGCGGCATCGTGCATTCCTTCCCGCGGCGTGATGATATGACCGGGTGCCAGGGAATCTTCCAGATAGTGGTTCGAAATAGCGTTCATGAGCAGGCCGGCGAACAGCCGCTCGCTGCCGCCGGGTTTGGAGGATTGGACCGCATTTCCATAGGCTGCTGTCAGGACGGCATCACGATGCCAGATCCACCACGACATCATGGCCTGCGATTGGAAATGCGCATCGTTGTTCCTCGCCGCCCAAGCCTGGAGGGTCAACCGCGAGCGCAGACGGAAGAGGTACTCTTCGTCCAGATCCTTCGGCCCGGTTGGAAGCCCGGAGATCGTCCAGTCGCGCTGGATGAGCTTGACCGGATCGAGCACGTGATCCACGAAGGCGACCATGTCCGCATACGAGATGTTCGAGCTGGTCTCGTCGAACAGCGCACGCAGGTTTGCCCAATCCTGCTCGGACAGCACCAGGGATCGGTTGGAGCAGGAATTCGGATCTCCCTCCGCTGGACAGCGGGGTAGACCCATCGCATCGAAGGCGATGCGGAGCGCGTCGCGTGAAATCTGGCGATGCTCAGTACCGCTGTAGGCGAAAGCCTGCGGCGGCGCCGCCATCCATAGGCAGGCCAGGCCAGCTGCTGCCAATCCGCTCCGGTATCTCATAGGCCCCCCGATGAGTGAGCGCGCTTGCACACAGGGGGATAGACGGACGGCAGAGCAGATTTCCGCGTCTGCCGGGGTATGATGGTGCTCGTCCGCCATAGTCATGGAGGAGATCGTGTGAACCGATTCGGCGTATTGATTTTTTCCTCCGGCCTGGCCTTCGCGACTTTTTCCAGTGCAGCGGAGCCGACGCCGCAGGCTTTGCTGACGGAGGCCCTGCTTTGTAAAACGGACCCCTTGGGAGTTGTCCGCAAGATGGCCGGGACCGGCTCGTCCAGCTTCGACCGGGGATTCGCCGCGGCGACATTCGGAGAAGAGATGGACGAGACGGACGTCGTCATCCTGAAGTCGCCGCTTGAAATCGCCGGTGCGAAGACCTCGGCCGTGCTGATGACCTTTGCCCAGGGCGAGGATTTCGGCGCGCTTGTGTATGGCCGCTTCCAAGGCGACTATCACAAGGTTGTTTCAGCCTTGAAACTGGTCCCCACGGCTGCGAAGGATGGCCTGCGCCTGGGACACTTCACCAAGGCCCTGACGGTGGACGTGGACGGTAGCCCGGAGAAGGTCTGCCCAATGACGATCGCGCTTACTCCCCAGGCGGACGGCACCTTCCTCCTCGGTTGCGGATGGTGCAACGGCTGAGGGAGGAGAGCCGAGCCGGGCGTGCCCCTACACTGGCGACTCGCCGCCGCTCTCACCTTCGGGTCGAGCGAAGCCGCAACGGGCGCGCATGCCCTGCCGGAACCGCTCCCTTTCTTCGGGGGTCATCCTCTCCCAGCGTCTGGAGCGGCGGGGACCGCGGAATCCAAATCCACCGAAGAGGATCCGGCACAGCGCCAGGAGCCCGAGCGCCTGCCAGAAGGTGAGCGCGGGCCAGCCGAACAGCGACGGCAGGAGCCAGTTCCAGAGGGACATCACGACCCAGCCGCCGAACGCGATGAAGAGGGCGAAGGCCAGCAGGGCCAGCGGGGCAAACAGAAGGAATCGCTTTCTCATGATCGGGTTCCTCACGAGCTTCTGAATTCGTCGTAAAGGGTTTGCAATCGCTCGCGCAGGTGCAGCACCGCATAGCGCTTGCGGGACAGCAGGGTGTTCAGGCTCACGCCAGTCTCGGCGACCATTTCCTTGAAGCTGCGCCCTTCGATCTCGTGCGCGACGAACACCTCGCGCTGTTCCTGCGGCAGCTCGTCGAGCGCCGACTCGAGCTCCGCGAGGAGCACGTTGCGGGCGTAGAGCGCGTCCGGTCCGGCGTCGGGCGACGGCAGCAGGTCTTCCAGCCGCAGGAGCTCGTCGTCACCGAAGCTCTCCGGCTTCCTCTTGCGGAAAAGGTCGGTAATGCGGTTGCGGGCCACGCGGAACAGCCAGCTCGTGACGTGATCGACCGGCATCAGCAGGCGGTTCGCCTCCACCAGCTCGGAGAAGACGTCCTGCACGATGTCCTCGGCGTCCCGCGGGTCGGGCACGCGCCGGCGGATGAAGCTGCGCAGCCGGGACTGCTCGCGCTTGACCACGTTGGAGATCCGCTGATCCTGTTCGAGTGGCATGGGTTCCATCTACGTTGTAGACGAATGAGCGGTGCGGATATTGTAGGGTCCATGAGGAGTCCTGACTTCGACGAGGTCTTTGCCGAGCTGCCGTTGCTGCACGCCACGCCCCGCTCCTGGGCGGAGATCGCGGCGGCGCGGCTGCCCGAGTTCCTGGCCGATCACGCGGTCTGCGAGCAGCAGGTCGCCATGTATGCCCTGTCCCTGGCCGGCTACTATCCCGACGACGCCGAGCTGGTCGAGCGCGCCGCGGCGCTCGCGGCCGAGGAGGTGCAGCACTTCCGGCGGGTCGTGGCGATCCTGAGGAAGCGCGGCTGGCCGCTCGGCGGACGGCGGAAGAACCCCTGGGCCCAGAGCCTGCGGGAGCGGATCGTCCTCGGCCGCGAGCCCTGGACGAAGGTCGACCGCCTGCTGTTCGGCGCCATGATCGAGGCGCGGAGCTGCGAGCGGTTCACCCGTCTCCTGGAGGTCGTGGACGATCCCGAGGTCGTCAGCCTGCTCGCCGACCTGGGGCCCGCGGAGCGCCGCCACTGGGAGCTCTTCTACCAGCTCGCCGGCCGCGAGACCGACGAGGAGGCCCTGGCCGTCCGGTTCCAGGGCTGGCGCGAGCTCGAGGCCGAGCTTGCCCGGGGGCTCGGAACCTCGCCGGCGGTTCACGGCTGAGGAGTGGCATGTAACAGTTTTGTGACAGCTCTGCGACGTTCCTGTAAGGAACGGTTTTGCCGGTCCGCCACCGATAAACTCGCCCCCGACCTTGGCGTAGAGGGGGCATGACGATGACGAGGCGGTGGAAGGCTGTGCTCCTCGGTCTCACGGTTCTGATCTGTGGAGCCTGTGGCGGAGAAGACCGGGAAGCTTCTGAAGACGGAGCTGGGGCGCCCAGGCCTGACCCGGCCACGACGGTCCAGCTCCTCTTCACCTATGGCTCGGAAAAGCAGGCCTGGATCGACGACGTGACGGCCGCCTTCAACGCCAGCGGCGCCCGGACCTCCAATGGCAAGCAAATCCAGGTCGAGGCGGTGGCGCAAGGGTCGGGCGAGGCGATCGACGACCTGCTGGCGGGCGCGCGGCAGGCCCACCTGACCAGCCCGGCGTCGGAGGCGTTCATCCGGCTCGGCAACGCCAGGTCCAGGGCCCGCACTGGCAAGGACCTCGTCGGCGAGACCCGGAACCTGGTGCTCTCGCCCGTGGTGATCGCCATGTGGCGCCCCATGGCCGAGGCGCTCGGCTGGCCGCAGAAGCCCGTGGGCTGGAGCGACATCCTGGCGCTGGCGCGCGACCCCGCGGGGTGGTCCGCCCACGGGCATCCCGAGTGGGGCGCGTTCAAGTTCGGGCACACCCATCCCGAGTACAGCAATAGCGGACTGATCTCCATGCTCGCCGAGGTCTACGCAGCGAACGGCAAGGTCGCGGGGCTTACGCTGGAGGACGTACGCCGGCCGGAGACGGCCGCGTTCGTATCGGGTATTGAAAGCTCCGTGGTCCACTACGGGAGCTCCACCGGCTTCTTCGGCAAGAGGCTGTTCACCGACGGTCCGCGCTATCTCTCGGCAGCGGTCCTTTATGAAAGCTCGGTGATCGATTCCACCTCTCCGGAGTATCGCCTCCAGTTCCCGGTCGTGGCTCTCTATCCGAAGGAGGGAACGTTCTGGAGCGATCACCCGGTCGGGATCGTGGACCGGGAGTGGGTCACGCCCGAGCACCGGGAGGCGGCGAAGATCTATATCGATTATCTGCTCGCGCGTCCGCAGCAGGAGAAGGCGCTCCAATACGGGTTTCGGCCGTCCGACGTGAACATCCCGCTCGCGGCGCCTTTCGATGCCACCCACGGAGTCGATCCCAAGGAGCCCCAGACCACGCTGGAGGTGCCTCCGGTCGAGGTGATCGACGCGGCGCTGGGCCTCTTTCACGAAGCGAAGAAGCGCTCGGACGTGACCCTGGTCCTGGACGTCTCCGGCAGCATGCAGGACGACGGGAAGATCGACGCTGCGCGCGTCGGCGCCGAGCAGCTCCTGACCCTGCTGGACGACCGCGACTCGTTCTCGCTTCTGGCGTTCAACGACGATCCGAGATGGATTCTCCAGGACCAGCCGCTCGCCCAGGGCCGGGCCGGCGCGATCGAGTCAGTGCGCGGACTCATCGCCGACGGCGGCACGGCGCTCTACGATGCCATCGGCCAGGCCTACGACGACCTCCTCCAGCGGCGCGACCGGGGGCGCATCGCGGCCATCGTGGTGCTGAGCGATGGCGAGGACCGCGACAGCCGCACGAAGCTCGACGAGCTGCTGAGCAAGATCAGCGCGGGGAGCGAGGACCGCGGCATCCGCGTGTTCACCATCGCATACGGCAAGGACGCGAAGCAGGACATTCTCAAAACCATTGCGGAAGCGACCCGGGCGCGTTCCTACGAGGGCAATCCGGCGAACATCCGGACCGTCTTCCGCGAGATCTCAACATTCTTCTAGGCTATGAGCGAACCCAACTCACCCAGGTTGACCGGCGCCGGGAAGATCTTCGTTCTTCTCTTCGTCGCCGGCTGTCTCTATGGTGCATATATTCTCTTCCGGGGCCGGGACGGGAAGCCCGGTCCCACGCCGACCGCTGCGACGCAGGCACGCCCTTCCTCCGGCTCGAAGGTGCGGATCGGCATCGCCTATGGCACCGAGAAGGAGCGCTGGCTCCAAGGGGCTGCGGCCGAGTTCGCGAAGACGGAGGAAGGCAAGGATATCGAGATCGATCTGATCCCCATGGGCTCGCTCGAAGGGGCCCAGGCCGTGCTGCGGAGCGACGAGCGCATCCAGGTCTGGAGCCCGGCGAGCGCTCTCTACAAGGACGTGTTCCTCCAGGAGTGGCAGGTCCAGCATTCCGGAGGCAGTATCGGCGGGGGGGCCAGCCCGATCGCGCGGGAGGAAAACCTTGCGCTCACGCCCATGGTCTTCGTGATGTGGGCGGAGCGCTACGAGGCGTTCCGCCGCAAGTACGGCGAGGTTTCGTTCCGCACGCTCGGGCAGGCGCTTGCCGAGCCGTCCGGCTGGCAGACGATCGCGCAGAAGCCCGAGTGGGGTCTGTTCAAGCTCGGGCACACGCATCCGAACCAGTCGAACAGCGGTTTGATGACGCTCGTGCTCATGGCCTACGACTATCACCAGAAGAGCCGCGGCCTCAGTCTCCAGGACATCCTGGACCCTGGTTTCGTCACCTGGCTGCGCGAGCTCGAACGCGGGGTGAGCGGGTTGTCGAACAGCACGGGCAACCTGATGCGCGAGATGGTGCTCAAGGGGCCTTCCTCCTACGACGCGGTTGTCGTGTATGAGAGCGTGGCCATCGACTATCTGAAGAACGCGGAGGGGCGGTGGGGCGAGCTGCGCATCGTGTACCCCGAGCGCAACGCGTGGAACGAAAATCCTTACTATGTCCTGGATGTGCCATGGAGCAGCCCGGAGCAGCGCGAGGCGGCCGGCCGGTTCCTGGACTTTCTGCTCACGGAGCCGGTGCAGAAGCAGTCGCTGGTCCACGGCTTCCGGCCGGGCAACCCGGCCGTGCCGGTGCGGTTCCAGGGCAGTCCGTTCGTGAGCTATGAGCGGTTCGGGCTGAGCGTCGATCTGGGGACCGCCTGCGAGATGCCGCGCGCGGAGATCCTCAACAACCTGCTGGCCGGCTGGGAGCGGGCCCGCGGAGGACCGTAGCTCCGTCGTATCATGCCACCGTGCTCGACTACCTGAAGAAAGCCTTCTGGGCCGGCCCCGTGCTTCCGGGGCTCGGCCGTCTGCCGGTCAACGCGCTGGCGACGCTCGGCTTCGGCATCCTCGGTGTAGGGCACCCTGCGTTCTGGCTGCTCGGCGCCGGGCTGGAGGCGGGATACCTGGCGCTGGTAGCCACGGATTCCCGTTTCCAGCGCTGGGTGGACCGGCAGAGGAAGGCCGCCTCGACCCCCGAAGCGGCGACGCTGAGGCTGGACCTCGTAGAGCAGCTCGCGGGCGAGGCTCGCCGCCGCTTCGACGAGGTGGATCGCAAGTGCGCCCGCATCCTGGAGATGGCCCACGATGCCCGGGCCGGCGACTTCGAGGTGGAGAGCGCGAAAGAGGCGCTCGGCCGCCTCTCCTGGATCCACCTCAAGCTCCTGGTGGCCCGCCAGCACCTGGAATCCCTGCGCCGGAGCACGAGCAGTGCGGATCTCCGGCGAAAGATCGCGGACCTGGAGACCGAGCTCGCATCTTCCTCGGAAGCCCCGGCCACACTGCTCAGCTCCCGGGAAGCCACCCTCAAGATCCTCCGCCAGCGCCTGGACAACCTGGAGCGCTCCGAGAGATCCCTGGCGCAGGTGAACAGCGACCTCGACCGGGTCGAGGCGCAGATCGATCTCGCGCTGGAGAGCGCCACGGCCCGCGGTGGAGGGGCAGTGGTCGCCGCCGATCTCGAGCTGGCCAGCCAGACGCTGGAGGGCGGCCTCGACTTCGGCGAGTCCGAGGCCGCGGTGCTGGCGCTCGACGAAGCCTACGGCGCGCCGGCGCGGGGCCGCGAGCGCGGGTGAGCCGGGCGGGGTGTTCCCGCCGCCCCTCTCCTGCTAGACTCTCCGGCCGGCTCCAGCCGGACGGCAGCGAATCCCCTATCCCAGGAGGGTCTCATGAGTGACGTGCGTATCGGTGTGGTCGGAGGGTCCGGCCTGTATCAGATGGAAGGATTGGTGATCCGCGAGGAGCGTCGCATCCAGACGCCGTTCGGCGATCCGTCCGACCCCTATGTCATCGGCGAGCTCGACGGCCGGATGGTCGCCTTCCTGCCCCGGCACGGCCGCGGCCACCGCATGACCCCCAGCGAGCTCAACTACCGCGCCAACATCTATGGCTTCAAGGTGTTGGGCGTCGAGCAGCTCATCTCGGTCTCCGCCGTCGGCTCCCTCAAGCTGGAGTACAAGCCGACCGATATCGTGGTCCCCGACCAGTTCTACGACCGCACCCGGCACCGGGTGGATACGTTCTTCGGCAACGGTCTCGTGGCCCACACGTCGCTCGCCAAGCCGGTCTGCCCCCGGCTCATCGATCCCTTCGTCGAGGCAGCCCGCGCGGCCGGTGCCACGACGCACCGCGGCGGGGTCTACGTCAACATGGAGGGCCCCCAGTTCTCGACCCGCGCCGAGTCCGAGACCTACCGCCGCCATGGGTTCGACGTCATCGGTATGACCAACTTCACCGAGGCCCGGCTCGCCCGCGAGGCCGAGATCTGCTATGCCTCGCTCTCCATGGTCACGGACTACGACTGCTGGCACGAGACCGAGGAGGCCGTGTCCGGCGAGGCCGTGATGGAGGTGGTCCGCCAGAACGTGGCCATGTCCCAGCGCGTGGTACGCGAGATCCTGAAGCGGGTGTCCGACGACGCGCCGCGCACCTGCGGCTGCGGCGAGGCGCTCAAGTTCTCGCTGATCACCGAGCACTCGGCGATCCCGGACAAGACGCTGCGCGACCTGGCGCCGATCGTCGGCAAGTACATCCCGGCCCGGTAAGAAGCAGGAGGTTGTTTGAAGCGCATCCTGGTCACGAACGACGACGGCATCTTCTCGCAGGGCATCAAGCTCCTGTCCTCGGCCCTGTCAGAGGTCGCCGAGGTCTGGGTGGTGGCGCCCGACCGCGAGCAGAGCGCCATGGGCCATGCCCTGACCCTGAGCCGTCCGCTGCGCATGCAGCGGGTGGAGGAGCGCTGGTTCGCCGTGGACGGCACGCCCACCGACTGCGTCAACCTCGCGGTGCTCCACCTGCTCAAGGACAGCCCGCCGGACCTGGTGTTCTCCGGCATCAACTTCGGGCTCAACCTGGGCGACGACGTGACGTACTCGGGCACGGTGAGCGCCACGTTCGAGGGCACGCTCCTCGGCATCCCGTCGGTGGCGTTCAGCCAGGAGGTCGCGGAGGGCTTCTCGTTCGAGCCCGCCGCCCGCTTCGCCCGCCAGGTTGCCGAGCTGCTGCTGGGCCAGATCGAGAGCCTGCCGCGCGACCTGCTGCTCAACGTGAACGTGCCGGCCGGCCCGATCCAGAGCACCGAGGGGGTGCGCTTCACCAAGCTCGGCCGCCGCACCTACAAGCAGAGCGTGATCGAGAAGCTCGATCCCCGTGGACGCAAGTACTACTGGATCGCCGGCGTCCCGCAGTGGCACGCGGGCGAGGGCACGGACTACGAGGCGGTCTCGAAGGGCAGCATCTCGGTGACGCCGCTCCACCTCGACCTCACGCACTACCCGGGGCTGGAGAGCTTCGGACCGCTGCGCGAGGCGCTCGAAGGCATGGCCGTGAACACTGTCCCTCCCCCCTCCGATACCCGCAAGTGAGCCGATGAACGACCCCCACGCGGCTCAACGCGAGCGGATGATCCGCGACCACATCGCCGCGCGCGGCGTGAAGGACGAGCGCGTCCTCGCGGCCCTGCGCAAGGTGCCGCGCCACCTGTTCGTCAAGGACCACCTGCGCACGCAGGCCTACGGCGACCACGCGCTGCCCATCGGCTCGGCGCAGACGATTTCCCAGCCCTACATCGTGGCCCGCATGACGGAGCTGCTGGAGGTGCAGCCCACCAGCTCGGTGCTGGAGATCGGCACGGGCTCGGGCTACCAGACGGCGATCCTGGCCCTTCTGGCGCGCCGGGTCTACAGCCTGGAACGGGTGCCGGAGCTCGCCCAGCAGGCGATCCCGCGCATGCGCCAGCTTGGGCTCGACAATGTGAAGATCCAGGTCTTCGACGGCACGGTGGGGTGGAGCGAGTGGGCGCCCTACGACAGGATCATGGTCACCGCCGGGGCGCCCAAGGTGCCCGAGCCGCTGCTCGAGCAACTCGCGCCGGGCGGCGTGCTGGTGATCCCCGAGGGGCAGATGCAGGCCCAGAAGCTGGTGATCTACCGCAAGTCGGCGCGCGGCGAGGTGCGGCGGCGGGAGGGCGAGGAGGTCGCCTTCGTGCCGCTGCTCGGTCGCCATGGCTGGAAGGTGGGGGAGAAGTAGGTGGCCGAGGAGACCGGCCAGGACCGGATCGCCGTGCGCTGGCGGGTCCGCGGGCGCGTCCAGGGGGTGGGGTTCCGCTGGTTCACCCGCAGCGCCGCCCGCGAGCTCGGGGTCGCCGGACGGGTGCGCAACCTGCCCGACGGCCAGGTCGAGATCGAGGCTGTCGCGGTTTCGGGGGTTCTGGAGCACTTCAAGCAGAGGGTGCTGGAGGGTCCGCCCGGCTCGCGGGTCTCCGGCCTGGACGAGGAGCCCCTGGACAAGGAGCCGATACCAGGTCTCATGGACTGGGACCGTTTCGACATCGACCGCTAGCCCGCCGACCGCGGGCTCCGGAGGAGAGAGGAGAGAATGGACGATCTGAAGAAGCTCATCCGCGAGGTTCCCGACTTCCCGAAGCCGGGGATCCTGTTCTACGACATCACCACCCTGCTGCAGGACCCGGCAGGCCTGCGCATGACGGTCGACCGCTTCGCCGACATGTTTGCGGACCGGCACATCGACAAGGTGGTGGGCATCGAGTCGCGCGGCTTCATGTTCGGGCCGATCGTGGCTTATGACCTCAATGCCGGCTTCGTGCCGGTGCGCAAGCCCGGCAAGCTGCCATGGGAGAAGGTCCGCGAGACCTACGACCTGGAGTACGGCTCGGACTCGGTGGAGATGCACCGGGACGCGGTCAAGCCGGGCGAGCACGTCCTGATCGTGGACGACCTGGTGGCGACCGGCGGCACGGCGCTCGCCGCGGCGAAGCTGGTGGAGTCGCTCGGCGGCGTGGTGGAAGGCATGGGTTTCATCATCGAGCTGACCTTCCTCCCGGGCCGCCAGAAGCTGGACGGGTACAAGGTGGAGTCGCTCATCCAGTATTGAAGTTTGATCCCGTTCCCCCTCTCCCCGACGCGATACCGGGGGAGAGGGAGGAAGAGAAGAACCAGGGAGGCTTGGCAGCGTTAGGGTATAATGCCCACCGCCTGCGGCTATAGCTCAGGTGGACAGAGCAGGAGTTTCCTAAACTCTTGGTCGGGGGTTCGAGTCCTCCTAGCCGCACCAGCCTTGATATCAGTCGGCCCTGTTCCCTTTCGACAGGAATCCATCTCGGGAGTCGTTTCGATGAGTCAACATCTGACCCGCAGGGAAATGAAGCGCGACGAGCTCGCCAATGTCATGGAGCGAGGCGTCGAGTATGCGGAGAGCCACGCCAAGACGCTCATGATGGCGATCGGCGCTCTGCTCGCCGTCGCCCTGCTCGCCGCCCTCTGGTACATGTACCGCAGCAATCAGGCCGAGAAGGCCAACGTCGCCCTGGCCCAGGCCATCAAGGTCTACCAGGCGCCGCTCGATCCGGCCGCCCCCAAGCCGGACGATCCGACGAACCCGACATTCGCGGACGAGGCGGCCCGCCGGGCCAAGGCCAAGGGTCTGTTCGAGAAGCTGCACGGCGACTTCGGCTCTACCCCGGCCGGCGACGTCGCGGCGGTCTACCTGGGCCAGATCGCGATGGCCGAGGGTCAGCCCGACCGCGCCCGCGAGCTGTGGAACGGCTTCGTCGACGAGCACGGCGACCACCTGCTGGCGAACGAGACGCGGATCAACCTCTACCGCCTCGACCGGAGCACCGGCAAGGCCGAGGACGTCGCCACGAAGCTCTCCGCCATGCTCGACCAGACCGACGCGCCGCTACCCCAGGACGTCATCCTCGGCGAGCTGGCCGCCACCCAGGAGCAGCTCGGCAAGAAGCAGGAGGCCGTCCAGACCTACCAGCGGATCATCGACGAGTTCCCGCAGTCGCCCTACGCGCGGGACGCCCGCCAGAAGATCGCCGAGCTGGACCCGAGCCGCGCCGGCGCGGGCGACAGCTTCCCGGGCGGCATGCCCCCGGGCCTGGGTCTCTGAGGATCGCGTCCACTTGATCCTTCCCTACCGCATCCTGGAACGGAAACGGGCCGGGATGCGGCTCACCGAGGAGGAGATCCTCGAGGTCGTCCGCGGCGCCGCGGACGGCTCGTGGAGCGACGCGCAGCTCGGCGCCTTCCTGATGGCCGCGGCGATCCGCGGTCTCGACGTGGAGGAGACCCGCGCCCTCACGCTCGGCATGCTCGAATCGGGCGAGCGCTGGTTTCTCGCCCGCGACGTGCCGAACCTGTGCGACAAGCATTCGACCGGCGGCATCGGCGACAAGACTTCGTTGGTCCTCCCGTTCCTGCTGGCGGCCTGCGGTCTGCCGGTCTCCATGCTCGCCGGCCGCGGCCTCGGCCACTCCGGCGGCACCATGGACAAGCTGGAGGCCATCCCCGGGATCGACCTGGATCTCGACCGGCGCCGCTGTCTCGTCCTGCTCGAACGCTGCGGCATCGCGTTCGGCGGCGCCACGGGCGGCATCGCGCCGGCCGACCGGCGCCTGTACGCGCTCCGCGACGTCACCGCCACGGTCGAATCCCTGCCGCTGATCACCGCGAGCATCCTCTCCAAGAAGCTGGCGATGGGCGCGGCCGCCGTGGTCTTCGACGTCAAGGCGGGCAACGGCGCCTTCATGAAGGACCTGGAGAGCGCCCGCGAGTTGGCCCGCATGCTGGTCGAGACCGCCCAGGGCCTCGGCACGGAGGTCTCCGCGCTGATCACGGACATGAACCAGCCCCTCGGGCGCTGGTGCGGCAACGCCGCCGAGGTCCGCGAGGGGCTCGATTGTCTCGAAGGCCGCGGTCCGGACGACCTCATGGAGGTCACCTACCGGCTCGCCGAGGAGGTCGCGGTCCTGGTCGGACAGCCCCTGACCCGCGCCGATCTCCAAGGCGCGATCGCCTCCGGCCGCGCCCGCGAGCGCTTCGACCAGTGGGCCGTGCTCCAGGGAGCCAACCCGGCCTGGATCCTGGCCCCGAGGCTCGACCTCGCGCCGGTCGAGCGCCCGCTCCTGGCCCGAAGGTCCGGAGTGGTTTCGCGGATCGACACCCGCCAGATCGGAATGCTTCTGATCGAGGCCGGTACCGGCCGAGTCCGGCCGGACTCGGAGATCGACCACGGGGTCTCCCTGCTGGTGGAAGCCCGCCTCGGCGACGAGGTGCGCGAAGGCGATGAGCTGGGCCGGCTCTACCTGCGGCGTGACGACAACCGGCTGGTGGAGCGGTTCGCGGCGTGCTTCGAGGTGGGGGAGGGCGGGGAGGCTCCGGCGTTGGTCCTCACCCCCTAGCCCCCTCTCCCATCTCCCACCCGGCCCCCGCCGGGAGAGGGGGAACGTTCCTGGGGCTGCCTTGCTGAACCCTGGTAATACGCCGGCATGCGTCCCCCCTCTCCCGGGGTCGGGTGGGCGGGAGATGGGAGAGGGGGACAGGGGGTGAGGTCCCTCTGCGATATCATCCCCGCCCATGAAGGCGGCCATCCTCGCGGTCGGCTCGGAGCTTCTCGGGACCGACCGGCTCGACACCAACTCCCTCAAGCTGACCGGCGTCCTCGAACGCTACGGGGTCGAGCTGCGCCGCAAGGGCGTGGTGGGCGATTCGGTCGAGGAGATGGCCGACGAGCTGCGCACGCTGCTCGCCCGCTACGGCCTGGTGCTGGTGACCGGCGGCCTCGGGCCCACCGCGGACGACGTCACCCGCGAGGCCGTGGCCCAGGCGCTCGGCCGCGGGTTTGTCTTCAACGAAGAGGTCCTCGCCACGATCGAGCGCCGCTTCCGCGAGCATGGCCGCGTGATGCCTTCGGTCAACCGCAAGCAGGCCGAGGTGATCGAAGGCGCCGTCCTCATCCCGAACCCCCGCGGCACCGCGCCGGGCATGCGGATCGAGGGCCAGGGCTCGACCCTGTTCCTGTTCCCCGGCGTGCCCTTCGAGCTGGAGGGCATGATCGAGTCCGACCTCATCCCCTGGCTCGCCGAGCGCTCGGCTGCCGCGGGTAACGTGGGCCGCGAGACCTCCACGATCAAGATCGCCTGCCTGCCCGAGTCCGTGGTCGAGGAGCGGGTGCGGCCGGCCTACGACGAGTTCGGCCGCGAATGGATCACCATCCTCGCGAGCCCCGGCGAGATCCGGCTGCGCTCCACCGCCGAGGGACCCGAGCCAGAGCGGCGCCAGCGCCTGGAAGCCATGACGGCCCGCCTCCGCGAGCTGGCCGGCGATGCCGTCTATGCCTTGCGCGAGGAAGACACCCTGGAGACCGTGGTGGGCGACCTGCTGCGCAAGGCTGGCGCTACCCTCACCGTGGCCGAGTCCTGCACGGGCGGCCTGCTCGCCGAGCGCATCACCCGCGTGGCGGGCAGCAGCGATTACTTCCTGGGCGGCGCCGTCACCTACACCAACGACCTCAAGACCCAGGTCCTGGGCGTGCCGCCGGAGATGCTCGCCGAGCACGGCGCGGTCTCCGAGCCCCTGGCCCGGGCCATGGCCGAGGGCGTGCGCCGGGTCTTCCACAGCGACTACGGCGCGGGCATCACCGGCGTGGCCGGACCCGGCGGCGGCAGCGAGGCCAAGCCGGTGGGCACCGTCCATATCGCCGTGGCCGGTCCGGACGGGCGCCTGGAGCACCGCAAGGTCCGCTTCCCGGGCGACCGCGAGCGCGTGCGGGCTCAGTCGGCACAACTCGCGCTCGACCTTTTGAGAAGGATGCTCCTCGCGTCATGAGGCTCGGTATCTCATGAGACTCTTTGTGGCCCTGGAGATCCCCGAGGCCGTGCGGCGCGAGCTGGCCCGGCGCATGGCCGCCCTCCGCGACCGGCTGCCGCGGGCACGCTGGGTCGATCCCGAGATGGCTCATCTCACCCTGCTCTTCCTGGGCGAGACCCCGGCCGACCGGGTCCCGGCGCTCTCCGCCAGACTGCGCGAGGCTTTCGCGAAGCACCCGCCCATGACCCTGCGGCTCTCCGGCGGCGGGACCTTTCCTCCGAAGCGCCCGGCCCGGGTCGCCTGGGTGGGACTGGACGCGCCGGAGGAGCTGGCCGCGGTCCAGGCCGATGCCGTGGCCGCCGCAGTAGAAGCCGTCGGCTTCGAGCCCGAGGACCGGCCGTTCAAGTCCCACGTCACCCTGGCGCGCTGCGAGCCCAACTGGCCGCGCGACGCGGCCGAGAAGTTCACGGCAGCCTTTCCGGGCGAGGTCGGACCGCCGTTCCGGGTCGACCGCGGCGTCCTCATGGAGAGCAAGCTGAGCCCGCGCGGCGCTCGCTACAGCGTGGTCGAGGCCTTCCCCCTGGAAGACTCCTTGGAGGGCGATCAGGAATGAAGCCCGGCCTCATCGTAGGGATCATCGTCCTGGCCTACCTGCTGGGCTCGATCCCGTTCAGCTTCCTGATCGCCAAGCTGGTCGCCCGCAAGGACGTGCGCCGGGTGGGCAGCGGCAACGTGGGCGCCACCAACGTCATGCGGACCGCGGGCAAGGCCGCGGGCGTCTCGGCGCTCCTCCTGGACGTCGCGAAGGGGGTGGCCGCGGTGCTGATCGCACGGCGTCTCGGCGCTCCGGCCTCCCTGCAGGGCGCCGCCGCGTTCGTCGTGATGATCGGCCACTGCTATCCGGTCTGGCTCCGCTTCCAGGGCGGCAAGGGCGTGGCGACCTCGGCCGGAGCCATGGGCGCCCTGGCGCCGCCGGCCATGGTGCTGACGCTGCTGCTCTTCCTCGTGATCGTGGCCTGGAAGCGCTATGTCTCCCTGGGCTCGATCCTTGCCTCAGCCTGCTTTCCTCTCTTCGTCTGGACCACGCAGCGCCTGGGACTGGAAGAGCGGGATCCGTGGCTGATCGTATCCGCCCTGCTCATCGGCCTGTTCGTCATCTGGAAGCACCGGTCCAACCTGGAACGTCTCCGGCAGGGCGTCGAGCCCAGGCTGGGAGAGAGGAGAGCGGGATGAACGGCAAGGACATCGCGGTCCTGGGCGCGGGCTCGTGGGGGACCGCCCTGGCCGTCCACTTCGCGGGCGCCGGAGGCCATCGTGTCCGGCTCTGGGCGCGCGACCCGGAGCTGGCCGAGCGCATGGCCCGCGACCGCGCGAATCCGGAGTACCTGCCGGACGTCG
>DATANP010000083.1:0-18284 GCA_036266195.1 Thermoanaerobaculia bacterium | reverse complement strand
GTGCGCCTCCTGCCGCGATCTTTGAGGCTCCTGATCGGATCGATGGGCTTCCTGAACCGGACCCGGAGGCTCCTGAACGCAGCGGCGTGATTCCTGAGCGGACAGGCGCACGATCTGAAGAAATCCGGGCGGCTCCTGATCTTTCAGGAAACGGCAGGGGCGTGCTCTCGCACGCCCCTGCACGGACTACTCCCTGTCGGCGAATCGGAACCCCGTCACGCCAACGGCTTGCGGGCTCTCACGAAGGCGCTCAGGACCTTGCCGTCGACCTCGGGGGCGACGGTTTCGGGGTCGATGCCGGCTTCCTTCAGGAACTCGCGGGCGTCCTCGACACGGTAGATGCGGGTGGGCTCGACGTCGATCTCCTCGAAGCCGACCTCGGCGAGGAGGCTCCGGTAGTCGGTCTCCTGGAGAGCGCCGGCCACGCAGCCGATCCAGAGCTCCACGTTGCGGCGCAGGGCCTCCGGCATCTCGCCTCGCATCACCACGTCCGAGACCGCGAACCGGCCGCCGGGCTTGAGAACACGGAAGGCCTCGGAGAGCACCCGCCGCTTGTCCGCCGAGAGGTTGATCACGCAGTTGGAGATGATCACGTCCACGTGCGACTCCGGCAGCGGGATCGACTCGATCTCACCCTTCAGGAACTCGACGTTCTCCACCCCGGCCTTCTTCTGGTTCTCGCGCGCCAGAGCCAGCATGTCGTCGGTCATGTCCAGGCCGTAGGCCTTGCCCGTGGGGCCGACCCGGCGGGCCGAGAGGAGGACGTCGATGCCGCCTCCGGAGCCGAGGTCGAGTACGGTCTCACCTTCGCGCAGCTCGGCGAGGGCCGTGGGATTGCCGCAGCCGAGCGAGGCCAGCACCGCCTCCGTCGGCAGGCTTGCGGTCTCCTGGATGTTATAGAGGTCTGAGGTGATCGGGTCCTTCCCTGTGCCGCAGCTCCCGCCACAGCAGGAGGAGGCGCTCTGGGTACCTTGCCGGACGCTGCGCGCCGCCTCACCGTACTTGGCCTGCACCACTTCACGCAGGGCGGCGGGGTCGAGGGTCTGGACGTTGGTCTCGGAGACGGGGGTCTGGGTGCTCATGGATTCCTCTCTTTCGTTGTCAGTAACAACTATCGGTCCAAAAAAAAGGGGTCAGGGAAGCCGGCAGCAGCTTCCTCCTCCAACCTCGACGCGGCTGTTCGCGGCGCGCCCGAGGCGGGTGAGGAGCTCGGTCATGGCCCGGCGGACTTCGTGCGGGAAGTCGGCGAGGAGCTTCTGCTCCTCTTCCAGAATCTCCTCGCGGATCCTGTTCTCCAGGGCGCGTCCGGTCTGGGTCGCCTCCAGGAGGACGGCGCGGCGATCCTTGGGGTGCGGGGTGCGGGCCACGTAGCCCTTCCGCTCCAGGGCGTCCACCACCCGGCTGGCCGTGCTCTTGTCGAGGAAGAGATGGGCCGCCAGCTCGTTGAGGGTCATCCCTCCCCGGCGGACCAGTCCCTCCAAGGCATAGCACTGGGTGACCGAAACGTCGTAGCAGCAGATCCGGTCCCGGTCCCGGAACTGGTAGACCCGCACCAGGTTGGACAGGGCATCGTACAGATCCGCCGAGTCCTGTCCCAGGTAGGGGTCTACGGTCAACACGGGGAGGAGCGTCGCTGCGTCCATGGAGAGAGGATATACAAACTGGTTGGCAGTTGCAACTATCTTTTCGTCGGGCTGACACCCGGCCAGTCCTGGCATAGGATTCCCGCCTCCGGAGAGGGGTATTGAGATGACGAGACGCCTTCTGCTGATCAGCAACTCCACGAACCACGGCCAGGGGTTCCTCGACCACTGCCTGGCCGAGATCGACGATTTTCTGGGTGGAGCCCGGCGGGTGGTCTTCGTCCCGTTCGCCCTGAAGGACCGCGAGGCCTACGGCGCGAAGGTCGCCGAGCGGCTCGCGGACATCGGCGTCCTGGCGAGGACGCTGACGGTGGACGAGACGGGGCTCCGGATGATTCACGAGGCCGAGGCGGTGTTCACGGGCGGCGGCAACACGTTCCGGCTGCTCAGGACGCTCCAGGAATCCGGGCTGCTGGCGGCGATCCGGGAGCGCGCGCTGGCCGGCATGCCGTACATCGGCAGCAGCGCGGGCACCAACCTCGCCACCCCCACGATCCGGACGACGAACGACATGCCGATCGTCCAGCCCCTGTCGTTCGACGCCCTGAGCCTGGTCCCGTTCCAGATCAATCCGCACTACATCGATTCCGATCCCGGCTCGACCCACATGGGCGAGACCCGGGAGCAGCGACTGCGCGAGTTCCACGAGGAGAACGAGACGCCGGTGGTCGGCCTCCGGGAAGGCGCCTGGATCCGGGTCGAAGGCGGACGGGCCACGCTCGGCGGGGCGAATGGCGCCCGCATCTTCCGTCATGGGCAGGAGCCCGAGGAGCGGAAGAGCGGGGCTTCGCTGGATGATCTTCTGTAAGATTCCACCGGAGGAGGCCGACCCATGATCCCCGTCAAGCCCCACATCGCCGAGCGAGCCCACATCAAGAGCCTGGAGCAGTACAAGGAGATGTACCGGCGCTCCGTCGAGGAACCCGAGGCGTTCTGGCGGGAGCAGGCGGCCATCCTCGACTGGTTCCATCCGCCGCGGGGCA
This sequence comes from Thermoanaerobaculia bacterium, assembly GCA_036266195.1. Classification (GTDB taxonomy): domain Bacteria; phylum Acidobacteriota; class Thermoanaerobaculia; order Multivoradales; family UBA5704; genus DATMER01. The sequence goes on along the minus strand of DATANP010000083.1, from coordinate 15,658 downwards.
TCATGGATGTGGACATGGACGAGGTCGACTTCTCCTGGTTCTCCGGCGGCCGGCTGAACGCCTGCTACAACTGCGTGGATCGCCACCTCGCCGACCGCGGGGAGAAGACGGCGATCATCTGGGCCGGGGACGAGCCGGGCGACTACCGCTACATCACCTATCGCGAGGTCAAGCACAACGTGGCGCGGATCGCCAACGTGCTGCTCGCCCACGGGGTGCGCAAGGGCGACCGGGTGTGCATCTATCTGCCCATGATTCCGGAGCTCGCCTATTCGATGCTCGCCTGCGCGCGGATCGGCGCGGTCCACTCGGTGGTGTTCGCCGGGTTCTCGGCCGAGTCGCTGCGCGGCCGCATCCTCGACGCCGGTTGCAAGGTGGTGCTCACCGCCAACGAGGGCCTGCGCGGCGGCAAGCGTATCCCGCTCAAGCAGACGGTCGACCAGGCGGTCGAGGGTCTCGGTCTGATCGAGAAGGTCTTCGTGGTGCGCCGCACCGAGAAGGACGTGCCCATGAAGACAGGCCGCGATCTCTGGATGGAGGAGGAGACCACGAAGCAGCGCTCCACCTGCCCGCTCGAGTGGATGTCGGCCGAGGACCCGCTCTACATCCTCTATACGTCCGGCTCGACCGGGCGGCCCAAGGGGGTGCTCCACACCACGGCCGGGTATCTGGTGTATGCCGCCCTGACCCACAGGTACGTCTTCGACTACCACCCGGGCGACATCTACTTCTGCGCCGCGGACGTGGGCTGGGTCACGGGCCACAGCTACATCGTCTACGGACCGCTCGCGAACGGCGCCACCACGGTGATGTTCGAGTCGATCCCCACCTATCCGGACGCCGGGCGCTACTGGCGGATCGTGGACGACCTCGGGGTGAACATCTTCTATACGGCGCCGACCGCGATCCGGGCCATCGCCCGGTCCGGCGACGAGTGGGTGAAGCGCTACAGCCGCAAGTCGCTGCGCATCCTGGGCTCGGTCGGCGAGCCGATCAACCCCGAGGTCTGGATGTGGTACCACGACGTGGTCGGCGAGGGGCGGTGCGCGGTGGTGGACACCTGGTGGCAGACCGAGACCGGCGGCATCCTGATCACGCCGCTGCCCGGCGCCACGCCGTGCAAGCCGGGGTCGGCCACGCTGCCGTTCTTCGGCGTGCGGCCGGTGATCGTGGACGAGCAGGGCAAGGAGCTGCCGGGCAACGACGTGTCCGGCAACCTCTGTCTGCGCGGCACGTGGCCGGGGCAGGCGCGGACGATCTACGGCGATCACCGGCGGTTCAAGGAGACGTACTTCTCGCAATTCCCCGGCCTCTACTTCACGGGCGACGGCTGCCGGCGGGACATCGACGGTTACTACTGGATCACCGGCCGGGTGGACGACGTGCTGAACGTCTCCGGCCACCGGCTGGGCACGGCCGAGGTGGAGAGCGCCCTGGTGGCGCACGATGCCGTGGCCGAGGCCGCGGTGGTCGGGTTCCCGCACGAGATCAAGGGCACCGGCATCTATGCCTATGTCCATGTGACGCCCGAGTACGAGAGCTGGGACGAGGAGGAGCTGGTCGGCGCGCTCAAGGAGCAGGTGCGGCACGCGATCGGGCCGATCGCCACGCCGGACCGCATCCAGGTCGTGAGCGGTCTGCCGAAGACCCGGTCGGGCAAGATCATGCGCCGCATCCTGCGCAAGATTGCCGCCGGGGAGTACGAGGAGCTGGGCGATATCACGACGCTCGCCGATCCCTCAGTTGTGGAGAAATTGGTAGACGATCACCGCTCCCGGTCCGTATAAAGAGGGGGGCTTTACAAAAGGGGGTGGGGTTCGTGCTAGAATCTTTTCAGCGTTACTCACTGAGGCCCCTCTCTCCGGTTGGTGCGGAAGCTCCTGGCAGGTCTCGTACGGCCTGAACGAGCGTTCGGCTTCCCACCACAGCCCGCGGAGCATCCGAAGAAGGCGCGGAGAGGCGAGAATGGCCAGAGCCCTCGCAACAGCCCTGACGCTCCTTCTTTTCGGTCCATCCGCCCAGGCTCTCCCCGGGTTCGCATATACCCGTGACCTCGGCGTGCCGGCCGCCGGCTGGGTGCGGGTGCCCCTCGATCTGGCCGCGCTCCGGCACATGGCGCCGGGCGGCGCGGACATCCGGGTGCTCTCGCCGGGCGGCGCCGTGGTGCCGTTCCGCCTCGGCGTGGCGCTCCCCACGAGCGGACGCCAGCCGCTGGCCATCCGGAATCCCGAGGAGGAGGACGGAGGTTGGGTCCAGCAGCTCGAGGTCGGGACCGGGGCCGCTCCGCACGAGCGGCTGATCCTCGGCCTGGCGCCCGATGGGCCGGTCCCCGCGCTGAGCCTGGAGGGGAGCCCGGATGGCACCGGCTGGCAGCCTCTTGCGTCCGGCGTTCCGGTCCGGCTCGGCGAGGTCGAGGGGTTGCAGCAGGTGGCCCTGTCCTACCCCTCCACCTCCGACCGCTTCCTGCGCATCCACTGGCCGCAGGGTTCGGCACCCCCGGAGGTCACGACCGCCGAGGTGGAGACGGTGAACGGTCCGACCCTGGCGCTGGCCACCCGGGGTGCGCGGTGCGACGACACCGCCACCGGCGCGGTCTGCACGCTGGAGCTGCCGGCCGGGCAGATCGTCCGCCGGATCGCGCTGGAGTTGGAGGGCGCGGGGCCGATCGGCTACCGCCTGGACGAGCCGCGGGACGCCCGCTGGGAGATCATGGCCGAGGGCGTCTGGCAGCCCGGTCCGGAGGGGGAGCGGCGCCTCCACGTGGTGTCCCCCGGGGTGGGTGGACCCCGGCCGGTCGCCGGCTCGCTCCTGCGCCTGGAGCTCTACGCTCCGGACGAGGCGCCGAAGCTGCTGGGTTATGTGCTCGACCTCGCGGTGCCCACCGTGCTCTTCCAGGCGGCCGTGCCGGGCCGGTACACGCTGGCGTATGGCGGGACCGGGTCCGCGTCCGTCTCCGCGGCCCGGCCCGGCGGCAGAATCCTCTGGGTGGAGCCCGGGCCGGAGCAGGAGAGCCCGCCTCCGCCGCTCCCGCAGGAGCCGGGCGCGCCGCTCGACCGCATCCGGTTCTCGGATGCCTGGAGGGTGACCGCTCCCAATTCCGAGGCGATGGAGCCGGGCACGCTCGTCCGCCTGGAGCTGCCGGCGGCGGTCTACGCGGCGGCGCGCGAGGATCTGGCCGACCTGCGGCTGGCCGTGGCCGGCCGGCAGGTGCCCTTCTATCGCTGGTCGCCGCCGGCTCCCTCTCTGACCGCCGGCTCCCGGGGTCTGCGTCCGGCCGAGTCCGAGCGGCCCGGCGAAAGCCGGGTGGTGGTGTCGCTGCCGACCGAGAACCTCCCCCTGACCCAGGTCGACCTGATGGTGCCGGGATCTCTCCTGCGGCGGCCGGTCACGGTGATGTTCGTGGACCCGGACCGCCGCTCCCCGCGGAGCGGCCGGCCGGTGCGCGAGCCGGCCGCGAAGGCCACCTGGGTCTGCTCGCCGCAGCCGCCGCTCCCCTGCCGCGAGCGCCTGGCCCTGCGCGGCACGGCGCCGCGGCTCATGACGGTCCGCTTCCGCGACGGCGACAACCCGCGGCTGCGCGCGGTGGACGTGGCGGTCTGGCGGCGGCAGGATGTGCTGCTGTTCGTCTGGCCGGAGCTGGAAAAAGGGGACGAGGTGCGCCTTCTCGCCGGGGCCGCGGCCCTGGAGGCGCCGCGCTACGATCTGGCCGCGCTCGGACCGGCGCTGCTCGGACATGCCTGGGAGCCGGCCGAGATCCGCAGTGCGGGCGAGGCTCCGGAGCCGCCCTGGTGGAACCGGTGGGTCATGCCGGTCGCGGTCATTGCGGCGACCCTCTGGCTGCTGATCCTGTTGCGGAGGATTCTGTCGGAAGCCTGAAGAGAAGGAATGGCTCCTCGGGAGGGATTCGAACCCCCAACATTTCGGTTAACAGCCGAACGCTCTACCGTTGAGCTACCGAGGAATAGTGCTGCTGCCGGTTTCCCGGGAGGCGGAATGTTAGGGCGAACCCGCGCGCCATGTCAACCGGCGCGCGGGTTGCTTCGGTCTTCCTATGCGGAGTCCAGGAATGGCTTGAGCTTCAGCGCCCGGCTGGGGTGCCGGAGCTTGCGCAGGGCCTTGGACTCTATCTGGCGGATGCGCTCGCGGGTGACGTTGAACGACCGGCCCACCTCTTCGAGCGTGTGCTCGGAGCCGTCGCCGACGCCGAAGCGCATCTTGAGCACCAGCTCCTCGCGCGGCGTGAGGGTCTTGAGCACCTTGCGGGTCTGGTCCTTCAGGTTCGCGAAGATCACGGAGTCGATCGGCGACACCGCGTTCTTGTCCTCGATGAAGTCCCCGAGGTGCGAATCCTCCTCCTCGCCGATCGGCGTCTCCAGCGAGATGGGCTCCTGGGCGATCTTCATGATCTTGCGGACCTTGGAGGCCGGGAGGTCCATCCGCTCGCCGATCTCCTCGGCGGTGGGCTCGCGTCCCAGCTCCTGCACCAGCGAACGGCTGGTGCGGGTCAGCTTGTTGATGGTCTCGATCATGTGGACCGGGATGCGGATGGTCCGCGCCTGGTCCGCGATCGCCCGGGTGATCGCCTGCCGGATCCACCACGTAGCGTACGTGGAGAACTTGTAGCCGCGCCGGTACTCGAACTTCTCCACGGCCTTCATGAGGCCGATGTTCCCCTCCTGGATCAGGTCGAGGAACTGGAGGCCGCGGTTGGTGTACTTCTTGGCGATGGAGACCACGAGCCGGAGGTTGGCGACGATCAGCTCCTCCTTGGCGCGCTCGCAGACGCCCTCGCCCTGGCGGATCTTGTCGATCGTGGCCGCGATCTCGGCGTGCGTGGTGCCGTAGCGCTCCTCCAGCTCGCGCAGGGCGCCGCGGTACTTCTCGATGCGCCGGCGGTGGAGGGCCTTGAGCTCCTCGCTGGTCTCCTTCTTGAGCGCCGTCTGCGCCCGCTTGATGTCCTGCTCGAAGCGGGAGAACTGCCGGTCGATGTCCTTCAGGAAGTCGACCAGGCGGTTGCGCGTCTGGACGCTGAAGTCGATCGTCCGGATGTCCTTGGCGATCTTGGCCACCAGGCGGTCGATCTCGCGCTCGATCTCCAGGTACTTGTCGCCGTCGGGCTTGCAGCGCTTCTGGCGCTTGCGCAGCTCCTGGATCTCGTGGTCGTTGACCGCGATCTGCTCGAAGATCTTGAGGTTGCCCTTGATGCGGTCGGCGGCCTTGGCGTCGAGCGGCTCGTCGGGATCGGCGTTGATCAGCTCGCGCAGGATGCGCTTGTCGCGGGTCGCCATCTCGTTGAGGCGCAGCAGCTCGCGCAGCACGACCGGATTCTCGCAGAGAGCCTCGTAGATGAGCCACTCGCCCTGCTCGATCCTCTGGGCGATCTCCACCTCGCCCTCCCGGTCGAGCAGCGGGACCGTGCCCATCTCGCGCAGGTACATGCGGACGGGGTCGTTGGTCTTCTCGTGCGTGGCGAGACCGAACTCGGTGGTCTCGTCCTCTTTCTTGTCGAAGTCGCCCGTGCCGGACTCGAAATCGTCCCGGTTCTGGTAGCGCTCGGGCCGGTCGATGACGTCGACCCCGAGCTCGTTGAACCTCAGGTAGATCTCGTCCAGCTCGTCCGGGAGGCTCACCACCTCCTCGGGCAGCATCTCGTAGATCTCGTCGTACAGGAGATAGCCCTTCTCCTTGCCAAGCTCGATGAGCTGCTTGACGGAGCTGTACTTCTCTTCGACGGGCGTGAGGCTGGTAATGGTCAAAGTGCTCTCCTATGAGGATCAGACACCCTCGCGGGTCCAGCGGAATCCCCGATGCAGACCCTGGTTCAACCGGCTCTTTTCCTGCAGCAGGGTCTCCAGGCGCGCGGAATCCTTCCGGACCTCCGCCTCCCGGATCCAGGCCGCCAGCTCGCGGTTCCGCTGCTTCCGCCAGCGGTCCTCCAACTTTTCGAGGGACTCCAAAAGGCCCAATCTCCCAGACACTCCGGACGTAAAATTTCTTTCTAACAGAATACCGGCCATCAGGTCAACCGATTGTCCCTCAGCCCCCAGACCGGCCAACACCGCCCGTGCGTCCGGAGGGGAGCCCGTCCCTTCTGCATATAGAGCGCAGAAGATCTGATAAATATTCCTGCACTCCGGGTCGAGGAACGCCTCGGGAGGCGGGAGGTCTTCTGCGGGCGGAATCGCCTCCGTGCCGTCCAGGAGCTGCGCCAGGACCAGCTTCTCGATGTTCCACGACAGACCCTCGTCCCGCTTCGGCCCCGCAGCCGGTCTGGCCGGTCCCGCCGAGGACTGGGCCGACTGCGGGCCTGAGCCGATCCTCCGCGACATCATCTCGACCGGCACCCCGAGGCGCTCGGCCGCGATCCGGGCATAGCTGAAGCGCAGGATCGGGTCCGGAATCGGGCGCAGCAGCTCGGTCACCGCGGAGGCGGCCTTGGCCTGGATCTGCGGCTCCCGCCCGGCTTCGGGCGGCGCCAGCCTCTCGATCTCGGCCACCACGGCATCGCCGGCCTCCTGAACCGCGGCGACCACCGCTTCCATTCCCGCCTCCAGGCGCAGCGAGTCGGGATCGTGGTTGCCCGGGAAGCGGGCGCGGCGGACCGCGAGGCCCTCTCCCAGCAGGAGGGGAAGCGCGCGGCGGAAGGCGTTCTCGCCGGCGTTGTCGCCGTCGTAGGAGACGACGACCTCCTCGGCGAAGCGGGCGAGCTGCTTGGTCTGCTCCGGGGTCAGCGCCGTGCCCATGCCGGCCACCGCCCCCTCCAGGCCGCAGGCCACGGCGCCGATCACGTCGAAATACCCCTCGCAGAGCACGGCCCGGCCGCTCTCCCGGATCTCCTTCTTGGCCAGGTGCATGCCATAAAGGAGTAGACCCTTGTGGAAGCGATCTGTTTCGTTCGAGTTGATGTACTTCGCCTTGTCGTCGCCCAGGGTGCGCCCGCCGAAGCCGACCAGCCGGCCGGAGGCATTGTGGATCGGGAACATGAGGCGGTTGCGGAAGCGGTCGTAAGGATCGCCTCCGCGTTCGGGCCGGGCCACGAGGCCGGCCGCCTCCAGGTCCGCCAGCGGGATGCGCGGCGTGAGCGACTTGAGCAGGGTGCGCCAGTCGTCCGGCGCGAAGCCCAGGCCGAAGCGCTCGATCAGCTCGGGAGGAATCCGGCGGCGCTCCAGGTACCCCAGGGCGAAGGACGATTTCCGGAGCTGGTCCGTAAAGAACGTGGCCGCGGCCTCGAGGGCGCCCTCGAGATCGCGCTCCGTCTTCGAGCCGGCCTTGGTCTCGCGGCTCGGCAGCGGGATGCCGTAGCGGGTGGCGAGCGACTCGATGGCGGCCGGGAAGTCGTCTCCGGTTGCCATCATGTGGAGCTTGATCGCATCGCCGCCCGCGCCGCAGCCGAAGCAGTAGAACAGGCCCTGGACCGGGTCCACGCTGAAGGACGGCGTCTTTTCCTTGTGGATCGGGCACAGGCCCTGATAGCGCCGGCCCGCCTTGCGCAGCTTGGTGTGCTCGGAGGCGATCGAGACGATATCCACCGCGTCGCGCACGGCCTGCACGAGTTGGGGAGTGATGTGGACGTTGCCGAGAGCCATCAGAAGAGAGTGGGTGGAAAACCCCTTATTGTTTCTGGTGTCGGGAAGCCTGCCGCCGGGACAGTGCGCTCAGGCCCGGAGCAGGACGACGGTGGCGCCGTCTCCTCCCTCGTTGGGCGCCCCCGGCCGCATCGAATCCACGCCGCGATGGGCGCGCAGCCGCTCGCGCACGGCCTGCCGCAGCCGGCCCGAGCCGTGGCCGTGGACGATCCGGATCTCCTTGCGCGAGGCGAGGAGGGCCCGGTCGATGTACGACTCCAGCTCCTCCAGCGCCGGCTCGACCCGCTGGCCGATCAGGTTCAGCTCCGGCGGCACCGAGACGGACTCCTCCGCATCTCTGGTATTGCGAACGTTCCGCCTGGATCTGGGCTCGGACTCGGCCGCGATCCGGTCGGCCTTGGTCAGGACCGGAGCAGCCCCGCCAGCCGGGGCCAGCTCTTCGGGGCGGCAACGCACCCGCTTGCCGCGGACCAGGACCTCGGCGCGGCCGGGCTCCAGCTTGTCGAGCGTGCCCTGCCAGCCGAGGCCCACGTGCCGGACCGCGGCGCCGACCACCAGCGGGCCTTCGGCCGCGGCCTCTTCCTCCTCGAAGCGCGGCGCCTCGGAGAACAGCGACTCCACGGCCTCGGCCGCGAGGCCGCGGCGCCGGCCCTCCTCGAAGCGCTCCTGCATGCGGTCCACCTCGCGGCGCAGGCGCTCGGTGGTCTCGCGGCGGAAGGCGTCGAGCTCAGCCTTGAGCTTCTTCCCGACGTTCCGGCGCTCCTCCTCCATGGCGTTGCGTTCGGCTTCGAGGCGCCGCCGCAGCTTTCCGGCGTCCTCGGCCTCGACCGCCAGCCGGTTCCGCGTCTCGCTCAGCTCCTGGCGCACGCGCTCCACCTCGGCGATCAACCGGCGGAGGTCGCGGTGCTCCGAGCCCAGGCGGGCCTCCGCCCGGTCGAGCCACTCGGCGGGCAGACCCAGGCGCCGGCCGAGCGCCAGCGCCTCGCTGCCGCCCGGCGGTCCGGGCACCAGGCGGAAGGTCGGCCGGCCGGTGTGCGAGTCGAACTCCATGGCCGCGCACGAGGCGCCGCCCATCTCCAGCGCCGCGGCCGCGAGCTGCGTCAGGTGAGTGGTGATGACCGACAGGCTCCCCTTCTCGATCAGCCCCTCGAGGAGCGCCACCGCGAGCGCTGCGCCCTCCTCGGGATCGGTGCCCGAGCCCAACTCGTCGACCAGCACCAGGCTGTCCGGACCCGCGGCCTCCCAGGCCTCCTTGAGGCGCAGCAGCCGGCCCGAGAACGTGGAGCGGTCCGCGAGCAGGTCCTGCTCGTCGCCGACCGTGGCCACCAGCCGGCGGAGGAACGGCAAACGGCTGCCGGCCGCAGCCGGGATCGGCAGGCCGCACTGGGCGAGGAGAGAGAGCAGGCCGACCGTCTTGAGCGCCACCGTCTTGCCGCCCGCGTTCGGACCGGTCACCACCAGGATGCGCCGCGCCGGGCTCAGCTCGGCCTCCAGCGGTACCACGGCACCCGAGTGCCCGGCCTGGCCCAGCGCCTCGGCGCGCAGGTCGGCCAGGCACGAGTCGAGGAGCGGATGGCGGGCGCCGTGGAGCCGCAGGTCGTGCCGCGGGCCGATCTCGGGCAGGTGGCCGTCGCAGCGCTGGCCGAAGCGTACCGAGGCCTGAAGCAGGTCGAGCTCGGCCAGGAAATCCGCGTGCCGGTGCAAGGCCGGAAGCGCGGCGCGGGCTTCGGCCAGCAGCTCCATCAGGATGCGCCGGCGCTCGGCCTCTTCATCCTCGGAGGACTGCTGCAGCGTGTTGTTGGTCTCGACCACGTGCAGCGGCTCGAAGTAGAAGCTCTTGCCCGTGGCCGACCGGCCGTGGACGAGACCGCCGGTCCGCCCGCGGGCGCCGGCCTGGAGCACGACGACCAGCCGGCCGCCGCGCATCGGGATCGTCTCCTCGGACAGCTCGTCCTTGTGGCCGGACACGAAATCGCCGAGGTCGCGGTAGAGCTGGTCGCGCGTCCGGCGGATCTGCTGGCGCAGGGCGGCGAGCCGGGGGCTGGCGTCCTCGCGGACCTCGCCGCGGCGGTCGAGCGTGCGATCGATCCGGCGCAGGAGCGGCTCGACGTCGGGCAGCTCCGAGGCCATGCGGGACAGCTCGGGGCAGGGCGGCACGGCCTCGCGGATGCGCGCCGCGGCGCCCTTGGTGGCCCGCCCGAGATCGGCCAGGCGGACCAGGTCCACCCCCTCCATGGGCGGCCGGCCGCTTGACAGCCGATCGAGCAGAGCGCCCAGCGGCACGTCGAAGTCGGGGACCAGAGAGCGCTCCGCGAGCAACCGCGCGGCTTCCTCGAAACGCCGGCGCTGGAGCTGGAGCCCGGCTTCCTCTTCATAGGGAGCCAGACCCAGGACGCGTTCGCGCCCCAGGTCGCTGGAGGCCAGGCGCGAGATCACCGCCAGCAGGCTGGGCAGCTCCAGTGCCTGAGCGGTTGCCCCCGAAAGAATGGATCCGGAAAAATCGACCTCCATCGTCATCCCAGTCTACCAACGCTGGCGGAGATCCCGATGTTCCGGTCCGGGACGGCTTTCGCCTGGTCCTTTAGAATCCCCAAACGGGAAAGAAGGAGATCCTTCTGCCGATGTCCTGGCGAGCCGGAGAGCGACAGGACCTCTCCAGGGCTCTTCCAGGCCAGGGTCCACGCGGGCGGTATTCTCTCGCCGTGCTTTCACCTGTCTTTTCCGATCGTCTCGAAAGCTGGCGAAGGCGCTTCGAGGGACTTCCGGGCATGCCGCAAAAAGGCCTTCCGACCCCTCCGGAAGCGTGGAAGATCGGCTCGAAGAATAGTTGAGCTGAGAATCGGCAACGTGAGATTTGGGACGTACTCTGGGCATTTGTAGCCGCCGACTGGAATTGTACCCGGTAAATTGTTGCGCTGCAAGGCACGAAGAGCTTGCCTCAGAGAACATCCTTTATCGATCCAAGTCATTGCTATGAAAAAGTTTGTGCTTGCCAGAAAGCCTCGGAGAGGGTACATTTCCGCCCATGTCCACCTTCCAAGGTCTAGGTAGAGCTCTCCGTTGGCTCCGAGATAGGCAGGGCAAGCGGCAGTACCAGGTCGCAGACGCGGCTGGGATCACGAAGGCAATGCTCTCGGCGTACGAGACGGGCAAGCAGAAGCCGTCCCTCGATACGCTCGAGAAGATCCTCGACGCTCTCGACTTCAATCTCAACGATCTGCATAACTCGCTCCAGATCGTCAACGAGCGCCCGGAGGCGATTCGTCGCACGTCCGGACGCGACGGGGGCTGGTTTGCAGGCCGTCGGGATCAGGACATGTTCGCGGGCGAGAGGTCCGGCCCGGATGTCTATCATGTCCTGGGTATCAACCGACCGATCCCTCCCATCGAGGAGCAGGCCCTCGGCGAAATGCTGCAGGGCTTCCACAAACTCGTCCGTTACTTCCACGACACCGTCTCGCAGGCTCTGCCGCCCGAGCCCGAGCCGGAAGAGCAACCGACCTGACCTCCGGGTCAGGCCCACTCCCCCCGCCGGGGTGCGCCGTCGCGCCCCTCCGGCGGGTTTTTCGTCTGCGCACGGTTCTTGCATAGCCGCCTTCCGTGACCGTGGGACAAGGGGTTCGCGGTCCTGAAATGAGGGGAGTTGGTACCCGTGTCACTCAAGCACGAACGGCGGATCGGTCATCTCGGGCACGGTGATCACCTCTGCCTGATCCATGACAGCGCCGCCGAGCGGCTTGCGGCCCTGGTGCCGTTCTTCAAGTCGGGCCTGGCGGCCGGCGAGCGCGGACTCTTCTTCGGACCGCCCGAGAGCTGCCGCAACATCGAGCGCGCCCTGCAAGACGCCGGCGTCCAGGTCGGGCGGGAGATCGAGCGCGGCGCCCTGGTCCTGCTCTGCGACCGCGGGTGCTGTTTCGACCGCGGCCTCTTCGACGCGAACTGCATGAAGGACCTGCTGCGGCGGACCGAGCAGCAGGCGCTCGAAGACGGTTTCTCCGGCCTGCGCGTGACCTGGGACGTGTCCTGGCTCCTCGACGGCGTGACCGGCGCCGAGAGCTGGATCCCGTTCGAGGCGGAGCTGAACGGCTTCCTGGCCGGCAGCCGCACCTGCGCGCTCTGCTCCTACGGCCGGCCGCGCACCCCTCCGGAGCGGCTCCTGGACGTCCTGCGCACCCATCCGCTGGCGCTGCTCGGCAACCAGGTCTGTCCGAACGCCTTCTACGAGCCGCCGGAGATGGTGACCGGCCCCGGCAGTCACCTGGACGAGCGGGTCGACTGGATGATCGCGCAGATCCAGCGTGCCCGGGCGAGCGAAGAGAAGCTCGAGCAGCTCAGCTTCCGCCTGGCCCGCAAGGGGGCCGCCCTGCGGCGCGCCGACCGGGCCAAGGAAGAATTCCTGGCGATGCTCGCCCACGAGCTGCGCAACCCGCTCGGCACCATCAGCAACGCGATCCAGGTCCTCCGCCTCAAGGGCGAGGGCGACGAGACCTGGCACCGCGCCATCGACGCGGCCGAGCGCCAGGTGCTCCACCAGGCCCTGCTGGTGGACGAGCTGCTGGAAGCCTCCCGCGTGACCCGCGGCGAGGTCGAGCTCAACTGCGAGAGCCTCGACCTGGCGGGGCTGGTCCGCGACACCGTGGAGGGCTACCGGGAGACCCTGCGCAACGCCCGCCTCGACCTGGAGCTGGACGTGCCCGACGAGCCCCTGCCCGTGCGCGGCGACCCGATGCGGCTCTCCCAGAGCCTGGCCAACTTGCTCCAGAACGCGGTCAAATTCACGCCTCCCGGCGGCTCCGTGCGGGTGCGGGCCCGCCACACCCTGGACGACCGGATCGAGCTCTCCGTGCGCGACAGCGGCCAGGGGATCGAACCCGACGTCCTGCCGCACGTCTTTGAAGTGTTCACCCAGGCCGACCAGAGCCTGGACCGCGCCCAGGGCGGGCTCGGCATCGGCCTCGCGGTGGTCAAGGGCCTGGTCGAGATGCACGGCGGCGAGGTGCGGGCGGAGAGCGAAGGCGAGGACAAGGGGGCCGAGATCACCCTGCTGCTGCCGGCCGAGGCCGGAGCCGTGCTGCCTGCCGCCGGCGAAAGACACGCCGAGGCCGCTCATTCCGATACCGCCGCGCGTCGCATCCTGGTGGTCGAGGACAACGCCGACGCCGCGGCCACCATGCGCGACTTCCTGGAGCTTTCGGGCCATGAGGTCGAGCTGGCCAGCTCGGGCACGGAGGGCGTCAAGGCCGCGCGCGAGTTTCACCCGGAGATCGTGCTCTGCGACCTGGGCCTGCCGGGCATGGATGGCTACCAGGTCGCGGCGGCGCTGCGGCAGGATCCCGACACCGCCTCGGCCAAGCTGATCGCGGTGACCGGCTACGGCCGCGACGAGGACCGCCGCAAGTCCAAGGAGGCCGGCTTCGACCAGCACCTGACCAAGCCGGTCGATCCGGCCCAGCTCCGCCGCCTCCTGGCTTGATGTAGGGGCACCCCTTGTGGGTGCCCTGGCTGGACGGCCGCTATGCTAGCCTCTGGCGCCATGGAAGACGTCCCGAACCTGGAACCCGAGGCGGGCGATCCGATCCGCATCTCGACCAAGGAGATCCCGCCCGAAGAGCGCCTGATCTTCGCCCTCGACGTGCCCGGCGCGGACGAGGCCCGGCGGCTGGTGACCACGCTGCGCGAAGCCGTCCAGTTCTACAAGGTCGGCCTGGAGCTTGTGACCTCCGGCGGCGGCTTCGACCTCATCGACTGGCTGGTGGACCAGGGCAAGAAGGTCTTCGCCGACCTCAAGCTCTACGACGTGCCCGAGACCGTGGCCGCGGCCGTGCGCCAGCTCCGCAGGCGCCGGATCACCTTCACGACCGTGCACGGCAACGACGGCATCCTGGAAGCCGCCTGCCGCGAGAAGGGAGACCTCGGCATCCTCGCGGTGACCGTCCTGACCAGCCTGGACCAGAAAGATCTCGGGGACCTCGGCATCACCATGGACGTCCATGAGCTGGTCCTCGCCCGCGCCCGGCGCGCCCTGGAGATCGGCTGCGACGGCGTGATCGCCTCCGGCCAGGAGGCCCGCGCGCTCAAGGACGCCTTCGGCGAGGGCCTGATCCTCGTCACGCCCGGCATCCGGCCGGCGGAGAACCGGCCGGCGGACGACCAGAAGCGGGTGGTCACCGTCGAAGAGGCGATCCGCAACGGCGCGGACTACATCGTGGTCGGCCGTCCGATCCGTAACGCCCCGGACCCCTACGAGGCCGCCATGCAGATCCAGGGGACGCTCCAGGGACTTTTCCTGAGCGGCTAGATCAGGATCGCCTGTCGATTTCGACCCATCCCGAACGACTAGCTGGCAGGAGCGATGATCTCCATCGCGCCGGAAACCAGGAGACACGCCATGCCAGTCACCGCCCCGAAGATTTCCCCTTTCCTGTGGTTCGACACGGAGGCCGAGGAGGCCGCCCGTTTCTATACCGGCATCTTCAAGAGCTCGCGGATCACCCAGATCGCCCGCTACAGCGACGCCGGCCAGGAGGTCCACGGCAAGCCCGCGGGCACGGTGCTGACCGTCGCCTTCGAGATCGAGGGCCAGCCGTTCACCGCGCTCAACGGCGGTCCGCAGTTCAAGTTCAACGAGTCCGTCTCCTTCCAGATCAGCTGCGACTCCCAGGAGGAGGTGGACTACTACTGGGAGAAGCTGACCGAGGGCGGCGACAAAAACGCGCAGCAGTGCGGCTGGCTCAAGGACAAGTACGGCCTGTCGTGGCAGGTGGTCCCCAGCGTCATCCCCGGGATGCTCACCGACCCGGACCCGGAGAAGGTGAAGCGGGTCATGGAGGTCGTGATGCGCTCAAAGAAGTTCGACATCGCCGAGCTGAAGCGGGCGTACGAGGGCTAGACCTCAACGCGGAGCTGACTGTCCCCGGGGGATCCGACCCCCGGGCCACCGGCTCATCTCGGCTCCTTCGTGCCACCCACCTCGATCAGCTCGTCGAGCGACATGCCCAGGACGCGGGTCAGCCAGGTGTTTCCAGCGCACGTGACGTTGTGGGCCTCACCGACGGGTGGCGAAGTCAGCCGCCCGGTGCAGGCCCGGTGTTATGCGGCGTGTGCACCCAGGCTGCTTGCCCTTGCGCCGGTATACAAAAAATTGTATAGTGGCTCCTGGCCATGAAACCACTCTTCTGGGCAGGCTCCGCCCTCCAAGACCTGAGAGCTTTCCCAGCGGATGCGAGGCGTATCGCTGGCCACGAGCTTCACTTGGTTCAACAGGGGCTTGAGCCGGATGATTGGAAGGCCATAGCCGACGTAGGCCCCGGCGTTTACGAGCTGCGAATTCGCACTGCCGTGGAGCATCGGGTCTTCTATGTGGCGAAGTTCGCAGAAGGAGTATACGTCTTGCATGCCTTTCAGAAGAAGACGCAGCAAATTGCCAAACGGGACCTTGAGCTTGCGCGGGAGCGGTATCGAGAGGTTCTGGGGCAACGGCGAGCAGCGAGTCGACCGCCACGGAGGTAGCGCCATGGACGTCAAGATTACTCCATCAAGCGGGAATGTATTTGCCGATCTGGGCTTTGGCGACGATGAAGCTGAGCACCTTCGGCTTCGTTCTACGCTCATGATCGAGGTGCGTAAGCTCATCAAGGAACGCAAGCTCACCCAAGCTGAGGCGGCCAAGTTGTTCGGTGTCACGCAGCCGCGGATCAGCAATCTTGTTGGCGGAAGGATTGATCTTTTTAGCATCGATACCTTGGTGCGAATGCTTGCCTGTGCCGGGATCCACGTCGATGTCATCCTCTCCACCGCTCACAAGGGGGCCGCATAACGTGCTGAGCCTAGCTGATGAATCACAATCCCCTTGGGTGGATCCGATCGTCGCCGAAGTCCGGGCTGCACGTGAACGGATCGTCGCAGCTGTCGGCGGCGACCTCCATGCCTTGTGCGAGCAACTTCGCGCTCGCCAGGCAGCCGCTGGGAGGATTCCGATTCGGCGCGCTCCACGCCTACCGGGTTTGGAGGGCGGTAAGACGGCCTAGCGCGTTTGGGGCGAAGGGGAGGTACTTCACCATGAGGGACCTCGG
>DATANP010000082.1:0-19848 GCA_036266195.1 Thermoanaerobaculia bacterium | reverse complement strand
ACTTGTGGATCTTCGTCTCGGCCGACGTAGGCACGGAGCTTCAGGTGATCTCGGCCTTTCCGAGACTGGCGATGCAGTTGATGCCGGTGGTGATGGTGGCAGGCGTGGTGGCGCTCGGCGAGCGCCACCAACCTGAGGAGTCCTTATAGCGCGCTGGTGTCGGCCGCCCCGGAGAGGCTGCCCTGCTGGTTGCGCCAGGTCTTGAACTTGCCGGTCTGGGTGTCGGTCACCTTGACGGTGTACTCCACATCCGAGAGCGCGCCGTAGAACACCCAGAACTTGCCGTTCACCCCGGTGCCGTCCAGGACCTTCACGACCAGCTCCAGGTTGTCCGGTCCGAAGAACCAGAAGAAGCCCGAGTTGTCGCTGTCCGGGAACGCGGTGCCGGCGCCGGTCTGGCCGTCCGACGTCTTCCACGTGACCTCGACCTCGAAGCGACCGAGCAGGCAGAGGGTCCGCGCGTCCAGCGTGCAGGCGCCGGCCGCGCCGGTGCCCGTCTGCGTCACGGGGTCCTGCTTCGGCGAGAACGAGGACGCCTCCTTGATGTCGCGCAGACCGGATGCCGGGAACGAGGTGTCCGCGAAGCCGCGGGTGTCGCCCTGCCGGTTGTGGTAGATCCGCACCATTCCGGTGCCGGTGTCCGTCACCTCCAGCCAGTACTCCAGGTTCGTGAGCGAGCCCGTGAACACCCATAACTTCCCGTTCACCGCCCGGCCGTCGATCACCTTCGTGGTCAGCTCCACGCTCTGGGGCCCGAAGAACCAGAAGGTGCCCGACTGGTCCGTGCGCGCGATCGCCTTGCCCACACCCGTGGCGCCACCCTGGGCGCCGTTGCGCCACGCCACCCGCACCTTGAACCGCGAGCCGAGCAGGCACAGGGTCTCGCTATCGCCGCAGACCGGCGAGCCGTCGAGCAGGCCCGTGGGAGGCGGCGGAGGCGGCGTGATGCCGGTCAGGGTCGTGGCGCTCGCCGTGTTGCTGTAGGCCGAGCTCCCGTCATCCCCCCCGGCGCGCACCCGGAAGACGTACTCCGTGGCAGGCTGGAGCCCGGTGGACACCGCCGAGGTCGTGCCCGCGGCCAGCGTCATCACCGTCTTGAAGGTGCCGCCGCGGAGCTTCCTCTCCACTCGGAAGGCGGTCTCGTTGGTCGAATTGTCCTTCCAGGCGAGCCGGATCTCGGTCGCGGAGATCGCCTGCGCCGTGAGGCTGCTCGGCGCCGCCGGAGCCTGGGTCCCGCCGCCGCCCGATCCGGCGGGGTAGATCGACGCGATGCCGGCCTTGTCGTCGGCCGCCAGCCGGGCGCCGCGGCCATCGTCATGGGCGTTCGGCCACATCAGGGCGTCGCGGGTCTTGGAGTGTCCGAGGCCCAGGGTGTGCCCAAGCTCGTGCGCGAACACCTCCTGCGCCACGGACAGGTTGTTCTGGAAGAAGCACTCGGTGCCGTCGTTGGTGACGATGTCCGCCTCGGCCGCCTCGTGCCAGGCCTGACCGTTGAAGTTGCGGGTCGTGTCGAAGAAGAACGGCCCGCCCACGGCGATCACGCCGCCCTCGCTGCACGAGAACGTGCCATCCGCCTCGTCGCCGCGCGGATCGTTGAACAGGATCGCGTTGACCCCGTCGTCATGGTCCAGGCCGCCGCTCGCGCCCGTGGTGCCGGCGTAGGTGTAGCGGACGTTCGAGCCCGCGTCCGAGTTCCAGACCTCGATCCCGGCCTTGAACGCCTGGACCGAGGCGTCCAGGCCGAGACCCGGCTGGCCGGCCGAATTGACCCGCCAGGTCACGGAGCCGCCCGAGTCGAAGGTGAACCAGCGGATCGGGATGCCATCGTCGGGCTTCATCAGCGTGAAGGAGCCCGTGACCTTGTCCAGCTCCTGGGTGGAGACGTCGAGCACGTAGTCGCGCTCGCGGTTCGCCCCCCGGCCGCGCTCGGCCACCCACTCCGAGAAGCGCTCGAAGTCGCGGGCCAGGTCGCGCCGCGCCTCGACGCCGGCCGGGCCGACCTCGAACGCGTCGGACAGGTCGCGCAGCGCCACCTGCCGGCCGCCGATCTGCGTGCGGTGGAAGGCGCCGAGCATCAGGTGCAGGATGCGGTAGGTGCCGTCGTCGGCCGGGCGCAGGAAGAGGAGAGCCGTCTCGCCCTCCTGGAACGCGGGCGCGCCGAAGATCCGGAGACCCACGCCGTCGGCGCCCCGCCCGCCGGGGACCCGCACCACGATGGTGCTGCCCGGGAGATCGCCCTTGACCAGGCGCTGCACGTCCACGAGGTAGTCGGTTGCGGGGCGTCCCGGCACCGGGGCCGGCTCCACGGAAGTGACCTTGACCTCGGCCACGGCGGACGCCTGGTCCGTCAGGGCCTGGTCGGAAATCATCTGGTAGGTGGTCGCAGAGGCCGGCAGCGAGAGCAGCACGGCAAGCACAGGGAGACGGACGAGGAGGCGGGACAACTTCATGAAACCTCCGTGCTCGGAAGGAAGACCGGTCATGCAGGCTGGCACGTGCCGCCAGCCGGAAGAACACGGAGGTCGAAGGGCTTATTTCGGCAGGTCAGTCGGAGGAACCGGACGAGGGCTTGCTCTCCGTCTTGCTCGCGCTCTTGCTTTCGCCGGACGAGCTTTCGGACTTCGACTCGGTCTTGGTTTCGGACTTGCCGGACGAGGCGCCCTTCTTGCCGGCGTAGTCGGTCACGTACCAGCCGCTCCCCTTGAACTGGACGGCCGGCGCGGACACCAGCTTGCGGACCTCGCCGCCGCACTGCGGGCAGGCGGCGAGAGGAGCCTCGTCCATGCGCTGGAGCAGCTCGGTCCTCTTCCCACACTGCAGGCATTCATACTCATAGATCGGCATTGCGGATCGCTCTCCCTTGCGTTTACGAGCTGTAACGGTCACCCGTGGTCTTGAACCGGATCTTGATGGCTCCGGTGCTCTCCTCCCGCCGCGGGCCGGGGCCCGGAGGGGCCGCGGACGCGGGGCGGATGAGCTGGAGAACCTGGAAGGCATACATAACCTTGGCGTTCTCCGCCGCACCGTTGGGTCCCTGGGTGCAAACGTCGTACAAGGTCCGCTGGCCGTCGACCCGGCAGAGGAGGTTGTACTCCTCGGTGTCGAGGGCCGCCTCGATCAGGTCCTCCATCCGATAACACGGTTCGAAGACCGTCTCTTTCCGTCCGAGGCGGGCCGCCATGGCCTTGGCGTTGGGAGCGCGCTTGATCCCATGGAGGATCACCTGCGGCATCGGGAGCTGGATGCGCACCGAATCCGGCTCCCGGAAATCGCCGATGCTGAAGATGACGGCGCCGTCCTGCCAGTAGAAGAGGCTCCAGACGATGGCCTCGATCTGCTGGCGGATGGCCTGTTGGATCTCCGCGGGAGAGAGGACGCCCTTCTCCACGAGCAGCACGCCGTAGCGCTTGTTGAGCCGCTCGCGCTCGGCCATGGTCTCTTCGAACACCTGCTGCGACAGCGTGCCGCTGCGCAGCAGCCAGGTCCCGAGGCTGTCGTCCCGGTCCGAGGAGGAGGCATGGACGACGTTCCCCTCCTTGATGTAGACCCGCTTGAGCGCCCCCTCGCGGCTGGCCTCGATGACGCCGGGCACCTGGAAGCGGTGGATCGTGTAGAGGATCTCCGGCAGCGCGGTCTGCGACAAGTCGCCTCGATATTGAAAGCTGTGCTCGACGGTAGCCAAGGTGAACCTCACCTCCCGTAACGGGCGGACCACGACTCTGTTTGAAACGACAGGTGAGTATACCATTCCGCTCATGATTCATCCCGACGAGGCGTGGAAACGGATCGCGGAGCGACTGAAACCCCTGCCCGAGACCCTGGTTTCGAGGCGCTCGGCAGCCGGCCGGATCCTCTCCCGCCCCCTGTCGGCCACGGTGGACGTGCCCGGCCTGGACGTCTCCGCCATGGACGGCTACGCCCTGCCCGGCCCGGTCACCCCCGGCGAGCCCCGGCCGGTTTCCGGGACGATCGTGGCCGGCGACGCCCCGGGGTTCCGCCTCGAAGCGCCGGCCGTGGCGCGGATCATGACCGGTGCGCCGGTCCCGGATGGAGCAGACCGGGTGGTGCCGGTCGAGCAGACCGACGGAGGAAAGGAGATGGTGACCTTCCACGCCGAGGTCCAGCCTGGGGCCCACATCCGCCGCCGAGGAGAGGTGCTCAGGGCCGGA
This sequence comes from Thermoanaerobaculia bacterium, assembly GCA_036266195.1. Lineage (GTDB taxonomy): Bacteria > Acidobacteriota > Thermoanaerobaculia > Multivoradales > UBA5704 > DATMER01. The sequence continues at coordinate 15,679 of DATANP010000082.1, read as the reverse complement.
GATCCGCTCCTGCCGGCCGGCGCCCTTCTGACTCCGGGGGCGCTGGGGCTGATCGCCACGCACGGCTATGGAGAGATACCGATCCACCGGCCGCCCTCGGTCGCCGTCCTGACCACCGGCGACGAGGTGGTGACGCCGGAGACCGAGCCCGCCCCGGGCCAGCTCCGCGACTCCCACACCGACTTTCTGCTGGCCGCCGGAGAGCGGATCGGCCTCCGCTTCGAATCGCTCGGCATCGCGCCGGACCGGGTGGATGAATTGAGGTCGCTCGTGGAGCAGGGACTCCGGTCGGACGTCCTCCTCCTCTGCGGCGGCGTCTCCATGGGAGAGCTGGACCTGGTGGAGGGCGTGCTCGCCGGCCTGGGTTGCGAGGCGCACTTCGACGCCGTCGCGATCCAGCCCGGCAAGCCGCTGGTCTTCGCGACCCATCCCGGAGGCCTCGTCTTCGGCCTGCCCGGCAACCCGGCCTCCGTCATGGCGAGCTTCTGGCTGTTCGTCCGCCCGGCCCTGAGGCGCCTGATGGGCATGGATGACGGCTGGTGGTCCGGAGCGCTCGCCGGAGTGCTGGAAGCCCCGCTCCCCGGCTCGAAAGCCCGGGACCGCTTCCTGCCGGCAACCGTGAGAACCGGGGACGGCCGGCTCCGGGTAACCCCCCACCCGCCGAAAGGCTCCCACGACCTCGCCGCCTACGGCCTGGGCACGGCCTTGGTGAGGGTCCGGGCGGGGGCGGAGCCGGCGGAGGCAGGGAGCGCGTGCGAGGTGCTCTTGCTCTGAAATTTTCTTATTGGCGTCGAATAAGGGTAGTGTACTGACCTTATTTGGAGCCAATAAGGATGAAGGCACCGGTCCGCAGGTCGTTGCCGAGGACCGGCAGAGAGTTGCCGATCCTCGGCAGACGCTGGCCAACGATCCGCAGAGAGTCGCGGATGACTGGCAGAGCGTTGCCGACGATCCGCAGACGTTCGCCGATCGTCGGCAGGTCGTAGCCGATGGCCGGCAGAGGGTTGCCGATCCTCGGCAGACGTTGGCCAACGGTCCGCAGAGGGTCGCGGATGACTGGCTGAGGGTTGCGGACGATCCGCGGACGTTCGCCGATCGTCGGCAGGTCGTAGCCGATGGCCGGCAGAGGGTTGCGGACGATCCGCCAAGGAATGCGGACGATCCGCAACCAACTGCCGGACGGCAGGTTCGCTCAGTGTTCCTTCGTACGGCCTTCCTTGCTGCGCTGCTTGTTCACCGTGCGAGCCGCGATCTCCTTCGCCCGCTTCGTGGAGCGGCCTTCCTTCTTCTCGCTCGCCTTGATGTGCTCGTACTGGCGTTCGTCCTTGTTGCTCCAGGATTGTGGCATGATGACCTCCTTGCTGCGTTTTCCAGTGCCGAAGTCCCGGCTGTACGAGATAAAAGCAAGGATCCTGCCAGCTCAGTGCGCCGCGTGCAGCGGCCCGGCGACCCGCTCCAGTACGTGCTCGGTCATGCTCCGCGCGAGCTCGTGCTCCCCCAGGTAGACCTTGCCGGCGCTCTCCTTGCGCAGGAGATCGGCCTCCTCCTCGCTGTGGGTGCGCACCACCGTCTCCACACCGGGGTTGATCATGCGTGCGAGCTCGATCACGCGGCGGGCGTGGAACGCGTCCGGCAGGGCGACCACCAGCATCCGGGCCCGGGCGATGTGCGCCTGGATGAGGACGGCGGGCTCGGCGGCATCGCCGGACACGGCGTGCCTCCCCTGGCTCCGCAGCTCCTCGACCAGCTCGCGGTTCTGCTCGGCGACCACGAGGTGGACCCCATGCCCGTGCAGGGCCTCTCCGATCCACCGGCCGACCCGGCCGTAACCGGCCAGGACCACATGGCCGGTGACCTCCGAGGCGTCGACGCTCACCGGCAGCTCCGCGAGCGGATCGTGCGGTCGCTCGACGGCCCGGGCGAGCTTCGACCTGGAGCGGATCCAGCGCTGCAACGGCTCGACCGCCTGGAAGACGAGCGGATTGACCGCGATCGAGAGGATCGCTCCGGCGAGGACCAGGTTCTGCCCCTCCTCCGGCAGCAGGCCCAGGGAGACCCCGAGACCGGCGAGGATGAAGGAGAACTCGCCGATCTGCGCCAGGCTGGCCGAGACGGTCAGCGCGGTGTTGAGCGGGTAGCGGAAGGCGAGGACGATCAGGAACGCGGCGAGCGACTTGCCGAGGAGGACGATGGCCATCACGGCCAGCACCCGGAGCGGCTCCCGGATCAGGACCTGGGGATCGAAAAGCATCCCGACGGAGACGAAGAACAGCACCGAGAACGCGTCGCGCAGCGGCAGCGAGTCCGAAGCGGCGCGATGGCTCAGGGCGGACTCCCGCATCACCATGCCGGCGAAGAAGGCCCCGAGCGCGAAGGAGACGCCGAACAGCACGGAGGCGCCATAGGCGATCCCCACCGCGGCCGCGATGACGCAGAGGGTGAACAGCTCCCGCGAGCCCGCCCGCGCGACCTGCCAGAGCAGCCAGGGGAACGCGCGCCGGCCGACCACGATCATCAGCGCCGCGAACGCCAGGATCCGGGCCAGGGCCCATCCGAGGGCCGGCAGCAAGGCGGTTCCTTCGCCGCCGCCGAGCACGGCCGCCAGCGGCGGAAGCAGGACGAGGACGAGGACCGTCACCAGGTCTTCGACCACCAGCCAGCCCACCGCGATCCGGCCGTTGACGGATTCCAGCACGCCGCGGCTCTCCAGCGCCCGCAGCAGCACGACCGTGCTCGCGACGGAAAGCGAGAGGCCGAGGACGAGGCCCGCGGCCAGGCTCCATCCCCAGAGCCGGGCCACCACCACGCCCATCGCGGTCGCGGCGCCGATCTGGACGAGCGCGCCCGGCAGGGCGATGCGCCGGACGGCCATGAGGTCGTCGAACGAGAAGTGGAGCCCGACCCCGAACATGAGGAGCATGACCCCGATCTCGGCGAGCTGGCCGGCGAGGCCGACGTCGGCGACGAAGCCCGGAGTGGCCGGGCCGATCAGGATGCCGGCGACCAGGTAGCCGACGAGGGCGGGAACCTTCAGGCGGACGGCGAGGAAACCCAGAATCAGGGCGAGCCCGAGTCCGGCGGCGATGGTGGTGATGAGCGGGACGTGGTGCGGCACTCTCGCCTCCCCAGGGTCAGCGGGAGTGTATCGCAGCCTTGCCGGACACCCCGGCGCGGCAGTAGTCTCGGGCTCATGCGAAATCTTGCATGCCTTCTGCTTGCCGCCAGTATCTGCCCCCCGGTCCATGCCCAGGCCACCTCCGTGGCCGATCGTGTCGCGCAACAGAATGCGCTGTTCGAAGAGGTCTATCAGGCCGGCCTCAAGAGCTCGCCGGAGCGGGCGACCTCGGTCGGCGACTATCGCTACAACGCGCAGCTCGGCGATGCGTCGCTGGCCGAGATCGAACGCCAGCACGCGCAGAACGACGCCTTCCTGGCGCGGCTGCGCGCCATACCCACCACCGGCATGGCGGAGACCGACCGGGTGTCGCACGATCTCCTGGAGCGGCAGCTCGTCCGCGCCGATGTGAGCTACGAGCTCAAGAACTACGAGATGCCGCTCAGCCAGCAGGGCGGTATCCATACCGGGCTGGCCGATCTGCCGCTGAGCGTGCCGCTGGATTCTGTGCAGCACTACGAGGACTACATCGCGCGCCTCCACCAGATCCCGCGGGTCCTGCGGCAGACCGTGGAGGTGCTGCGCGCCGGCATGAAGGACGGCCTGATGCCGCCGAAGCTGGTCGTGGACCAGCTGCCGGGGCAGTGCGAGGGGATCGTCTCGGCAAACCCGTTCCTGCTGCCGCTCGAAAAGCTCCCGGCGGGCTTCTCCGGGGAGGAGAAGCAGCGCCTGACGGCCGCGATGACCAGGGCGGTCGACGAAGAGGTCCTTCCGGCCTACAAGCAGCTCGCGGCGTTCCTGCGCGACGAGTACGCGCCGAAGGGGCGGACCGCGATCTCGGTCGAGAGCCTGCCGGACGGCAAGCGGCGCTACGCCGAGGCCGTGAAGGCGATGACCACCGTCGACATCACGCCGGAAGCCGTCCACGAGTTGGGCCTCAAGGAGGTAGCGCGGATCACGGCGGAGATGACGAAGCTGGCGCTGGCGCAGGGTTACAAAGACCTCGCCGCCTTCCGCGCCGCGATCAACGGCGATCCGAAGTGGCGGCCGAAGAGCGAGGACCAGATCGTCGCCGACTTCAAGCAGCACATCGACGAGATGCAGCCGCGGCTGCCGGAGCTCTTCGGGCTGCTGCCGAAGTCGCCGGTGACGGTCGAGGCCATTCCCGACTTCGACAAGGCCGCGGCGACGCACTACGTCCGCGGCACTCCGGACGGCAAGCGGGCCGGGCGCGTGGTGGTCGCCGTCTCCGACCCGACCCATCGCTCCCTGGTCAACGACGAGGCCGTCGCCTATCACGAGGGCGTGCCCGGGCACCACATGCAGATCAGCATCGCGCAGCAGCTCCAGGGCCTGCCGAAGTTCCGGGTGCTCGGCGCCGGCGGCCTGTCCGCCTATACCGAGGGATGGGCGCTGTATGCGGAGGAGCTCGGCAAGGAGGTCGGACTCTACAAGGACCCGGTGTCCGACTACGGCCGGCTGAACTCGGAGCTGTTCCGCGCCGTGCGGCTGGTGGTCGACACCGGCATCCACGACAAGGGCTGGACGCGCGACCGGGTGATCGCCTACATGCTCGAGAACGACGTCAACGAGGTCGTCGCGCAGTCGGAGACCGACCGCTACATCGCGCGGCCGGCCCAGGCGCTGGCCTACAAGATGGGGCAGCTCAAGATCCGCGAGCTGCGCGAGCGCGCCAGGACGCAGCTCGGACCGCGCTTCGACATCAAGGCGTTCCACGACGAGATCCTGAGCGGCGGAGCGCTGCCGCTCGACCTGCTGGAGGAACGCATGGACGGCTGGATCAAGAGCCAGCTGCAGCCGCAGGCGGCCGCAACACACTGAAGAGGAAGATGGCGGAAGCGCATGGGAATCGAACCCACCCCCGACGCCGCAACCGGCGCCGGACAACGGTTTTGAAGACCGCAGAGAGCACCAGCCCCCGAGCGCTTCCGAGGAGGATTCTAGCTGAAACGCCTCGGTGATAGGCTGCGGGCCATGATCCGGAAATCTCTCCTCATGATCCCGCTGCTGCTGCTCCCTCTCGCCGCCTGCGACAAGAACGACGAGGCGCCACCTCCGGCCACCCCGGGGACCGGCGGCGGCGCTCCCGGCCCGATCTCCTCCCGTGGCGAGAAGGTCGGCGACGCGCCCGCCATGGGGGGCGCCGCCCAGGACGGCGCCATCGACTTCAGCGTCCCGGCGAGTTGGCAGAACGAGCAGCCCGCCAACAACATGCGCGTGGCCCAGGCCACGATCCCCGGACCCGGCGGCCCCGGCAACCTCGTGGTCTTCTACTTCGGACCCGGTGGAGGGGGCGGCGTCGAGGCCAACATCCAGCGCTGGATCGAACAGATGGAGGTCCCGGCCGGCACGAGTCCGCAGCCGGAGACGTTCGAGACCAACGGCTACAAGGTGACCTGGATCGACGTGCCCGGCACGCTCAAGCCGAGCAACATGGGCACCGGCCCGACCACCGAGCAGCCGGATTCGCGGCTCCTCGGCGCCGTGGTCGAGGGTCCCGGCGGGCCCTGGTTCTTCAAGGCCACCGGCCCGGACTCCACGATCTCGGCCGAGCGGGACAACTTCTTGACGATGCTGAAGAGCGTGAAGGCCAGGTAGGGCGGGAGCAAAAAACCGGGGGTAGGTGGCGTCCGGGGCCGGAAATCCGGAGAGGCCACCCACCCTCGGCGTGGGAACTTGTCAGGCAGCGGCCGGGAGCTTTTCCTTCTCCTTCTCCATCGGCTTCTCCTTGTCCTTCCGCTCCTCGCGCTCCTTCCGCATGTCCTCGCGGAACTTCCTCATCTCTTCGCGGTGGCGCTCGCGGAACTGCTCCATCTCCTGCCGGTGCCGCTCGCGCAGCTCGCGGAACTTCGGGTCGGCTTCGAGCTGCCGGCGCATCTGGTCGCGCAGCGCCTCGCCCTGGATGCGGGCCTCTTTCCTGGCCGCCTCGATCTCGTCCCGGTGCTCCTCCATGACCTTGCGCATCTCCTCGCGGTACTTGCGCTGGGCGTCGCGGAGGGCCTGGAGATCCTCCTCGGACGGGCGGGCTCGGCGGGCCATCTCCCGCGCCTGCTCGCGGATGCGTTCGCGCTCGCCCTCGGTCAGCTTGCCTTCCTTGCGCAGCCGGTCGACCTCGGCGTGGAGCTTCTCGATCTCGGGTCCGAGCTTGCTCATGCGGTCGGCCACGTCCTGGGAGATGCGCTCGATCTCCGGAGCCATGTCGCGGTTGACCTGCTCCGAGATGCGCTCGATCTGCGGCGCCAGCTCGCGGTTCACCTGCTCGGAGATGCGCTCCAGCTCCGGCTCCATCTGGCTGTTGATCTGATCGGCCAGGGCCTCGTAGTCGGCGGAGTACTTGTCGGAGATCTCCTCGGCCTCACGGGCGAGGCGCTCCGAGACCTCCTCCAGACGCGCCCGGTCGGCTTCCGACAGAGGCTCGCCACCGTCCCAGTCGAGGTCCGCGACCTGGGAGAAGGCCTCGTCCATCGCGGCCAGGGCGGGCAGGCCGGCAAGCTCGTCGCCCGACGCCAGCTCCGCCAGATTGTCCATCTCGCCGGACAGGCGGTCGAGTTCCTGCTCGAAGTCCGCGGTCACCTCATCGTCGAGATCACCGGGGTCGCCTACATCGGCCACGTCGGCGAGATCGTCGACCTCGTCGAGATCATCGTCCGCGTCGGTGTCCGCCGTCGCCAGCTCCGGCTCCGCCGCCTCCTCCCGATCCTCGGCGATCACGCGCGCCGCCGGCTTCTCCGCCGCCGCCGCGTAGACCCCCGGGGCCACCGCCGCCACGCCGACCAGGACGGCCAGCATGGGAACGGCGAGCCAGAGCGGCTTCACCCGGCGCTCGGGCGAGCGGGCGTCGTCGAGCAGGTGCCGGATGCGGCCGGCCAGGCTCGACGGACGGTCCGCCATGCTCGGCACGGGCAGGTCGCGGAACGGTCCCACCGACCAGCCGGCCACCTCGGCCAGGCAGCGGGCCAGCGACAGGGGCCGGCCGGTGCGCTCCACCGCCCACTCGTCGCAGAGGCGCTCCGACAGCTCGCGCAGCCGGCGGCCGGCCACCCGGTTGAGAGGCTGGAAGAAGAGGACGCTCGACAGGAGACGGCTGAACGCGAGCCAGAACGGGTCGCGCCGCACCAGGTGGGCCAGCTCGTGCGCGAGCATCCCTTCCTGCTGCTCCGGCTCCAGGTGGGAGAGCGCGCGCGGCGGCACGCAGATCTCCGGCCGGAGCACGCCCAGGGCCACCGGTACCGACACCCGCGACGAGCAGGTCAGGCGGACCAGAGGGGCCATCCCTTGCTCGCCCGACAGCCGGCCGAGAATCGAGAACAGGCCGCCGCCGATCACCTCGGGACGGGCCCGCAGGCGTCGGCGCAGCCGGAGATAGGACCAGCCCCAGCGCATCGCCAGGAGCAGCGCACCCGCGGCCCAGAGGCCCAGGACTGCCGTGCGCAGGTCGATCCGCCAGGCCGGAGCGGCGACGGACACGGGAAGAGAGGACCGCACGGGCTCAGCCACTCTCCGCTCGGCAATCTGTAGAGGCGCGGCATGCTGTGTCCGCGGCATCTCGACCACGGCGACAGTCCGGGCCGGCGCCTCCAGGGTCCAGCGCCCGGCGAGCGGCTCGCGGCCGGCGGCGAGCTGCACGGTGGCCGTGACCAGGCCGGCGAGGAGCGCGAAGCGCCAGACCGCCTCCTCCAGGCGACTCCAGCGGCTCAGCCGCCGCGACGCGAGCCAGGCCAGGGAGAGGAACAGCGTGCTGTGCAGGGCGTACGTCAACAGCCAGGCCGTGGCCTGGCCGGCGGCTCCGGATATCCCGGACGTCAGGGTCTCGAACATCACCGGTCCTCCTTCTCTTTGGCGGCGATGAGCTGCCGGAGCTGGCTCAGCTCGCCCGCGTCGATCTCGTGCTCGGACAGCAGATGGTTGACCAGGGCGAGCGCGTCGCCCCGGAAGAGCTGCGAGGTCAGGTCCGACACCATCGAGCGGCGCACCTGCCCCTCGCTGACGGTCGGCCGGTAGATGTAGCGGCGCCCCTCCGCCCGGTGCTTCACGACCCCCTTCTTCTCCAGCTTCGCCAGCATCGTGGCGATGGTGGTCAGGGCCAGGCCCCGCTCGGGCTCGAGCGCCTCGTGTACGTCCGCCACGCTCGCCTCGTCGCGGCTCCACAGGATCCGCATGATGGCGAGCTGGAGGTCTCCGAGGTGGTGGGATTCGTCCATGGGTTCTTGTCTCCTCCGCTTCGACTACCGCGATAGTACTACCCCGGTAGTTGAACTGTCAACGGGGATACGCAGGCCGCGGGAGAAGGTTTCAGGGGGGACTGTGGTAGATTTTCTCCAAAATTTCCGGCGGATCGAATCAGAAAGGCAGGTGCCCGTTGACCATGACCATGTCCAAGGACGAGGTGAGCCTCGCTCAATCGGGTTCGAGCTCGAGCCCGTGGCTGGTGCTGGGGGAGAGCCTGAACGGCTATATCCGGACCGAGATCCTGACGGCGGCCTGCGAGGTGGGCCTGTTCACGTTCCTCAACGAGATGGGCTCGGCCACGCTGGAGCAGGTGGCGGAGCGCTGCCGGCTGTCGGTGCACGGCGCGCGCATCCTGCTCCTGGGCTGCTGCGAGGCCGGCCTCGCCGAGCGCAGGGCTGACGGCAAGTACCGCAACACCCCGGCGTCGGCCACCTACCTGGTCGAAGGGGAGCCGTTCTGCATGCTGGCCTTCGTCCGCTTCACCCGCGAGGTGCAGCAGAAGGCCTGCAACCTGTTCCTCGACTCGCTGCGCGCCGGCCGGGCCGTGGGCCTGCGGGCTCTCGGGCACGACGACACGAAGACGCTCTACGAGGCGTTCGCCTCGGACAAGGAGATGGAGCACCTCTTCCATACCGCGATGGCCGAGTACTCGAAGATGAGCTGCCTCGACTGCGCGGTGGAGGACCTCGAAGGCATCCACCGCCTGCTCGACATCGGCGGCGGCAACGCCTCGGTCCAGATGCGGCTGCTGGAGCGGAGCCCCGCCATGACCGGCACGCTCTTCGACCTGCCCACGGTCTGCGAGAAGGCGGCGGAGAACGTCCGCCAGCACGGCATGGAGGGCCGGGTGAGCTTCAACCCCGGCGACGTGTTCGCCCAGGAGCTGCCCAAGGGCTACGACGGCGTGCTCATCTCCCACTTCGTGGAGATCTTCGCGCCGGACAAGATCCGCGAGGTCTACGGCAAGGTCCAGCGCGCCCTGGAACCGGGCGGCAAGCTCATCCTGTGGACGATCACCGCGAACGACGACGAGACCGGCCCCCTCCAGGCCGTGAAGTCGTCCGTCTACTTCATCGCGGCCGCGGGCGGCAACGGCATGGCCTACCCGGCGTCCGACCACCGCAGGTGGCTGGCCGAGGCCGGGCTCGAAGTCGAGGTCGAGCGGCCCCACCCCGAGATCAGCCACACCTTCTTCATCGCCCGCAAGCGGTAAAAACGTCTCCATTCTCCAGATTTGCTGTTCCGATCCTCCCTGGTTCTGCCAGGGGGGATCTGGCATGCCCAGGAGGAATGAAGTACGCTACAACGCACTATGAACGATGATGAAGTTGTGAGACTCACCAATTTGCTGTCTGCGGCCGTCAAATTCTCGAACATCACGCAACGGGAGGTCGAGCGCAAGCTCGGCTTGAGCAGTGGGAGCCTGAGCCGTCTGTTCAGCGGCGGCATCGAGCTTAAAGTGAAGCACATACTGGACATATGCGAGGTCATCGGCTTCTCGCCCTCGCGTTTCTTCCATGCCGCCTACCCCGGCCGGGAGGAGGAGAGCGGAGAGGCGTGGCGCCTCCAGCGTCTCCTCGAGCAGCTCCATCCGGCCCAGGGCACGGAGCCCGCGGCGGCGCCCGAGCCGGAGCCGCCGCCTCCGGCCCCCGGCCCCTCGCAGGCCGAGATCGAGAGGATGGTGATGGCGGCGCTCGGGAAGTTCTTTTCCGAGATGGGCAAGCCCGTGCAGTCGTGAGCCATCCGGCCTAGAATCGGGTCCGCTCGCCGTCCGGGCGGGTGGACCTTCCACGTTTCGAGGAGATGACATGGCGATCAAGGATTCGATCCTGCCTGAGTTCGACTATGAGATGGCGACCACCCGCAAGCTGCTGGAGCGGGTACCCGAGGACAAGAAGGACTGGCAGCCTCACACGAAGTCGATGACCCTGGGGCGGCTCGCCCAGCATCTGGCGACCCTGCCGGGCTGGGTCCAGGCCACGATGGGCCAGACCGAGCTCCACATGAACCCGCCGGGAGGGGCGCCCTACACGCCGCCGGTGTTCGAGTCGACCGCGTCCGCCCTGGCCACGTTCGACGAGCATGTGAAAGCGGGCCGGGAGGCCATCGCCGCAGCCGAGGACAAGGACTTCATGGTGCCCTGGTCGTTCAAGAACGCCGATCGCACGATCTTCACCATGCCCCGGGTGGCGGTGCTCCGCAGCTTCGTGACCAATCACATCATCCACCACCGCGGCCAGCTCTCGGTCTACCTCCGGCTCAACGACGTGCCGGTGCCGTCGATCTACGGCCCCTCGGCCGACGAGTCGATCTGATCCTGAAGGCCGGGGCTACGGCCCCGGCCCAACCTCCTGGAGCCTGGCCATGAAATTCTGGATCGGAGTGGCCTCCCGCGACCACGTCCAGCGGGGGGTGACGGGCGGGTTCGCGCAGCTCAACCACGGCAAGCGCGCGCCCTTGAAGAAGATCGCGGCCAGCGACGGGCTGATCTACTACTCGCCCCGCATGAGCTTTCCCGACGGCGAGCCCTGCCAAGCCTTTACGGCCGCCGGCCGGGTCCGCACCGGCGGGGTCTACCAGGCGGACATGGGCGGCGGCTTCAAGCCCTACCGCATCGACATCGATTTCGTCCCCACCCACGACGCCCCGATCCGCCCCCTGCTCTCCGAGCTCGAGTTCCTCCCGGACAAAACCCACTGGGGAGCCGCCTTCCGCTTCGGCTACCGCGAGATCTCCGAGGCCGACTTCCGCCGCATCCTGGCCGCCATGGGTGCGGAGTTGCCCGGCTGAGCCGCTCAATCCCTCTTCTCGACGAGTCAGCCGGATTTTGTTCGAGCAGTAGATCCTCAAAGCGGCTACACTGCTCCAATGCCGCGACTCGTGATCCCGAATAGCGTCGCTCTTCAGAACGTGCGTGCCTTTATAGCGCGCAACAGGCCCTTTGATCCAGACTCGGGCCAAGCCGTCTTAGAGTTTCACCCACAGTGGGTGTACATGGAGCCGGTCGCCCTCGCCATGGCTGCAGCATGGGGAGCCTGGGCCAGGAGACAGGGTTATTCACTGAGAGCTGAGAATCTCGGAAGAAAAACAGCCTATGCTGGCCGGATGAGGCTCTTCGAGCACCTTGGGATTCCTTTCGACGCCGGTTTAGAGGAGAAAGAAGCAGCCGGGAGGTTCGTTCCTCTTACCCAGGTAACCTCTTCAATACACGTCAGAAGGGTCATTGCCGATATATCAGCACTCCTCCACCTGCAAGAAGACCCAGAAACTCTCTCCGCAGTTCAATACTGTGTCAGCGAGTTGCTGCGTAATGTACTTGAGCACTCCGGATCTGAAGATGGCGCTTTCGTCTGTGCTCACCGCTATACCACTTCGGAGCCACATCGTGTCACAATCGCTGTTGCTGATTGTGGCCAAGGAATCGCGTCTCATCTAGGGCGGGTCTACCCGGCAGCGAGCAGCGACGACGTGGCAGCACTGGGGCTAGCAATGAGACCAGGCATTACGGGGGCCGTTGCAGGCCTTTATGGTACCCCGGACAATGCCGGAGCGGGGCTGTTTATCACCCGCTCAATCGCGAAGGGATCTGGTGGCTACTTCTTTCTCATGTCTGGAAATGCGGCTTACCGGCTTCGCCGAGCAAAGACCGATGATGAGATGACGGAGCTGATCCCGGATGCTTATGACGAGCCTCGGCATGACCGCTACGTCTTTGACATACCCTGGAAAGGAACGGTCGTATCTGCGGAGATCCGGACAGAGAAGATTCACGATTATAACGGCTTTTTTCAATGGATTTTCCGAAGCGTTCCCAGAAGAGAAACCAGGAGACGGAGGATTCGATTCACATGAGTACCAAGATCGAGATACCGTCTGGAGCATCCGGATTCGCGGAAGATAAGGATGAGGCGCGGCTGCTTCGCACCTCGAAGATCCTACCTTCTCTTGAGCGGAAAAACCATGTAGAACTAGATTTCTCCAACATCCGGTATGCAACTCAGTCATATATCCATGCTTTGATTGGAGAAGCTCTGCAGAAGTTTGGAGAATCCGCTCTAGAATTAATTGTCTTCAAGAACTGCACGGATTCCGTCCGCAGTGTTATCGAGTTGGTAGTCGACTACTCGCTGGGTGGATTCCCCGACGGGAAGGCTGGACGAGTAGCTTCCTGAGTTGAAGAGTGGATCAAATGGGGCTGTAGCCCAGCCACCACCCGATCGGCTCGGGGGCAGGCTGGTCCGGATCGAAGACCAGGGTTCCCTCAGTCTGCCAGGCCAGTGCGTTGGTCGGCAGCGGCGTTGAAGCGCCTCCGGATCGCAGGGCGCCTGGGACAGCGGTGAACAAGCCGCACTGAGCGAAGCCGCCGAAGGATTGACCCGGGGTAACCGGCTGCATCACGCCCTCGCCGCCGCGCAGCATCAGATTGAGATCCCGGGTCGCGCCGTCGATCAGCGAGCAGCCGGGCGCCGCGCCGCCGTCGAAGCGCAGGGGGGCGCTGCCGGGGCCGAGCGTCTCGGTTCTATCGCCGAAGCGCAGCACCACTCCACGGCCCTCGACCACCGTGAACCAGCGGGTGACGCCCGGGAAGGCGGAAAACGGGCCGTCCTTCTCGATGTCGGCCAGGCTGATCCTCATCTGCCAGTCTCCGCCCTCAGGCCAGGCCAGCAGCTCCCGGGTCTGCCCGCCGCCGTTGCGCCAGGGCTGCGGTGGCACGTCATCGAGATGGATGATCTTCGGCTTCACCCCTTATCTGTATCACGCCCGCAGGAGCGGCAGCCTCCCGCCGGTCCAGCCGGGGAAGAGCTTCGCGTCGTCGCGAATCCCCAGGTGACCTCCCGCCAGCTCGCAGAAGACGGAGCGGAAGTCGGTGGTCACCGGCAGGTCCCGGCCTTCGAAGAGCGCCCCCTGGGCGAGGCCGGGAAAGTCGCCGTGGACCTTGCCGCCGTCGATCCGGTTGCCGAGCACGAACAGGCACGAGCCATGGCCGTGGTCGGTGCCGCCGGAGCCGTTTTCCCTCACGGTGCGGCCGAACTCGGTCATCGTGGTCAGGAGCACGTCGTCCTGCCGCGCGCCCAGGTCGGTCCAGAAGGCGTGGATGGACTGCGCGAGGTCTCTCGCCTGCCTCGCGAAGGTGCCGTTCACGGTGCCCTGCTGGACGTGCGTGTCCCAGCCGGCCGACTCCGCGAAGGCGATCTCCAGGCCCACGTCGCTCTTGACGAGGAGCGCGATCTGCCGCATCGCCTGGCCGAGCGGGGTCTTCGGGTACTCCGCCCCGTTCGCCGGGCGGTAGCGCGAGATCGTCTCGGGAGTGAGCATCTCCATGGCCCGGAAGGTCTCGTCCGCGGTGTGGCGGAGGACCTGCTGCGAGGTCTGGCGGTAGAGCGCCTCGAAGCCGTCGGCGGCCTTCGGCGCGGCCGGGCTCACCCGGAAGTCCGCGAGGTCGGTGACCGCGATCGCCGGCTCGTCGCCGTAGAGCGAGCGCGGCAGGGCCGGCGTCAGGGCCACGGCCCGGAACGGGCTCCCCTCATGGCCCAGGAGGCCGACCGCCCGGTTGAGCCAGCCGTCGGGCGTGCCCTTGCGGCCGGGCGTGCCGGTCTCCATGTAGTCCTGCGCGTCGAAGTGGGAGCGGGTCGGGTTGGGCGAGCCCACGGCGTGGACGATCCCCAGACGCTTCTCCTGCCAGAGCGGCAGGAGCGGCGCGAGCGCGGGATGGAGGCCGAAGCCCGCGCCGAGATCGAGGAGCGCCTCGGTGTCCGCCGAGCGCGCCGAGCGTGCCGCGCTCATGGCGAGCCGCGGACGGAAGGCACCCAGACCCTCTACCGGCGAGACGGCCATGAGGCCATCCATGGCGCCTCTCTGGAAGATCGTCACCAGCACCTTGCGGCCGCCGGCGGGGACCTGGGCTGCCTGGGCTGCCCGGGCAAGGAACTGCGGACCGGCCCCAGCCGTGAAGAGAGCCACCGCACCGGATTTCAGGAAGAGTCTGCGCGTCCACATGTCTGTTGCTACCTACCTTCTCTGGAACTCCGGAGAGCCCAGGATGACGCCCACGACCTGCTCGACGGGCGTGGACCGTTCCACCTTCTTTGAAAGCCCGGCATCAGCGACCGTCGGCTCCAGCAGGGCGAGGGCCGGTTTGAGATCGCGCCCCGGGAGGAGCAGGCCGGCGTACTCGCGTAGCGCCGCCTGCCGGTCGGCCGGCTCCCGGCCGCCGCTGAGCGCGGCCAGGTCGAAATCGACGCCCTGCACGCGGCCGGCCGCGAGCTGCAGCCCGAAATTCATGCGGCTCAGCAGCGAGCCGGTGTTGACCCAGGCCTCCGCCCGGTCCGGAAAGCCGGTCGGCGCCTGGTAGGCGTAGAGCTTCTGCCCCATGTCGGAGACCCAGCGCAGGGTCTCGCGCGGCTCGTCCACCTCCGCTCCCAGGCCGCGCAGCGACGAGGCCGCGAGCTCGAACGGCGACTTGATCTTGGCGCCGACCGCCTCGCGGCTCCAGAATTCGGGCGACTCGACGAGCGCCCGGAGCACCGGCCGCACCTGGCCGCCGCTCTTCAGATAGACGGCCGCGAGCCGGTCCACCAGCGCCTGCGGCGGCTTGTCGGAGACGAAGCGCACGGCCAGCTTGGACGCCAGGTGCTTCGCCGTGGCTGGATGGAGCGCCAGGAGGTCGAGCACCTGCTCGCCGTCCTCGATCCCGCGGCCGGCCGGGAGCTTCCTGCCGAGGACGGTCTTCGCGCCGGCATCGTGCTGGTCGGCCCGGAAGACGAATTCGCCCTCCTGCCGGAAGCCCATCCCGCCCAGCCGCCGGACCCGCTCCAGCCGGCGCTCCAACTGGTCGCGGCGCGGACCCGGCGGCAGCACGGACCAGCCGGTGAAGGCGCGGGCGACCTCGATGACGTCCTGCTGGGTGTAGCCGCCGTCCACGCCCAGGGTATGGAGCTCCAGGAGCTCCCGGGCGTAGTTCTCATTCAGCCCGCGCGGCCGGACCCGGCCGGTTCCGGACAGCGGCTCGGATGGCGGCCGGCGCCGCGGCGTGAACGTCCTCGGCGCCTCCTCCGGAGCGGAGGACAGGGCGTTGTCCAGGTAGAGGAGCATGGCCGGATGCTTGGCGGTCGCCTCCAGCAGGTCGCGGACGCTCCCGAGGGCGTTGGGCCGGATGGCGTCGCGCTCGTAGGAGAGGACGTAGGTGCGGCTCTGGTTGTCGGTGAGGGAGACGTTGAAGTGGTTGAACCAGAAGTCGGTCATGACCTCGGCGAGCTGGTTTTCCGACTCCACGGCCCGCCAGAGCTTCTGGGAGAGAAGCTGTTTCGCCAGCTC
>DATANP010000081.1:0-11769 GCA_036266195.1 Thermoanaerobaculia bacterium | reverse complement strand
TTCTACGGGCCAACGTAACCTTCTATGAGCCGCTGTAACCTTCTACGGGCCAACGGAACCTTCTACGGCTCGCTGTAACCTTCTACGGGCCAATGTAAGCTTCTACGGCCCGTCGTAACCTTCTATACGCCGTTGTAAGCTTCTTGGAGGCGTTGTAAGGTTCTGCGTCGCAATGCAACCTTCTGTGTTGCAATGTAAGGTTCAGTCGCAACACAGAAGCTTATCGGCCCGCGCCGCAAGATACCCCGGTGCGACGTCAACGTCTTTGGGGCGACGAATCGGCCGGCTGGCCCGTAGAAGAGCCGTTTGGACCAAAAAGTGGGTAACGCACACATTTTGGTCCTGGTTGGCATGAAAAAAATCATAGACAAGCCCTCGAAGTCATTCGTAGACTCTCCCCGAAGGGGAGAGTGGGGAGGATGTTCATTGACAATTTGGAGGGACGGCGGCCACCGTGTCCAAGGCCGCCGCCGTCCCGGCCCGGAAGGGCCCGCCTGTCGGGGGAGGCGGGCCTGTGCCGGAGGTGTGCGGGGTAGAGGTGCTCCGCACACCTCGGGACCGGGTTTTGTGTTGCCCCCAGGTCGAGAGGGAAGGGGCCAACTCCCGTTCCATTTTTGGAACAGATGGGTTTACCGGGAGTTCCAGAAATGGACCTTCAGGGCTGCCCCTGGTCCAAGGCGTTCTTTCTTTTCTGAGACTTACGGTCCGATTCCCACGTGGCTCGGGAATTGATGAACCCGTAACGCGGGCAGGTCTCAGGAGAGGAGGAACGGGAACGTGTTGCGAAGGATCCTTGCGATAGCGGCCCTTTTATCCGTGCGAGCCTTCCTGGCGCCGGCCACCGACGCTGGCGAGAGGCCCGTCCAACTGCTGGTCACCACGGCGCCGACCTTTTTCAATCCCAGGCTCGGGCAGTCGGGTCAGATCCGGTTATCGGCGTCGCGGCCGGGCAACGTAACGGTCGAAATCCTCGACCGCGACCGGTTCGTGGTGCGCACGCTCGGCCCGCTGCCGGTCGAAAGGGAAACCGTCACGCGATGGGACGGGAAAGACGACGCGGGTGAAGTGGTCCCCGATGAGGCGTATACCGTCCGCGCCCGCTTTGTCAGTGCTGGAGACGAGCTCGTCTACGACCCGGGAAGAGACTTCCAGGCGCTACCCGTCAGCATCGGCGACACGTCGTACTCACGCGTCGACAGTGTGCTGAGCTACAGGCTCGAGCGCCCGTCGAGAGTTCATATCCAGGCCGGCCAGGCGCAGCCTGTCGCGGGCGGCCCTGCCCGCGGACCGGTGCTGCGCACGATCGTGGACCGCGCGCCGCGCGCCGGCGGCGCCGTGATCGAGTCCTGGAACGGCATGGACGAGTCGGGAAAGGTCTACATCCCCGATCTTCAGCATTTCGCCGTTGCCGTCCTGGCGGTTCCCTTGCCGGAGAGCTCCCTGATCACGGTTGGCAATCGCGGCGTGAGCTTCACGGAGTACGCGCGCCGTCATCGCGCCGCGAGCCTCACGCGGCCGCGGAAGCTCGCGGCTACGGCGCACTCCCACCACCAGGGGCTCAACGCCTTCGAGGATCGCAGCCCACGGCTGGTGCTCTCGCCTGCGAAGAGGGGTGATTCGTCGGCCTGGAAGAACAGCGCCGACGAGGCCCTGGAGTTTTCGGTCGGGCTCGACAGGGATACCGCACCTTTCTTTCTCAGCCAGCCCAACGTCCTCGATGTGTTCATCGATGCCGATCCCGTGTTGCACGTGAATTGCCGGGCGAATCCCTGTCCTGTCCGCTTGCCGGCAGAGAGGGTCCCGCGAGGCCGCCACCGCCTCGGCGTCAACTGGTCGTCCGAGCTCGGGCCGGTGGGCGTCGCCGTCCGGTGGGTGGAGAAGCCATGAGCCAGAGACTGCGTTGCCTCGCCTTCTTCCTCGGATGCTGGGTCGCGCTGCTCGCAGCGCCGGAGAGCGCGGCGGCCACCAATGTCGGCGGCTCCGTCAGCACGAACACGAGTTGGACGCTCGCCGGGAGCCCGTATGTGGTCACCTCGGATATCACGGTGTCGTCCGGGGTGACCCTGACGATCGAGCCTGGCGTCGCCGTCAAGCTCAACCAATACCAGCGCATCGTGGTGTATGGGACGCTGATCGCTATCGGCACCGTGGATCAACCGATCCTTTTTACCGCCAACCAGGCGGCGCCTACCGCCGGCTTCTGGCGGGCTCTTCTGTTCATGCCGGGCTCTTCGGCGAGCCGGCTGTCCTATGTCACCGCGAGCTACGGCGGCCAGAACAGCTCATACAGTGGTTACGCCACCATCTACGTGGATGGCAGCTCGCCGGTTTTCGATCACCTGACGATCACCGACTCCGGCACCAGCGGAATGCGGGTGGTTTCCGCCGGGGCATCTCCCACGCTGACGGCTTCGGCGGTCCGCACCAGCGTGGGGTCCGGCCTGCGCGTGGATTCGCCGGCCTCGGTGACCATGGCGAGCTCGGTGATCGCCGACAACACGGGTTATGCGATGGAAGCCTGGGCAGGGTCCAACCTGCTGGATCTCACGGGTTTGACGGTGACCGGCAATGGCGGCGGCACAAAGAACGCGGTGGCGCACTACGGCGGAACGATCACCAGCGCCGAAACCTGGCGTTCCGGGATCGAATGGCACCTCCTCGCCGACCTGCAGGTCGCAGCGGGGACCGGCTCTCCCGGCTCGCTGACGGTCCAGGCAGGTACCCGGGTGAAAATGGCCCAATACGTTCGAATCGTAAGCTACGGGACGCTGGCCGCTGTCGGCACTGTGGATCAACCGATCCTTTTCACCTCCAATCAGGCAACACCTACCGCAGGCTTCTGGCGCTCTCTTCTGTTCATGCCGGGCTCTTCGGCGAGCCGACTGTCCTATGTCACCGCGAGCTACGGCGGCCAGAACAGCTCATACAGCGGTTATGCAACCATTTACGTGGAAGGCAGCTCGCCGACCTTCGATCACCTGACGATCACCGACTCCGGCACCAGCGGAATGCGAGTGGTTTCCGCCACGGCATCGCCGACGCTGACCGACTCGACCATCCGCACCAGCACAGGGGCCGGCCTGCGCGTGGATTCGGCGGCCTCGGCGACCGTGACGAGCTCGGTGCTCGCCGACAACACGGGTTATGCGATGGAGGCCTGGGCCGGGTCCAACCTGCTCGGTCTCACGGGCTTGACGGTGACCGGCAACGGGGGCGGCGCAAAGAACGGGGTGGCGCACTACGGCGGAACGATCTATGTCGCCGAAACCTGGCGTTCCGGGATCGAATGGCACCTCCTCGCCGATCTGCAGGTCGCAACAGGAGCCAATACCCCTGGCTCGCTGACGATCCAGGCGGGTACCCGGGTGAAAATGGGTCAATACGTTCGAATCGTGAGCTACGGACCGCTGAGCGCCATCGGCACCGCCGCGCAGCCGATCGTCTTCACCTCCAACCAGGCGACACCGACCGCGGGCTACTGGCGAGCGCTTCTGTTCATGCCGGGCGCTTCATCGAGCCGGCTTTCCTATGTCACCGCGAGCTACGGGGGGCAGAATAGCTCATACAGCGGTTATGCGGCCGTCTACGTGGATGGCAACTCGCCGATCTTCGATCACCTGACGATCACCAACTCCGGCACCAGCGGGATGCGGGTAGTTTCCGGCGCGGCCTCACCGACGCTGACCGACTCCACCATCCGCACCAGCCTGGGGTCCGGCCTGCGCGTGGATGCGCCGGCCTCGGTGACGGTGGCGAGCTCGGTGCTCGCCGACAACACGGGTTATGCGATGGAAGCCTGGGCAGGGTCCAACCTGCTGGACCTCACCGGCTTGACCGTGACCGGCAATGGGAGCGATGCGAAGAACGCGGTGGCACACTACGGCGGCACGATCACCAGTGCCGAGACCTGGCGCTCCGGCATCGAATGGCAGCTCCTCGCCGACCTGCAGGTCGCAACAGGGGCCAACACTCCCGGCTCGCTGACGATCCTCCCAGGTACCCGGGTGAAGATGGGATCCTCCATTCGCATCGTGAGCTATGGCAAGCTGACCGCCATCGGCACCGCAGATCAGCCGATCCTCTTCACCGCGAACCAAGCGACGCCGACCGCGGGCTACTGGCGAGCGCTTCTGTTCATGCCGGGCTCTTCGGCGAGCCGGCTTTCCTATGTCACCGCGAGCTACGGCGGTCAGAACAGCAGTTACAGCGGTTATGCGACCATCTACATGGATGGCAGCTCGCCGAGCTTCGATCACCTGACGGTCACCAATTCCGGCACCAGCGGGATGCGGGTGGTAACCGCCGGGGCGTCTCCCTCACTGACGGATTCGACGATCCGCACCAGCACGGGGTCGGGTTTGCGAGTGGATCCGCCGGCTGCGGTGACGGCGACCAACGTGGTGCTCGCCGACAATACGAGTTATGCGATGGAGGCCTGGGCTGGGTCCAACCTGCTCGATCTCACGGGATTGACGGTGACCGGCAACGGGGGTGGCGCAAAGAATGGGGTGGCGCATTACGGCGGCACGATCACCGGCGACGAGACCTGGCGGTCCGGGATCGAATGGCACCTCCTCTCGGACCTGCAGGTCACAGCGGGGACCAACTCCCCCGGCTCGCTGGCCATCCAGCCAGGCACCCGGGTGAGGATGGGCCCATCCGTTCGCATCGTGAGCTATGGGAAGCTGACCGCCATCGGCACCGCGGGCCAGCCGATCCTCTTCACCTCCAATCAGGCGACGCCTGCCGCGGGCAACTGGCGGGCGCTTCTGTTCATGCCGGGCGCCTCGGCGAGCCGTCTTTCCTATGTCATCGCGAGCTATGGGGGGCAGAACAGCTCCTACAGCGGTTATGCGGCCGTCTACGTGGACGGCAGCTCGCCGGGCTTCGATCACCTCACGATCACCGACTCGGCCACGTGGGGTGTTCGGGGCGGCAACACGGCGGGCTTGATCGTGACCAGCTCCGCCTTCGCCCGCAACGCCTGGGGCGGCGTCGGCAACTTCACACCGAACACCCCGTTCATCGCGCGACTGAACTATTGGGACGCGGCATCGGGGCCGTCCGGGCAGGGTTCGGGAACGGGCCAGGGTGTCTCGACCGGCGTGGCGTTCGAGCCCTGGCTGACAGCGGCCCAGACCCAGCCGCATGCGATCGTCGACGCAACGCCTCGCAACCGTACCTTCAATCCTGGTATCGGCGTCTTCAACCGCGTGGACTTCGCCTCGGCTCTGGTCGGCGACTGGACCGTGACCTATCGCAGCAACAGCGGCTCCATCCTCCGGACGTTCTCGGGCAGCGGACAGAACGGCAGCGTCGCCTGGGATGGCCGCGACAACGGCGGTTCCGCGATGCCCAACGGCAGCTATACGTTCGATATCGCGAGCACGTCGCCGTCGGGGCCGGCCACGATCGCCCGAGGCGTTGCGATCATCGATTCCGGTCTCCAGTTGTCGATCAGCGGCGCCGCGGTATCGCAGCTCTATTTCAGCCCCAACGGCGACGGCGCCCAGGACATCACCTCCTATTCGGGTGCGTTCAGCCTTGACGACGTCTCCTGGCAGATCGCTGTGAAGAACGCCGCGGGATCGGTCATCCGCACGGCCTCGGGCCAGGGCTCGGCCTTCACGTTCGATTGGAACGGCCGCAGCGACGGTGGACAGATCCAGGCGGATGGTGCCTACACGCTCGCGCTTGCAGCCACCGTCGGCACCGCCGTTGCGAACGACGTGAAATCCACGACTCTCGACAACACGCCGCCGACTGTTTCCATCACCTCTCCGGGCGCCTCCCAACTCCTCTCCAACGTCTACGCCCAGGGCGTCGCGGACGTGACGATCAGCGGATTGGCGACCGACGCCAATTTCTCCTCCTGGACTCTCGAGTACGGCCAGGGAGCGTCCCCGGGAGCCTGGACCGCCATCCGGAGCGGAGTGCCCACGCCTGTCAGCGGTGTCCTCGCCGTCTGGCCGACCCTGGACAAGACGAACGGCGTCTATTCCCTGCGTCTGCGCGCCGGCGACAAGGCCGGAAATCTGGCGACCACAAACGCGACGCCGACCGTCGGCAATTTCAAGGTGGCTCAGAACGTCCTCGAGTTCAATCCGTCCAATGGCCAGACCCAAGGCTATGTCTCGACCGTACCGTTCCAGCTCAACGAATCGATCGTCATCAAGAACGCATCGGGCCAGGTCGTCCGGACGCTGGTCAGCCCTGTCGGCCGCACGGCGGGGACGTACACGGACTCCTGGAACGGGCGGACCGACAGCGGAGCCCTGGTTGCCGACGGACCCTATTTCTACGTCGCTACCGCCAGCGACGGAGCGAGCTCGATGACCTGGGATCTGTCGAACGAGTATCTGGCGAACTGGTCCTCCCTCACGCACAACCTCCCGATCCAGGCCTTCGATCCCTTCAACAACTCGCCGATGATGGTCACCTACAACTTCCCTTATCCCGCCCGCGTATCGATCGCCTTTTCGCAGACCGCGGTGCTGTACCAGGGAAGCTGCGACCCCCCTCCGCAGTTCTGCCTACCCGTCCAGGAGTATCAGGAATCTGGATCGCACACCGTGACCTGGGCCGGCGTCGACGCGACAGGCGCCTTCCGGGGCGACATCCGGGGCCTTGGAATCGTGGCCGAGAGAGACCAGTTCGCGAAGAATGCGGTGATCGCGTACGGGAGCAAGCCGCGGATCACCAACGTCCGCGTGACCCCGCCGGTGTTCGGGCCGGCAGTCGGTACGCAGAAGGTCGAGTTCGATCTGGTGACCAACCTGAATCAGTCCGTCGAGGTGGCGGTGTCCTTTCTCAATCAATCGTCCCTGTCGACACTCCGCACGGTCACCATACCGCAGCAAGCGCCAGGGCATGTCACGGTGACCTGGGACGGGCGGGCCGACAACGGCATGCTCGTCGCGCCGGGTAACTACACGGTCACCGTCGTCGTAACCGACCCGCTGGGCAACAAGTCCCGCGGCCAGATCCTGACCACGATTCAGTACTGAGGAGCTCAACGTGGAATCGACAAGAGGAACCCTTCGCGTCTCCTTGCGGGTCTGGTGCGTGCTGGCGGCCTTGTGCGTGAGTTCCCGGGTTGCGCACGCGGGTTGGTGCGGGAGCCCGGTTCCGCCGTGCGACCCAAACAGCCCGAGCTCTTCCTGCTACCGGCCGAAGAAGCCGGATCCCAGGTGCGAGCCGCGCGAGTGCGGCAAATGTACGAAATCGCCATGCTATGTCGGGAGTGGGGTGTACGTCACCGACGCGACCGATCTCGAGATTCCAGCGGTCGGCTTTCCGCTCCTCCTGGCGCGTCACTATGAGACCACGCAGGCGATTGACGGTCCGACGGGGTATGGATGGACGTCGAGCCTTTCGGCGCACCTCTACCACACGACCTATCTCCTTTCGGCGCCGTCGACCTACCAGAAGGAAGCCAACATCATCATGCCCAGCGGTGCCCGTTATCGTTTCGTCGACAACGGCAACGGAACCTTCACCCCGCCGCTGGGTCGCCATGACACGCTGGTGCGCAACGCCGACGGCACTTTCGACCTGACGATCCAGCGCACGATGTCGGTGTATCACTTCGGCACCGACGGCTCGCTGCTTACAATGGCGGATGATTATCACAATACGACCGCGCTCACCTACGACGGCAACGGCCGTCTGCAGCGAACCGCCGACACCTCGGGCTCCGGGAGATATATGGACGTTTTCTGGGGCGCGGACGGGAGGATCAGCGCAGTCCAGGACCACACCGGCCGCCGGGTGCAGTACACCTATGACAACCGGGGTGTGATGACCTCCATGACGGACCCGCTCGGGCGCACCACCTATTACACCTATGCTCAAGGTCGCTTCGCGCCGCTGCTCGCGGCGGTGACGGACCATTGGAACCGGCTGGTGACTTCGGTGACGTATGACAGCGTGGGTCGGGTGAGCAGCTATGCCGAACAGGGCGAGACCTGGAGCTATACGTACAATTACCAGAACAACCCGCTCAAGACGTCGAAGTCCGATTCACAAGGGAATGCCTGGATTTATACGTTCGACCAGGCGGGGCTGGTCACGGATGAGGTAGCGCCGGGGGGAGGCAGCCGGCACACGGACTACTACGGCGATGGCTCGCTCAAACAGATCACAGACGAGGTCGGCATCAAGACCTACTTTACTTACAATGGAGCCGGTTATGTCGTCTCCGTCACCAAGGACTACAATGGCTCTCAGGCAGTTCGCTACGATTATAGCTACGACCTAAACTTTCCCTCACGGCTGACCTCGGCCATACCGCACAATGTGACAACGGGGTTGGTTGATCCTAGCTGGCAGGGTTGGCGATATGATTACTATCAAGCAGGTAGTCCAACCCCTGGAGCACTGTATCGCATCTATCGGGTCGAGAGGGACGGTTCGACGCTCGATACGATGGCGAGCTACATTTATGACAGTCATGGACGGGCAATAAGCATTGCCAACGCCGACGGCGCGGCGACCGATTACGCATATGACGGGCAAGGCAATCTTATTTCGGTGACCCGACCCGCGAACAATGACGAAGGCCTGCGGCCTGTCACAAGTTACGGTTACGATCCGCTAGGCCGGATTGTCGCGGTGACCGACCCCATGGGGAGCGAGATGTCCTATGACTACGACGCTGTAGGGCGGGTCACGAATCTGACCCTCACGCCACCCGCTCCAAGCTCAGCCACGGATCTAACCTTCACCTATAGCTACGACAATTATGATGGAACCAGTGCCCTTCTTTTCACGCACACCACAGATCCAAACGGGAATGTTACTCAACAGGGCCATGACGTATATGGCCGTCTCGTCCAGAGCGTCGATGCCCTCACTGCCGTAAGGCGATGGAGTTACACACGGGGCCTGCTGTCTGCGGTAACGGATCAAAATGGGAACGTCACCACTTATACCTACAACAGCCTGCGCCGCCTGACGGCGACGACCTCACCCGATGGTGCACGAGAAGTTTACGCATATTATCTCGATGGGCTCTTGCAGACAAAGACCGATCGCAAGAACCAAGCTATCGCCTATACCTACGACCGCCTTAAGCGGGTGTCCGCGAAGAGTTATCCAAATGCAACGAGCATCACGTATACGTATACGGGTCAGGCGCTCACGAGAATAGTAGATGCCAGTGTCTCGCCCGCCGAGACGCACACTTTCACCTTTGACCAGAGATACCAACTTGCCTCGGAGACCCAAGGCACAAGAGGTGCCCTGAACTACACCTACACCGAGACCGGCCAAAAATCCAGCTATCAAGTTGTCGGGGGCGCTGGAACAACCTACACTTATTACCCAGATGGGAGCCTGGATACAATCGAGTGGACGCCCGTGAGCGGTGAGTTCAAATATACCTACAATCTGCGCGGCCAATATGAGCAAGTGCTGTTCCCTAACGGTCAGCAACGCGACTATAGTTATGACGAACTGGGTCGGCTTACGCAAATTGCCAACCTTAGTCCGACAGCGGCGAACTTGGCGACCTACACCTACGGCTATGATATCGACAACTTGACCGGTCAGCCGGGAATGCTTGGCCAACGGACAAGCATGAGCACCGATGTCCCCGCTCAGGGTCTTACAGCGGCGGCGGCGAAATACTACTACGACCGCAACTACCGCTTGGTGCGCGTTGACTACCCTACTGCCGCGCCATTTTCCGGAGAAATGGATCTTTGGAGCTATGACGGTATCGGCAACCGAACTAGCAGTACGGTCAATGGAGCGACCGTGCCGTTTACGTATCAGAAGATCGGTACGAACGTGAACGCATGGCAGCGTTTGCTGTCCGACGGAACGAACAACTATGGCTATGACGCGAACGGCAGCGTCGAGGCATATACCGGACCGAATTCCAGCTACACCTTCACATGGGATTACGAGCACCGTATAAGTGCTGTGGCTGGGAGCACGGCGGCAAATTATTCCTACGATTACCAAGGGCGGAGAATTGCGAAGAGAGTCAATGCACAAACGACAACTACTTATATCTATAATTCCAGGAATCTGATTACCGAACTTGGTTTAGCATCGTCGGAGTACTTATTCGGTCCGCGGATTGACGAACCGCTTGCGCGCTATGAAAATGGCGCTGTCTGGTACTACTCGGTGGACGGCCTAGGGTCGGTCAGCGTTCTTGGCGGAAGCGATGGCACCGTCCAGCAAAGCTATGTCTTCGACGTTTGGGGACGAGAACGTTCCAGGAGTGGAACGGTTCTGAACCCATTTGGCTATACCGCTAGGGAGCTCGGGGACTTTGGATCTACAGAGTTCTACCGGGCGAGGATCTATGATGCGAGCACGGGACGTTTTCTCAGCGAGGATCCTCTTCGCTTCCAAGCGGGACCCAGCCTCTACTCCTATGTCAGAGGGAACCCGGTTTCTCTGAAAGATCCGCTCGGCTATGGCGATATACTTGACTTTCCAGGTGGGCACCCGGTGAGGCCACCCGGAAGCGGACCCGCCACCGAGGGTGCCCCACCTGGAGATGTAGAGTTCGGTCCCTATGATTGGTATAAGCCGGCACCCGAACCGCCGCCGGCAGAACCCGAGTGGGGTCCACGCCCCGTACCCGATCTTCCTGAACTGCCTCCGACACCACCGCCAGCACCTCCTGAGCCTTGGTGGGTTCCATTCATACCTAAATGGATTCCTGAAATCTGTCCAATAATTATTCCAAATCCCTGTCGCGTTGACCCGAACTTCCCTCTGTGTCCCGGCGCCATGCGCTCTGGAGCATCGAGTGCTTAGTAACCTAGTAGGGCGTCAATCTTGAAACGACATGTTCTTCTATAGGGGCGGCCCTTGTGGCCGCCCTCCCAGGGCACCCACAAGGGGTGCCCCTACAGGAAGGATCGATCCATCTTTTTAGCGTGACAGTGCGCCCGTACATGATGCTCTTGCCCGGATCCCGCAGACACCCGGTTAGAACTCCTCGCCGTCGGCGCTGTGGGAGCTGTGGGAAACGCGGAGCGATTTCCACAGCCTGTCAGCTTCCATAGCGCGGCGCCCTCTCTTGCAGCTTCTGCCCGTAGATTTTCCTCGAACCTGCTGGGACTCACGTACCCCAGCGCCGAGTGTCGCCGCTTGCGATTGTAGAAGATCTCGATGTACTCGAAGAGTTCCCGGCGGGCGTGCTCGCGCGTCTGTGGCCATCGTTGCCTCGCAAACAACTCCGTCTTCAAGGTGCTGAAGAAGCTCTCCACAACAGCGTTGTCCCAGCAGTCACCACGCCGACTCATGCTGGCTCTGAGCCCATGCCTGGTGAGCCTCTGGCGATAACCGCGGGCGGCGTACTGGCTGCCGCGGTCACTGTGATGGAGAAGACCAGCCAGAAGGAAACGCCTGGCAGTGCGACACGAAAGGAGGTCCGACGTGACCTGAAGTCCAGATTGCGGGAGACCTCCTGGGTCTCAAAGACCAGCGGGTGCAAGTCCCGTCCGGGGAATTGTCGGTTCGCCCGGTAGCCACTGGAGCAGTCGAACTCGAGTAATCGTCCGCCTGAAGCCTCTGGAGAAGTCCTCGGCGCAACCGAGGTGCAAGTGTGCAGGCCGGAACGCGAGTGAACCCTGAGCAGGCTCGATAGTTTCTCGCTGGAGCCGACCCTCCTGTCAGAAGGGGAAGGCCGTCGGGGGGCGGAAGAGCAACCGACCGAAGACACCGTCCTCTCCAGCCGGGGTAGTGGGGCCGGCATGTACATACGGTCTTTGAGGCAACGTGGGAGATCCATGGCGATGGTGG
>DATANP010000080.1:0-12077 GCA_036266195.1 Thermoanaerobaculia bacterium | reverse complement strand
CGCCCAAGGGCGCCTGCCTCCGGGCGAGTCCCAGCGCGGCGGACTCGCCCCCTTTTTTCTTCGGCGAACCGATCTGAGGAAATGTTTCAGCCCCGGACGTCATTCATACGAGAAGGAGTCCGATGAATGGCCGAACCGATGCACGCGCGCGTCCCCGCCCGGCATCCCGCGAACCGGAGGCCGCGCATCCCCCATCCGCACCTCGCTCCGCAGCCCCAGCGGCCCGCGCGGGAAGAGGAAGCCTTGCCAGACGATCCCCAGGACCACCACACCCGGACCGGCAGCTCGGACTGGACGGCGATCGACGTCCCCGTGGCGCGTCCCGCCAGCCGGTCGAGACGAGGCTCCGGCCGCCCGACGCCGGCCGAGAAGACCCTGCGCTCCGCTCTGCACGCCGGCCTGTTCGTGAACGTGGCCGTCCTGCTCGCCTCGCGCCTGCTGCCGGAGGACGCCCTGGGCGGATGGAGCTATGGCGGCGACGACTTCCTGCTCGCCGCCGCCGTGCTCCTGAGCGGTTACGCCCTCCTGGCCGCGGGCCGGCTCAGCCGGAGAGACCCGGAGGACTGACCGGGAATCAACCGCCGGCGCCCCCGCCGCCCGCGTGGACGCCGCCCTCGGTCATGCCCCAGGGGTCGAGCGCCTCCTTGAGCTCGTCCTCGGGGAGCACCTGCTTCTCGCGGCAGAGCTCGCGCACGGTCTTCCCGGTCTTGACCGACTCCTTGGCGATCTCGGCCGCCGCGTCATAGCCGATCTTCGGCACCAGCGAGGTGACCATGGCGAGCGAGCGCTCGACCAGCTCCTCGCAGCGCTCGCGGTTGGCTTCGATTCCCTCGACGCAGCGCTCGGCCAGCAGGGCCGACGCGTTGCCCAGGATCTCGATCGACTGGAGCAGGTTGTAGGCGATCACCGGCATCATGACGTTGAGGTCGAAGTTGCCGCCCATGCCCGAGATCGTGATCGTGGCGTCGTTGCCGATCACCTGCGCCGCCACCATGAGCACCGATTCCGGGATGACCGGGTTCACCTTGCCCGGCATGATCGAGCTGCCCGGCTGGAGGCTCGGGATCGAAATCTCGCCGATGCCGCAGCGCGGACCCGAGGCGAGCCAGCGGATGTCGTTGGCAATCTTGGTGAGCGAGGCGGCGATCGTCTTCAGGGCGCCCGAGGTCTCGACCGCGGCGTCCTTGGCGGCCATGGCCTCGAACTTGTTCGGCGCGGGAACGAACGGGATGCCGGTCTGCCTCGCAAGCCGCTCGATGACCTTCGGCGCAAACTCGGGCGGCGCGTTCAAGCCTGTGCCCACGGCCGTGCCGCCGAGCGGCAGCTCGGCCAGGCGGGGCTTGACCGCGGCCAGCCGGTCGAGCGCGTAGCGGATCTGCTGCGCGTAGCCGCTGAACTCCTGGCCGAGGCGGATCGGCACCGCGTCCTGGAGATGGGTGCGGCCGATCTTGACGATCGGGTCGAACTCCTTCGCCTTGCGCTCCAGGGCGTCGGCGAGGCGCCGGAGACCGGGCTCGAGTTGCGCCTGGATGGCGATGTAGGCCGCGACGTGGATGGCGGTGGGGATCACGTCGTTGCTCGACTGGCCGGCGTTGACATGGTCGTTCGGGTGGACCGGCTTCTTGCTGCCGATCACCCCGCCGAGGATCTCGATGGCCCGGTTCGAGAGCACCTCGTTGACGTTCATGTTGGTGGACGTGGCCGAGCCGGTCTGAAAGACGTCGAGCGGGAACTGGTCGTGGAGCTTGCCGTCGACCACCTCCATCGCCGCCTGGTGGATGGCGCGGGCGGCGTCGGCCGGGACCGCGCCGAGCTCCTCGTTGACGGCGGCGGCCTCGCCCTTGATCATGGCGACCGCGGCCAGGAACCGGCGCGGCAGGGTCAGCCCGGAGACCGGGAAGTTGCGGCGCGCCCGTTCGGTCTGGGCGCCGTAATACGCACCGGCGGGAACCTCCACCTCGCCGAGGCTGTCTTTTTCGATGCGGGTCTGGGACATGCTCTCCTCCTGAATATCAACTACCCGGCCGCCTATCGTATCAACGATAGACTCCGCGTCATGACTCCGGTGCAGAGCCTCATCCTCGCCGCCTCCGCATTCGGAGCGGGGGCCATGAACGCCATGGCCGGCGGCGGCACGATCCTGACCTTCCCGACCCTGATGTTCCTGGGGGTACCGGCGGTGGCGGCCAACGCCACCTCGACCGTGGCCCTGCTGCCGGGCACGGCGGCGAGCATGGCGGGGTTCCGGCGCGAGGTGTCGGCGAACCGCGGCTGGCTGCGGACGCTGTTCCTGCCGAGCCTGCTCGGCGGCGTGCTCGGCTCGGTCCTCCTCCTGCGCACGCCGGAGAAGACGTTCCAGCACCTGGCGCCGGTCCTGATTCTGTTCGCCACGATCCTCTTCATGGTGCGGGGCGTGCTGGCGAAGCGGTTCGCTCCCAGGACCGGGACCGCCGACGCTTCCAGTCTGCCGCCGGGCCGGTGGCTGACCGCGGCGCTCCTCCAGTTCGCGGTGGCCGTGTACGGCGGCTACTTCGGGGCGGGGATCGGCATCCTGATGCTCGCGCTTCTCGGCTTCCTCGGGCTGACGGACATCCATGCCATGAACGGGCTCAAGAACTTCTTCAACCTGTGCATCAACAGCGTGGCCGCGGCCTACTTCGTGATCCAGGGAGCGGTGTCCTGGCCGGAAGCCGCGGTGCTCGCGGTGGGCGCGGTGCTGGGCGGCTACGGAGGGGCCCGCTTCTCACGCCGGATCGGCCAGGAGAAGGCGCGCGCCGCGGTGGTGGTCATCGGCCTGCTGGTGACTGTCCTGCTCGCCTGGCAGCAGCTCCGCTAGGGAATTTCATGGGGCAGTCGCTGCCCCGTGAATTTGGACGTCCCGCCTGTCAACCGCGCCGGGCGATCCGGCTGGCGAGCACGGCCGCGCCGTAGCCGTTGTCGATGTTGACCACGCCGATCCCCGGCGCGCAGGCGTTCAGCATCGTGAGGAGCGCCGCGATGCCGCCGAAGCTCGCGCCGTAGCCCACGCTGGTCGGCACCGCCACCACCGGGACCGGAACCAAGCCGGCGACCACGGTCGGGAGGGCGCCGTCCATGCCCGCGACCGCCACCACCACGTCGGCCTTGCGGATGGCGGGCAGGTTGCCGAGCAGGCGGTGGAGCCCTGCGATCCCGACGTCGTAGCAACGCTCGACCTCGTGCCCGAACCAGGTTGCGCAGACCGCCGCCTCCTCCGCCACGCCGAGGTCCGAGGTTCCGGCGGCAAGAACGGCAATGGAGCCGGGCCGGGCGTCGTGCGGCTGACCGCAGGTCAGGATGCGGGCGCGCTCGTGGTAGATGGCATCCGGGTGATCGGTCCGGATGGCCTCGGCCGCGTCAGGCCGCAACCGGGTGACGAGGACCCGGGCGTGGCCAACCATCATCCGGTCCACGATGGCGCGCAGGTCGCCGGTCTGCTTGCCCTCGGCGTAGACGGCTTCGGGGAGGCCGTTGCGCAGCTCGCGGTGAAGATCGAGCTTGGCGAAGCCGAGATCCGCGTAGGGCAGCTCGGCGAGATCGGAGAGCGCCTGGTCGGGGGAGACCTCGCCGGCGGCGACGGCGGCGAGGAGCTCGCGGAGCTGCTTCGGGTTCACGAGAGAACGGCGAGCGCGCCACGATCGGCCAGATCGGCGCCGCCCCTCCGGTAGCCGCGCGGGTCGTAGCTCACGGCCGAGAAGCCGAGCGCGCGGAGGCGTGGCTCGACCTCGCTCCAGATGCCGGCGAGGCGCTCCACCTCGTCCGGGCCGACCTCGACCCGCGCTGTGCCTTGGTCGTGCCGCACGCGCACCACCCGGAAGCCGGCAGCGGCGAGCACATCTTCCGCGGATTCGATCCGCCGGAGCTTGCCGAGGGTGACGAGCTGCCCGTGGGGGATGCGCGACGACAGGCAGGCGTTGGCCGGCCGGTCCCAGACCGAGAGGCCGAGAGCGCGGCCGATCTCGCGGGTGGCCTCCTTGGTGACGCCGTGCGCCAGGAGCGGAGAGTAGACGCCGCGCTCGCGCACGGCCGCGAGGCCGGGCCGGTCGGGGCCGGGGTCCGAGGCATTGGTGCCGTCGCAGACCACGGCGTACCCGCGCTCGGCCGCCTCGCGGATCATGCGGTCCATCCGCATCCCCTGGCAGACGTAGCACCGGTGGCCCGGGTTGGCGACGAACTCGGGATCGTCCAGCTCGCTGTAGGTGACCGTCTCGTGGCGGATGCCGATCTCGGCCGCGAACCGGCGGGCTTGACCCAGCTCGGCGCCCGCGAGCGTCTCCGCCGCCGCGGTCACGGCGAGCGCCCGCTCGCCCAGGGCCCGGTGAGCCAGCGCCGCGACCACGCCGGAGTCCACGCCGCCCGAATAGGCGACCAGCACCGACCCGCGTGCGGCGAGGTCCCTTACCAGGGTGTCAACGTGGTGGGCCGTCGCGCTCATGAACGGGGGATCGTAGCACGCAGGATGCCTACCCGATCCGCCGCCCCCACATCCGCAGCTTGGTGGCCACCGAGAAGAAGATGCTGAACACCCCGAAGGCCCACACCCCCACGAACGGCGCCGCCCGCTGGAAGGCGATGGGCATCATCACCTTGAGGAGCAGGATCAGGCCGAGCGGGGCCAGGAAGTAGCCGGGCAGGAAACGGCGCCGGCCCTGCTCGTCCAGGTCCCGCGTGCGGTAGACGTAGAGGTTGCCCGCGCCCCAGCCCGTCGCCGCGGCCAGGCTGTAGTACGGGTAGAAGCCCGGGTTCCATGTGCCGTCCGGTGCCAGCAGGCGGAACACGGAGAGCAGGTACACCAGCCAGCAGGCCAGGAACAGCCCCAGGAGCACCTGCTCGTACTTCTTCACACCCGGACCCTACTCTTCATAACTCTCGACCGGCGGACAGAGGCACATCAGGTTCCGGTCGCCCCAGGCGTTGTCGATCCGCCCGACGTACGGCCAGAACTTGCGCTCCTTCACCCAGGGCGCCGGGAAGGCCGCCTGCTCGCGGGTGTAGGGGTGCGACCACTCCGAGGACGTCACGTCGCCGGCCGTGTGCGGCGCGTTCTTGAGCGCGTTGTCGTTGCGGTCGATCCGCCCCTCCTCGATGGCCCGGATCTCCTCCCGGATGGCGATCATGGCGTCGCAGAAGCGGTCCAGCTCCGCCTTCGACTCGCTCTCCGTGGGCTCGATCATCAGCGTGCCGGGCACCGGGAAGGACATGGTCGGCGCGTGGAAGGTGAAGTCCATCAGGCGCTTGGCCACGTCCTCGGCCTCCACCCCGGCGCTCGCCTTGAACGGGCGCAGGTCCAGGATGAACTCGTGCGCCACCCGGCCCTTCTCGCCCCGGTAGAGCACCGGGTAGTGGTCCTTGAGACGAGCCGCCATGTAGTTGGCGTTCAGGATTGCGATCTCGGTCGCCGACTTGAGACCCTGGGCGCCCATCATGGCGATGTAGGTCCAGGAGATCGGCAGGATGCTCGCGCTCCCCCAGGGGGCCGCCGAGACCGGCCCGATCGCCTCCCCGGTGTCCTCCGGGCGCACGTGGACGACCGGATGGCCGGGCAGGAACGGCTCCAGGTGCGGGGCCACGCAGATCGGCCCCATGCCCGGACCGCCGCCGCCGTGCGGGATGCAGAAGGTCTTGTGCAGGTTGAGGTGGCAGACGTCCGCGCCGTAGTCGCCCGGACGGCAGAGGCCGACCTGGGCGTTCATGTTCGCGCCGTCCAGGTAGACCTGGCCGCCGTGCTCGTGAACGATCCGGCAGATCTCCCGGATCCCGGACTCGAACACGCCATGCGTCGAGGGATAGGTCACCATGAGCGCCGCCAGGCGGTCGCGGTGCTGCCCGGCCTTGGCCTTCAGGTCCGCGATGTCCACGTTGCCGTTGGCGTCGGTGTTCACCGTCACCACCCTGAGGCCGGCCATCACCGCCGACGCCGGGTTCGTGCCGTGCGCCGAGAGCGGGATCAGGCAGACGTCCCGGCCCTGGTTCCCATGGGCGTGGTGGTAGGCCCGGATCACCATCAGGCCGGCGTACTCGCCCTGCGAGCCGGCGTTCGGCTGCAGCGAGCAGGCCGCGAAGCCGGTGATCTCGCAGAGCCACCGCTCCAGGGTGCGGAACAGCGTGCGATAGCCCTCGGTCTGGCTGGCGGGCGCGAACGGATGGAGATTGCCGATCTCCGGCCAGGTCACCGGCACCATCTCGCTCGTGGCGTTGAGCTTCATGGTGCACGAGCCGAGGGAGATCATCGAGGTGGCCATGGACAGGTCCCGCGACTCCAGCCGCTTGATGTAGCGGAGCATCTCGTGCTCCGTGTGGTAGCGGTTGAAGACCGGGTGGGTCATGAAGTCCGACGTCCGGGCGTGCGGCGCCGGGATGTCGAAAGCGCCGGCCAGCTCGTCGAGAGAAAAGCCCCGACTCTCGCCACCGTCGAAGATCGAGATCAACTCGTCCACGTCGGCCACCGTGGTGGCCTCGTCGAGCGAGATCCCCACCGTGTGGTCGCCAAGCTTGCGCAGGTTGATCCCGCGCTCCTCGGCGGCGCGCAGCAGGTCGTCCGCGGTGCGGCCTCCCAGCTCGACCCGCAGGGTGTCGAAGAACGGCTCGCTGCCGGTCTCGTACCCCAGCCGGCGCAAGGCCTCGGCCAGGACCGAGGCCAGGGCGTGGACGCGGCGGGCGATGGCGCGCAGCCCCTCGGGGCCGTGGTAGACGCCGTACATGCCGGCCATGATCGCCAGGAGCACCTGGGCCGTGCAGATGTTGCTGGTCGCCTTCTCGCGGCGGATGTGCTGCTCGCGGGTCTGGAGCGACATGCGGTAGGCCTGGTGGCCGTGGCGGTCGCGCGACACGCCGATCACGCGGCCCGGAAGCTGCCGCTTGTGCTCGTCGCGGGTCGAGAGGAACGCCGCGTGCGGGCCGCCGTAGCCCATGGGCACGCCGAAGCGCTGGGCCGAGCCCACCGCGATATCGGCCCCGATCTCGCCGGGCGACCGCAGCAGGGTGAGCGCCAGCAGATCGGTCGCCATCACCATCAGGGCCTTGGCCTGGTGGGCGCGCTCGGCCAGGGCGGACCAGTCGCGGATGCGTCCGTCGGTGCCCGGATACTGGACCAGGACGCCGAAGGCTCCCTCATAGTCGAAGCTCTCCGGGTCGCCTACCCGCACCTCGACGCCCAGGGCGCTGGCGCGGGTCTTCACCACCTCGACGGTCTGCGGGTGGCAGTCGTCGGAGACCAGGAAGACCGAGCCGTCCGCGGACGCCGCGCACATGTGCATGGCTTCCGCGGCGGCCGTGCCCTCGTCGAGCAGCGAGGCGTTCGACATGGGCAGGCCGGTCAGGTCGGCGACCATGGTCTGGTAGTTGAGGAGCGCCTCCAGGCGGCCCTGGGAGATCTCGGCCTGGTACGGGGTGTACTGGGTGTACCAACCCGGGTTCTCCAGGATGTTGCGCTGGATGACGCCCGGCACCAGGCAGCCGTAGTAGCCCATGCCGAGGAAGGACCGGAAGACCCGGTTCTTCGTGACGATGCCGCGCAGCAGGTCGAGCGTCTCGCGCTCGCCGAGCGACCGGTCGTCCGGCAGCCAGGAGAGCGCGAAGCTCCCGCTCAGGCGGATCGACTCCGGCACGGTCTCGTCGACCAGCGCGTCGAGGGAGCCGGCGCCGATCGTGCCCAGCATCTGCCGGACCTCGTCCTCGGAGGGGCCGAGGTGGCGGCGGACGAAGGTGTCCGTCGGCTGAAGGGAGGCGGGGATCCCCGACGCGACCGGCTCAGAGCCGGTCTCCGGCCGAGTATCGCCCAGAGTATTGCCCAGGTTGCCCAGGACGACCGTTTCCAGCCCGTTATGCTTCACCACTCTTGACAAACTCCTCGTACTGCTCGGCGTTCATGAGCGACTTGAGGTCGGCGGCCGACGAGAAGCGGATCTTGATCAGCCACCCCTCGGCGTGCGGGTCCTCGTTGAGCAGCTCCGGGTCGTCCACGACGGCGTCGTTGATCTCGAGGATCTCGCCGGCCACCGGGGTGTAGACCTCGGCCACGGCCTTGACGGACTCGATCGTCCCGATCTCGTCGTTGGTGTCGAACACCTGCCCGACCTCCGGCAGCTCGACGTACACCACCTCGCCCAGCTCCTGCTGGGCGAACTCGGTGATGCCGAGCACGCAGACGTCGTTCTCGACGCGGACCCACTCGTGTTCCTTGGAATAGAGGTACTCGGTCGGATACATCCTCTGTCCCCTCCAATCTTGCAGGTCCAACCGGGCACCCATCCCGTTTATTCGCGGCGCCGGTCGAACCCGGAAATTCAGATGCCTGGCAGATGCCTGGATTCTATCCCTTGTTTATACCACCTTCGGCCGGCGGTAGAACGGCATTTCGACGACAACTGCGGGCAGGGCGCGTCCGCGTACGTCGACCTCCAGCGCGGTGCCCGGCGCGGCGAGCTCGACCGGCACGTAGGCCATGCCCACGGCCTTCTCGAAGCTCGGGCTCCAGGTGCCGCTGGTGACGGCGCCGACGGTGTTCCCTTCCTGCTTGATCTCGTGCCCCTGGCGGGCGATTCCGCGCCCCTGCACCTCGAAACCGACCAGCTTGCGGCGCAGCCCCGCGGCCTGCTGGGCGGCGAGCGCCTCGCGGCCGAGGAAGTCGCCCTTGTTCATCTTGACCACCCAGGCGAGCCCGGCCTCGAACGGCGTCGTGGTCTCGTCGATCTCGTGGCCGTAGAGCGCCATGCACGCCTCCAGCCGGAGCGTGTCGCGGGCGCCGAGCCCGGCCGGGACGCCTCCCGCTTCCACGAGCCGGCGCCAGACGGCGGGCGCGTCCTCGGGCCGCAGGTACAGCTCGAAGCCGTCCTCGCCCGTGTAGCCGGTCCGCGACAGGATCGCCGGCTTCCCGTCCACCTCGCCCTGCAGGAAGCCGTAATACTTGAGGTCGGCGGCGCCGGGGGTCATGATCGGCTTGAGGATCTCCACCGCCTTCGGGCCCTGGAACGCGATCAGCGCCCACCTGTCGCTCTCGTTGGTGACCTGGACGCCCGAGCCGGCGCGCGAGGCGATCCACTCGTAGTCGCGGTCGGCGTTCGAGGCGTTGACGACCACCAGGAACTCCTCGGCGCCGAGGCGGTAGATCAGGAGGTCGTCGACGTAGGTCCCCTGGTCGGTGAGCAGGCCGCTGTAGTGGGCGCGGCCCGGCGCCAGCTTGGACACGTCGTTCGGGGTGAGCCGCTGGAGGAAGGCCTCGGCCTCCGGCCCCTGGACGCGGACCTCGCCCATGTGGGAGACGTCGAACAGGCCGGCCGCGGTGCGCACGGCGCGGTGCTCCTCGATCACTCCCTGGTACTGCACCGGCATCTCCCAGCCGGCGAAATCGACAAGGCGGGCGCCCGCCTCGACGTGGCACTCGTACAGCGGCGTACGCTTCAAGCTTGTATCCTCCCGAAGAGTCCCGACAGCCATTTGGAACGCTATCATAGAGAGGCCGCAGGAAATCCGCGGGCCGCGGGTTCCAGGGATCGAAAGGAGACAGAAGCATGAAGAACCGCAAGCTGATGATCGCCATCGCCCTCCTCACCCTCCTCGCCATCCCCTTCGTCGCCAACGCGGCGGCCGACAAGGGGCCCCGCAACCCGGCCGACATCCTGCACAACGCGCGGGCCCTGGCGAAGTACCTGAAGCTGACCCCGGCCCAGA
Source organism: Thermoanaerobaculia bacterium (assembly GCA_036266195.1). Taxonomy (GTDB): domain Bacteria; phylum Acidobacteriota; class Thermoanaerobaculia; order Multivoradales; family UBA5704; genus DATMER01. The sequence continues at coordinate 2,390 of DATANP010000080.1, read as the reverse complement.
TCGAGACGACGAAGGGCCTGCTGGAAGACCTGCACGCCACCACCAAGCCGCTCTACGACCAGATCGAGCCGCTCGAGACCCAGCTCCACAGCCAGCTCGACGCTGCCAGCCCCGACGCCTGTGCCGTCGGCGCAACCGTGGTGAAGATCGACGCCCTGAGGGACCAGATCCGCGACGCGCGCCAGGACTTCGACGCCGCCTTCTCGGCCATCCTGACCCCCGCGCAGCTCGCCAAGTACGAGGCCCTGAAGGACCTCCTGAAGCCCGGCGACGAAGAGGATTAAGACCTCACCCCTGTCCCCCTCTCCCATCTCCCGCCCCGGCCCCGGGAGAGGGGGGACGCCTGCCAGCCGTTTGCCCTGTTCCGGCAAGATCGCCCCAGAAACGTTCCCCCTCTCCCGGCGGGGGCCGGGGCGGGAGATGGGAGAGGGGGACAGGGGGTGAGGTTTCACCGCTTCGTCACCCCATTCTTTTGCCAACCCTCCCCCGGATGCGGTATCTCTACTCCTGGAGAGAGATACCGCCCATGAGACTCCTGCTCATCCGCCACGCCATCGCCGTCGAGCGCGAGGACTTCGAGCGCACCGGCAAGGACGACAACCTCCGCCCCCTGACCGACGAGGGGCGCAAGAAGATGAAGCAGGCCGCCCGCGGACTCCGCATGCTGGTGCCGGCCATCGACCTGCTCGCCACGAGCCCCCTGACCCGCGCCGCCCAGACCGCCGCCATCGTGGACTCCGTCTACGGCGGGCTGGACGAGGTGGAGATCGACGAGTTGTCCCCCGAGACCACGCCGGAGGACTTCCTCCGCTGGCTGCGCAAGCAGAAGGTGGACACCGTGGCCGCGGTCGGCCACGAGCCGAGCATCAGCCAGATCCTCGGCTGGCTCCTGACCGGGACCGACCGCAGGCTGTTCGCCTTCCGCAAGGGCGGCGCCTGCCTGCTCGAGTTTCCGGACGAGCCCGCGGGAGGCACCGCGACGCTGGCCTGGGCCCTGACGCCGGCCCAGCTCCGGAGGCTCGCCGACTGACCATGGAGCCCCTCCGTCCCCTCCGCGAGCGCCCGCCGGAGGAGGGAGCGCGCCTGCTGGCCCTGCACCATCTCGACCAGGCCGCCGACGCCTTCCCCCGCCTTCAGGACCCGGCCGATACCGAGGCGCTGCACGACTTCCGGGTAGCCCTGCGGCGGTTGAGGAGCTGCCTGCGCTCCTACGGCCCGTGGCTGGACAAGAGCCTGCCCAGGAAGCTGCGCCGCCGGCTCAAGAAGCTCGCCGCCGCCACCGGTCCGGGCCGGGACACGGAGGTCCAGATCGAGTGGCTGCGAGGACGCTCGCGCCACCTCGGCTCGCACCACCGCGCCGGCCTCGCCTGGCTCCTGGCCCGGCTGGAGGAGCGGATGCGGGAGGCGAACGAAGACATGGCCGATCACATCCCGGACGAGTTTCCCCGTCTGGAGGAGGCGCTGCGCAAGCGGCTGTCCACCTACACCACCGAGGTCCACCTGGACGCAGCCTCCCGCCCTACGCTGGCGGAAGCCGCGGCGGCCATCCTGAGAGACCAGGCCTCGGAGCTGCGCTCGAACCTCTCCCACGTGGAAGACCCGGCGGACGAGGAGCAGGCGCACGAGGCGCGGATCAGCGCCAAGCGCCTGCGGTATCTCCTGGAGCCGTTCGCCGAGGAGCTGCCCGAGGCCGCGTCGGTGGTCAAGCACATGAAGGGCCTCCAGGAGACCCTCGGCGAGTTGCACGACGCCCACGTCCTGGAGCACGAGCTGGCCGGGTCCCTGGATGTGGCCGCGGTCGAGCGCGCCCGGCGGCTGCTGGAGATCAATCTCTCCGGCGTTCCGGACGACGCGCTCCTGCGCGCCGAGCGCCGCCGGGTCCGGGAGTCCGGGGTGCTGGCCCTGGCGAAGCTCAACCGCGTCCGCCGGGACCGGCTGTTCGACGACCTGGAGACCGACTGGCTGGACGGCCAGGGCGAGGCTTTCTTCGAGGAGGTCGAGGCGCTCGCGTCCAGGCTCGAAGGCTCCCTCTCCCCCGGTATCGGGGATGGGGAGAGGGGGGATGGGATCAATTGAAGATCTTATATGGGGTGGTGGGCGAGGGCATGGGCCACGCGATGCGGTCGCGGGTGGTCCTGGAGTACCTGCTCTCCCGCGGCCACGAGATCGAGATCATGGCGTCGAGCCGGGCGGCCGACTTCCTGGCCGCGCGGTTCCGGGGCGTGCGGCGCATCCACGGCTTCCACATCGTCTACGAGGAGAACCGGATGAAGCTCGCCGCCACGGTGCGCTCCAACCTGCGCTCCACGGCCGCGACCCTCCCCGCGAACATCCGGGCCTACTTCGAGCTGGTCGAGCAGTTCGACCCGTCCGTGGTGATCAGCGACTTC
>DATANP010000079.1:0-3386 GCA_036266195.1 Thermoanaerobaculia bacterium | reverse complement strand
TCCAGCGCCTGGCGGTAGTTGAGCCGGGGGTCGCAGGCGGTGAGGTAGCTGCTGGCGAGATCGCCCTCGGACAGGCCGCCGCCGATGCACTCGGTGACGTCGTCGCCGGTCAGCTCGAAGTGGACGCCGCCCAGGTAGGAGCCGCAGGCCTCGTGGATGTCGAACGCCTGCTCCAGCTCCGACAGGATGTGGTCGAAGCGCCGCGTCTTCATGCCGCTCGTGGTGGTCTCGGTGTTGCCGTGCATGGGGTCGCACACCCAGAGCACCGTGCGGCCGGCCTGGCGCATGGTTTCGAGGAGCGGCGGCAGACCGTCGGCGAGCTTCCTGTGGCCGAAGCGGTGGATGAGCGTCAGGCGTCCGGGCTCGCGGCAGGGGTCGAGGGTGTCGGCCAGCGCCAGCAGGCCGTCGCGAGTCATGGCCGGTCCGATCTTGACCGCCACCGGGTTGCGGATGCCGCGGAAGTATTCGATGTGCGCCCCGTCGAGGTTGGCTGTGCGCATGCCGATCCACGGGAAGTGGGTCGCCAGGTTGTACCAGCCCACCCGATGCGGCACCTGCCGGGTCTGGGCCTGCTCGTAGAGGAGGTGCAGGCCCTCGTGGCTGGTGAAGTAGTCCACCCGGTTGAACTCGCCGCTCCCCTGGCCCATGACCGTCTCCATGAACCAGACGGAGTCGCGGATCGCCTGCACCCGGCGGTGGTACTCGTCGGCGTAGGGCGAGTGCTGCACCCAGCCGAGGTCCCAGTACTCGGGGTGGTGCAGGTCGGCGAAGCCGCCCTCCATGAGGGAGCGGATGAAGTTGAGCGTCAAGGCCGAGCGCTCGTAGCCGCGGAGCATCAGCTCGGGGTTCGGCGTGCGGTCGGCCAACGTGTAGGGCGACAGGTTGATCAGCTCGCCGCGGTAGGAGGGGAGCGAGAGGTCGCCCCGCTTCTCCATGTCCTCGCTGCGCGGCTTGGCGTACTGGCCGGCGAAGCGGCCCACCCGGATGACCCGCTTGCGCAGGCCATGGATCAGCACCAGGCTCATCTGGAGCAGGATCTTGAGCTTGTTCGCGATCACCGACGAGTTGCAGTCCGCAAAGGTCTCCGCGCAGTCGCCGCCCTGGAGGAGGAAGCGCTCGCCGCGCGCGGCCTCGGCGAGTTGGGTCTTGAGCGTCTCGATCTCCCAGGAAGTGACGAGGGGCGGCAGGCTCGCGAGCTCGCGCAGCACGTCGTTCAGGCGGTCGGGATCCGGATAGACCGGCTGCTGTGTGGCAGGCCGGCTCTTCCAGGAGTCCGGGGTCCAGTCTTCCAGTTGATTCTGCGTCGGGGGGTGCATCGGGAGGATCATGTCTTTCACGGTGCGTCGAACCGTCCGGGGAGGGACAGTATAATGCCGTCAATCATGCGAATCGTCACACGCGGAGACCTCGACGGGCTCACCTGCGCGGTGCTGCTGTCTCTCAACGAGCAGATCGACGGCGTTGCCCTCATCCATCCCCAGGACATCACGGAAGGACGGGCGGACATCCGGCCGGACGACATCGTGGCGAACCTGCCGTACCACCCCAACTGCGCCATGTGGTTCGACCACCATCTCCATACGGCCACCCCGAACGTGCCGCTGGGCGACATCCCGGGCAAGTTCGCCGAGGCGCCCTCGGCGGCGCGCCTGGTCTACGAGTACTACGGAGGAGAGGCGGCCCTGCCGTCCTTCGCCGAGCTGGTGCGCGAGACCGACCGCCTCGATTCGGCCGACCTCACCCCCTACGACGTGCTCGCCCCGGAGCGCTACATCAAGCTCGGCTACACGATCGACGGCCGCACCGGCATGGGCACGTTCGAGAGCTACTTCCTCCACCTGCTCGACCTGCTCAAGTCCGGCACCCCGATCGAGGGGGTTCTCGCGGACCCCAGCGTCAAGCGGCGCTGCGACATCCTGGACAGCGAGAACGAGCGCTTCACCGAGGAGCTGGAGACCTGCAGCCGGGTCGAGGGCAACGTGGTGATCACCGACTTCCGAGCCCTGGACCACGTGCCGATCGGCAACCGCTTCCTGGTCTACGCCCTGTTCCCGCACGTCAACGTCTCGGTGCGCATCCACTGGGGCCCGAACCGCGCGTTCCCCATGCTGCTCCTGGGGCACAGCATCTTCAACCGGACCTGCAAGACGAATGTCGGCGAGCTGGCGGCGCGCTACGGCGGCGGCGGGCACAAGGGCGCGGGCAGCATTCCCCTGATGGAAGAGCCCGACCAGCAGATCCGCATGGTGGTCAACGAGCTCAAGGCCCACGGGTGATGAGCGACAGTCCAGGTTTCGCCCGGCGTCTGACCCTGTTCGACGCCACGATGATCGTCATCAGCGGGATCATCGGCTCCGGCATCTTCATCAACCCCTACAGGGTAGCCCAGGTCGTCCAGACCCCTTTCATGATCCTCGGTGTCTGGATCGCGGGCGGGGTCATCGCGCTCTTCGGCGCCTTCGTGTTCGCCGAGCTGAGCACGGTGGTGCCCAAGGTCGGCGGCCAGTATGCGTTCTTCCGCGAGGCCTTCCACCCATTGGTCGCCTTCCTTCACGGCTGGTCGCTCCTGCTGATCGTCCAGTCGGCGGCCACCGCAGCGGTGGCTGTGACTCTTGGCGAGTACGCGGGCCGGCTGGTCGACCTCTCCGAGGCCGAGGCCAAGGCGGTGGCGGTCGCCATGATGCTCGGCCTTGCCGGGTTCCACGCCCTGGGGATCAAGCCCGGAGCAGTGCTGATCAACGTCATTACATTCACGAAAACGCTGGCGTTGGCGCTCCTCGCCATCGGCGCGTTTCTCGTGGCTCGCGAGTCGGGCCTCGCGCTGGAGCCGGCTACCCCGCCCGGACTGGCTGGGCTGCCGCTCCTGTCGGCCTTCTTCGCCGGGCTGGTGCCCGCCATGTTCGCTTACGGCGGCTGGCAGAACGTCAACTTCGTGGCCGAGGAGGTGAAGGAGCCGCAGCGCAACCTGCCGCGGGCGATCCTCATCGGAGTGGCCTGCGTGATCGCGGTCTACGTGGGGGCGAACGTGGCCTACGTCCACGTCCTGGGAGCGCCCGGCCTGGCCGCCACGAAGACGCCGGCCGCGGATCTGGCCGAGAGCTTGGCGGGCGCGTGGGGCAGCCGGGCTATGAGCGTGCTCATCCTGGTCTCCACGTTCGGCTTCCTGAACCTCGCGCTCCTGTCCGCGCCGCGGGTCTACTACGCCATGGCGGCGGACGGCCTCTTCTTCCGCTCGCTTACGAAGCTGAGCCCGCGCTTCCACGCGCCCACGGCGGCCATCCTGCTCCAGGGAGGACTCGCCGCGTTGTTCGCCCTGCTCAACACCTATGAACGGCTGCTCAGCTATGCCGTGTTCGCGGACTGGATCTTCTTCGCGCTGGCCGGTA
>DATANP010000078.1:0-5157 GCA_036266195.1 Thermoanaerobaculia bacterium | reverse complement strand
GGTGTTGTTGACGATCTTCAACATCCCGCCACCGACCAGCTTCTTGTACTTCACCAGCGCGATGTCGGGCTCCACGCCGGTGGTGTCGCAGTCCATCATGAAGGCGATCGTGCCGGTCGGGGCGAGCACCGAGATCTGGCTGTTGCGCAGCCCGTACTCGTCGCCCAGCTCCACGACCTCCTCCCACGACTGGCGGGCGGCCTGGAGGATCTCCAGCGGCACATGGGCCGGGTTGATGCGCTTGACCGCGTCGCGGTGCTTGCGCATCACCCGCATCATGGGCTCGCGGTTGGCCTCGAAGTCCTGGAACGGCCCCATGGCCTCGGCCACCCGGCCGGACTGGGCATAGGCGGCGCCCGACATGAGCGCCGTGATCGCCGCCGCATAGTCGCGCCCGGCGTCGGCGTCGTAGGGCACGCCGCGGGCCATGAGCAGGGCGCCGAGATTGGCGTAGCCGATGCCGAGCGGCCGGAAGCGGTGCGAGTTGACCTCGATCTCGGGCCTCGGGTAGCTCGCGCTGCCCACGATGACCTCCATGCCGGAGATGACCACCTCGCAGGTGTGACGGAAGCTGTCCACGTCGAACCCGGAGTCCGCGTCATAGAACTTCATCAGGTTGAGCGAGGCCAGGTTGCAGGCCGTGTCGTCGAGGAACATGTACTCGGAGCACGGGTTGCTGGCGCGGATCCGGTCGGTGTTGGCGCAGGTGTGCCAGTCGTTGATCGTGGAGTCGTACTGCACTCCGGGGTCGCCGCAGACCCAGGCGGCTTCCGCCATCTTCTGCATGAGGTCGCGCGCCTTGTAGGTGCCCATGACCTTGCGCTCGCCGGTCTTCGGGTCGCGCTCGACGCGGGCGATGGTGTTCCACTCGCGGTTGTCGAGCACGGCGCGCATGAACTCGTCGGTCACCCGCACGGAGTGGTTGGCGTTCTGATAGGCGATGGAGTCGTAGGCGCCGCCGACCACGTTGAAGCTGCCGTCGTAGCCCGCGTCGATCAGGGCCCAGGCCTTCTTCTCCTCGACCTCCTTGCAGCGGATGAACTCCTCGACGTCCGGGTGGTCCACGTCGAGCATCACCATCTTGGCGGCGCGCCGGGTCTTGCCGCCGCTCTTGATGACGCCGGCGAAGGCGTCGAAGCCGCGCATGAAGGAGACCGGGCCCGAGGCCGTGCCGCCGCCCGCCAGCCGCTCGCGCGAGGAGCGCAGCTTCGACAGGTTGCTCCCCGTGCCGGAGCCGTACTTGAACAGCATGCCCTCGGTCTTCGCCAGGGTCAGGATCGAGTCCATGGTGTCTTCGACGGAATTGATGAAGCAGGCCGAGCACTGCGGCCTGGGCTCGATGCCGACGTTGAACCAGACCGGCGAGTTGAAGCAGGCGTGCTGGTAGAGGAGGATGTGGGTCAGCTCGGCGTGGAAGGTGTCGGCGTCGTCGGCCGTGGCGAAGTAGCCGCCGTCCCGGCCCCACTCGGCGATCGTGTCGGCCACCCGGGAGATGAGCTGGCGCACGCTGCGCTCCCGCTCCGGAGTGCCGAGCTGGCCGCGGAAGTACTTGCTGACCACCACGTTGGTGGCGGTCTGCGACCAGGACTTCGGCATCTCGACGCCCTTCTGCTCGAACACCCGCTCGCCCTTCTCGTTGCTGATCACCGCGTCCCGGAGCTCCCATTCGACCGTGTCGAAGGGGCTCACCCCCGGCGTGGTATAGAAGCGCTGGAAGGTCAGCCCCTTCCTGGCGGTGCCCGGTCCTTTCGTCGGAGTGACCTCGATCGAAGCCGACGACCTGACGCCCATGCCCTGCTCCTGTACCACCGGTTGGACCATCTCCGTCTCCTCCATGAGATTCATTCTGGCGGGCTTGCCACGGGTACGACTCCCGAAGCTTAGAACCACTAGATCTAGTGGTCAAGCCCTGAAACGACCCCACTTGTAGGTGGAAATCCAGTGGAAAACCGGCGGAAATTCCGGCAAGGCAAGCTTTGCCCTCGCCCCGTTCCTCCTTGCTTGCAGGATTTACAGAATGATCCGCCCGGGCGCGAGCCGAAATCTACCGGTGCGGGGAGCTGCGGAAATCCGGCTGAACTTTTTTCTGGCATGCCGTGTGCTAAAGTCCAGCGTCCCAACCGCTGCGCTGTCCAGGCGGGCATCGTCCAACTTTTCCAGTGAGGGCACTCATGAAGAGGATTGTCCACATCGTGGGCACGGGCACGATCGGGGAGCCCTTGATCGGCCTGTTTACCGATTTCCGCGACAAGATGGGAATCGACGAGGTCACCTTCCACAAGCGGACGCCGCTGGCCTCCGACCGTTCACGGCTGAAGCACCTGATGGAGCGCGGGGCGAAGCTCGCGGTCGACGAAGACGTCCGCGGCGAATTCGAGAGGCTCGGGCACGAGCCCACCTACGACGCGCGGGAGGCCCTGGAGCGCGCCACCGTGGTGCTCGACTGCACCCCGGCCGGCAATCAGAACAAGGAGAAGCTCTACGAGGGCATCAGCGGCCCCAAGGGCTTCCTGGCCCAGGGCAGCGAGTTCGGCTTCGGCAAGCCCTACGCCCGCGGCGTCAACGACGAGACGCTCATCTCAGGAGAGGACCGCTTCATCCAGATCGTCTCCTGCAACACCCACAACATCACCACCCTGATCAAGACGGTCTGCGACGAGGGCTCGGACAAGGAGTACTGCCTCGACCGCGGCACCTTCGTCTGCATGCGGCGGGCGAACGACGTCTCGGCCGCCGACAGCTTCGTGCCGGCCCCGAACGTGGGCAAGCACGACGACCCCGACTTCGGCACCCACCATGCCCGCGACGCCCACCACGTGTTCGAGACCCTGAGCAAGGACCTCGACCTCTTCTCCAGCGCGGTCAAGCTCAACACCCAGTACATGCACTCGATCTGGTTCAACCTGGAGCTCAACCGCGACATGACCCTCGACGAGGTCAAGCAGCGCCTGCGCGACAACCCGCGGGTGGCGGTCACCGACAAGCGCTACGCCAACCTGATCTTCAGCTTCGGCCGCGACCATGGCTACTATGGCCGCATCCTGTCGCAGACCGTGATCGTCCTGCCCACCGTCACCGTGCGCCGCAAGCGGAGCGTCTACGGCTTCTGCTTCACCCCCCAGGACGGCAACTCGCTGCTGTCGTCGGTCGCGGCCACCCTGTGGCTGATCGACCCGGACTGGGAGAGCGTGCAGAACCGCCTGTCGCCGATCCGCCGCTGGCTGTACCGGGAGATCTGAGCCGTCCGGTGCATCCTCTGCGCCCCATCGAGCTGCGGATCGGCGATCTCCGGATCGAAGGATGGTCGCGGGCAGGCGACGAGACCTGGTTCCGCGTCCATCCGCCGGGCCTGGCCCTCGACACCGGCCGCGGCGCTCTGCAACTCGCCGGGGCGCAGGACGTCTTCCTCAGCCACGGTCACCTGGACCACGTCCTCGGCCTCCCGTACGTCCTCTCTCAGCGCTCGCTCCATCGGCTCGTCCATACCCGGGTGTTCTGCCCGGCGCCGATCGCGGAGGAGCTGAGGCTCCTGGTCACCGCGGCCGAGCGCCTGGAGCGCGCCAGCTACCGGTATGACATCATCCCGCTCAGCCCGGGCGACCGGGTGAGCGTGGGACGGGACATGGCCATGCAGGCGTTCGCCGTCGATCACGTGGTCCCGACCCTCGGCTACCACCTGATCCGCGGCCGGCGCCGGCTGGCTCCGGCCCATGCCGGCCGGCCGCCGGAGGAGCTGATCGCGCTGCGCCGGCAGGGGGTGGATACCTCCGAGCTGGTGGAGGAGGTCTGGCTCTCCTACTGCGGCGACACCGGGCCAGGCGTGTTCGAGCTGGAGCCCGCGCTCTTCGAGAGCCGGGTGCTGATGCTGGAATGCACCTTTCTCGGCGAGGAGCACCGGGACAAGGGGGAGCGCTTCAAGCATCTCCACCTGGGCGACATCGCGGCGCGGGCGGACCGGTTCCGGAATCAGGCCCTGGTGTTGCACCACCTTTCGCGCCGGCACCGGATCTCCGACCTGCGGGCCGAGGTCGAGAGGCAGATGCCGGAGCTGGCTTCGCGGGTCCATTTCCTGATCGAGGCGGAAGACTGACCCTATGAGAGGAAGAGAACCAGGAGGCGGTGGTGGCGGTCGTGGCCAGGGGCCGCGGAGGCCCGGTCGCGACGGCCGGCCGTGGCAGGGCCGTCCGCGTGGTGAGCACCGGGACCGCGACGAACGCACCGGCCACCGCCGCAAGTTCCAGGACCGGGAACGTCCCCGTGGCCCCCGGCGCCCGGCATTCCGCCGCAGTCCCGGCGATGATGCGCCGCCGGTCGAGTCTCAGGAGACGTCCGTCCCGGCACCGCTTCCACCCGGCGCCCGCCTGACCGACGTCGAGGAGCTGGAGGTCCGCATCGAGAAGCTCGTGGCCGGCGGCGAGGGGTTGGCGCGCTGGGAAGGGATTCCGATCTTCATCCCGCGCTCGGCGCCGGGCGACCGCCTCCTCGTCCGGATCGCCGAGCGCCGGCCGGACTACGGCCGGGCCGAGATCCTCGAGATCCTGGAGTCGGGCCCGGCCCGCCGTCCCGACCCGTACCCCGAGCTGAGCCCGACCGGCATCTGCGACCTCCAGCACATTCAAGACGAGATCCAGCCGCAGCTCAAGGCCGCAGCCGTGCGCGAGACCCTGGCGCGCCTCGGCGGCGTCACCGTGCCACTGGACGCCGAGCTGATCACCGGGGAGCCGTGGGGCTACCGGCTGCGCACCCAGGTCCACACCGAGGTCGATCCCGTGGGCGGCGGCGTACGGGTCGGCTACTACGCGCGCGGCACCAAGGACCTCGTCCCGGTCCAGCACTGCGCGCTCCTGGTCCCCGAGCTGGACGAGCTGCTGCGCGAGCTGCCCACCCACCTCCAGGCCGGCGCCCCGAACCGCCTCGACCTCGCGGCCGGCGATGGCGCCGTGACCGTCTCGCCCACGGTCCCGGGCCTGCCGCACGGCGAGGTCTCGCTCCAGGTGGGCGACCTGTCCTATTACTATGACGCCCGCTCCTTTTTCCAGGGCCATCGCGGCCTGCTGCCGAAGCTCGTGCAGCGGGTGGTGGGGGAGTGGGAGGGCGAGCTGGCCTACGACCTCTATGGCGGCGTGGGCCTCTTCACCCTGCCTCTGGCGCAGCGCT
>DATANP010000077.1:0-12096 GCA_036266195.1 Thermoanaerobaculia bacterium | reverse complement strand
AAGCAAGGGACAGTTGAAGAAGGCTACGGTTGCTCATCTCCACAAGCTTTCCAAGTCACCCGATCGGATCAAAAACTACTTCCGGCACCAACCTGTTCGCTATGCAGCTTGAGTCCAACATCTCGTGGCCGGATCAATAATCACGCGGAGGGAGGTTTTCAGTATCCGCGACAAACTGGGATTAAAAACTGCTCCAGAGCTCGGTGTTCTATCTCTGTTTCTTGTAAGTTTTGGGGTAATCTTTATCGGCGTTTCCTGCGGAATATGGTGGGTGTTGGCGCGATGAACCTCGTTGCTTAAAATCGCATAACACGGCACCTGCAGCGGACGGCTGAAGCCGCGCGCTGAGGTGCAAACACGTTGCTGCCGTACGCTATGGCATCAGCGATACAAAGGAGTAGACAGACATGAGGAACTACTCGCAGCTTACAAGAAGCTTAGCTGGGCTTGTTATCGCTCTGAGCATAGTTGGTTGTACGTGCGAGCTAACCAGCACCAACGTCTCTGCGAGGGTGGTCATAACAACGATCACCGCTCCCCCGGGTGGTGGTTCCCATCGTTACCTTGAGGTCAACGCCTCAGGTTTTCATCCCAATGCAGCGGCGAAGATAAACATTTCGCAATACCCAACTTTCGGCGGAAGCGTGGATCTGGAGGAAACGGCCACGTTTGACTCCAAAGGAGCACTTCATTGGACCAAGGAACCAATAACGTTCTTGGGCCCCGGTGCCGACCCGAATATCGATGTCACTGTCAAAGTCTCTGAATCCAACTCGGACTGCTTCGCCGTGACACAGATCAAGCAGAGAGAGTTTATGAGAGTGGTGAAGATTCCACAGGAGCAGCCTCATGGCGGTAACGAGTGGGCGGCTAACCTAGGGCCTGCACCGGACAGTCAACACGCTCTGCGCGTCGCCTGCCGGTGAGACCCGTTGGCCGTTTACACTGAAAGAGCATATGGCAGAGATCGACCCAAAAGCTCTAGAGCTTGAAGCAGAAGCCAGTTCCCTCCGCTCTAAGGAACTATGGGAAGAGGCTGCTTGCCGTTATGAGAAAATGTTGGATCTAGATCTGGCAATAGGCGAGAAAGCAAAGACTTTTGCAAATCTCATGCAGATGTATGAAAAGCAGCAGCAATATGAAAAAGCTATATACGTGGCGGTCCTAGCCTACAAAATTATCCAGAGGCACGGCCTTTATCGCACAGATGAAGGTGCCTACATGCGCGGTGTTATTCGGGGATTTCTAATGAGGATAAGAGAGAATAATCTCCAAGCAATAGAGGACCCCCGATCGATAGCTTTGGTATTGCACGTTACAAATCCGCTCGTCAGCTTTGTACATACCGTTTTTGGGACGGCGCGCAACGCTCTGCTATGGTTCATTGTCCTCGCGATTATTGTGGCGTCGTACATGTTTTTCAAGTGAGTCATAGGAGCAATCATGCCGCAAGGTAATTCTCAATACCGGAGTTCTGCTCCAAGTGCGGAGCCAAACTCGGTCAATGATGCCCAACCTTCTATCGATTGGACGTCTTCCAGCGGGCCTCGCCCGCTTCCATCATGTCGGGCGACGCCCGGAATAGACCACTCACTTCAAAGGGAGATGGACATGCGCCTCGGATGGCTGGTCGGCACGCTCTTGGCTCTGCTCGCCGGAAGCGCTCGAGCTACCGAGCCCCCCTCTCCATCGACAAACTCCGGACCAGACCTCCCGGGAGTCGCTGTCTACGTGCATCAACTCGAAAACATGCCGCTCTCTCCCGAAACCAAAGAATGGCGCAAGAACCTCTATGACTGGTTCGTGCAGGCGCCCCGTGTCAGCATCCACTGGTGCGCGGGTATGCTTCTCGATGCCCCTCGCAAGGACAGAGACATGGCGGGCGACCTCCTGGTGCAGGCAATGCTCTCCGCCGGCGCCTATGTGATTGAGCACCCCGAAAACGAACCTCCACCTCTTGAGCAGGCGCGGGCCAGCCTTCACGGCGCGCTCCTGACCTATAAAGCAACGGTGGCAGCGGAGCCAAAGAAGGCGAGTCGGTACTTTGATCACCTCGTTGCACTGGACGCCAAGGGCAAGCTCAATGACTATCTCATTCCAAAGTTGTCGAACTGCGGAGTGACGGAGATGAGCGTACCCTGATCGAGAAGATCGTCGATGCGCGGCCGGAAAAAGGTGGCCGCCGGCGCCGCCACGACCATGGCCATGCGGGGCCTCGATCTCCGAGCCCTACTTCATGTGCGGAGCACTCCTCCCCTGGATAAGCCTCATTCTGCGTCACTGCGCAAAGCCTCCATGCAATCCGTCTAACAAGGCGGCTTATGCGCAGGCTTCTATCAGATTGACGTACCTAAGCGAACGACGTAGCATGGAGACAAGCTCTGGCGGGAAAGAGGATAGCGGCTTCGATACCCTAATACCGCGTTGCTGTCTTTCCTTCTTGCTTGGCATGAAAGTGATGGAGATAAAAGGATAGTCGTGAACAGTATGGCTCATATGCAGGTCTTCGGCATCCTTCGTCGGAGAAGGGTTCTCTTTGCGCTACTCCTCGTGGGACTTGTCTTAGGTATTACCGCTGCCCCTGAGATCATTGCCGTTCAGTTAAGCGAACCACTTAGCGCGAACAGTCCAGCGGACCGCGTCGCGCAACCCGAGGTCCTGGGCGGGGCCGCAAAGCCGGCGGAGGCCCAGGATCAGAGACCCTCCCAATTCCTAGCCCAGTTCTACACAGCCGAGTACTCCGCTATCATGGCGAGGATTGCGGCTTGGACATCCCTGCAGTATGCCTTTTTTCCTATTCTGGTCGCCGCCTGCGCAATGCTGACCAAACTAGATAATGTGCGTCCCAACTTCCGGTGGTGGGCTGCGATAGGTGTTCTGTTAACTGGCTATCTGGCTTATCAAGGCACGATGCTCGACACACTGCAAAAGGTTCTATTCATCGAGAGATACCTGCGGCCTTTAGCCAGCCAAGTCGTCGGTACAGATCAGTTCTGGATTCATGAGTGTATCTACAGGCAAACCCAAGTAGCCAACATCTTCTTTTGGAAGTACTGGCCACCGATCATCTGCCTCTCAGCCGTAACTGTAGTGGCAGTCTACATTCGATTTCATCATGGCTTTGGTGGGTGGGACTATATTTTCGTTCCTAGCGCCTTTCTTTTGACGGCAGGAGTCTTGGTGCTAACCATTCAAGGTTCACGGCTGGAGCAAGAGATAGTAGATGTTTGCAAGTCACGGATTCCTCGACCCGAGGCATTACTCTTGCGAGAGGAACGGCCAACCCCAGCGGTCGAGCGGACGGATACTGAGCAATCGCGCGCCCCCGTCGCTCACCACCAATAGCGTTGACCGTAAACGGACCATGTTCTTTATTCTAGGTCAGTGATACGCATCGGTCTTACAAAAGGAGGCAGCGATGCCCATTCCGAACCGAGTCGCCGACCGTTTAGCCTCTGGCCTGAAGCGATTCCAACCCATTCTTGCGTCCGCGAAGTCTCGCGATGTCAACGAGTCCGACACCTCAATGATCGTCACAGACATACTGGCTGAACTCTTCGGATACGATAAGTACCACGAAGTTACGCGTGAGCTTTGTATTCGCGGCACCTTCTGCGATCTGGCCACTCGTCTCGAAGGCAAGTTCCAAATGATCATCGAGGTTAAGGCAATAGGCCTTGACCTTAAAGACGCTCATGTCAAACAAGCCGTCGACTATGCCGCAAATCAGGGAATTGAGTGGGTAGCTCTCACGAACGGAAATCTTTGGCGGGTCTTTCGGGTGATATTCGCCAAGCCAATTGATGCTGAGTTGGTCCTCGACATAGATCTACTCAGCTTAAATCCCAAGAGGTCTGGCGATCTTGAGAGTTTGTATCTTCTTACACGTGAGAGCATGCTAAAGTCTGGATTGTACGCATACCACGATCATCTTCAAGCCACCAATAAGTTCTACCTGGCTGCAGTGGTCCTCAGTGATCCAGTCTTGGAGACAGTGCGGCGTGAGCTAAGGCGCTTATCAGACGTGAAGCTTGAGGTGGAGGATCTCAGAGATGCCCTGCAAAAGGAGGTAATCAAGCGAGAAGTTATCGAGGGCGAGAAGGCTGATGGAGCTCGCAGAAAGGTGGTCAAGGCCGCAAGCAAGACACTGCGGGTCCGCAAAGAGAGGGAGGGCGAGGTCGCATCTGATCCATCTGTTCCATCCCCCGAGGTCTCCGCGGACAGTGTAGGCGAGAAAGCCGGCTAACCCTTATGAGGCCCCGGTGGTCAAGGCCTAAACGTCCCGGTTGCACCGGACGGCTGAGGCCGCCGGTGAACAGCATCTCCGTACTGCCAGACAGAGTGAGCACCAAGTGGGATCGTGGGTGAGATACGACGAAGGTCGTAGCGTTGGTCTTGTCGGCTCAGAAGAGGGCGTGATTCTGCTTGACGACGAGCACACCGATGGTGCTCGAATCACACTTGAGCGCGATGGTCACACCGCGCCGTTTTCGATCACTTGTGGCGTCTACGGATGGATGGTCCATACACGCTTCTTTGGCGAAGAGGCGGAGGCGAGAGGTCAGTTTGACGCGATGAAGGTCGCGCTATCGGACCTGGTGCGCCTGAACGTTCCCGAAGCCGATGGCGGACTCACGTTTGCAGGTGACGAGTTCTCGAAGTTCGTGGATCGCTTCCCGTGATGCTGGTTAGCGGCTGCCGACGAACATGAAAGGGACTCTCGATGCTGCGGCTAAGAAGCTTGGCATAGATGTCCAAGCCATTTCGAACACGGAGATTTTGTCGGCGGCCATCTTCGGAGATTCTGTTGCCAACTTCTAGGCCTTTCCTGTGGCCTTTGCAGTGTGCGTCGAGCAGCTCAAGCGTCAAGCTGCCAGTATGGGAGCCGACGCAGTGATCGGCATTCCAGACCTCCCGGGGGTCGCGAATGGCACCTTCGGCGTAGGATCCTCAGCCACTCAACCTCATTCGCCGGTCAGCTTCCGCAGCTCATCCAGACAGGTCTCCGCGAGGCGTTCGATCGTTTCACGGCAGTAGAAGTCCCGGCCGTATTGCCAAGGCAGCTTATGCGCAGACCTCTATCACGTTGACGTACCTAAGCGAACGACGTAACATAGAGACACGCTCTGGCGAGGAAAGAGGATAGCGGCTTCGATACCTGATACCGAATACCGCGCGATCGCGCGACCCCGTCGCTCACCGCGATAGCATTACTGCTGCTTCCTAGTTTCGATCCGAATTCAGGGCGTGCGCATAAATATAAGCCTATTAAGCCAGTCGCGAAAAAGGAAAGGTGGGAATAGTCATGCCAAACCAAGTTCCGCGGCGTCTGATTGGGTACGGTGCGTACAATCTCTGCTTCGATAGCCAGCTTGGTAAATCGGCGACCGACAGCAGGAATTTTTTCGATGTTTTGAAGGGTGACGGCTGGCCGGTTAACCTGGTCAAAGTAATTTGCTTCCGGAAATCGACGATTGAGGGGCTTCCACTGAGTCGCGCGATCAGCCTTTACAAGCCGGATCGAACTATCAACCCTTTGTTCCTGGACAATCTGGTAAAGCTGGTGGATTATGCCGCCGGCAAGGACTTTTGGGTCCAGGTCTGTATATTCCACTATCATGCGGTAAAGGATCCCAACGAATCACCTGAGAACATCCCCGGCGAGCTGCAGCCGAACTTCAATACCTCTCTTTGTGATCGCCTGAAGAAGTTCTTCACAGCCTCGAGTAACAATATCACTCAGAAGCAGAAGGAGTTGGTTGCGCAGCTAGGCCAAAGGCTCGCAGGACGCCCGAACGTGATTTGGGAGCTCGCGAATGAAGTTCGTATGGATGGCACGGGGTGTACCAGTGCCGACAACAGCAACCTGGTAGCTTGGCTGTCTCATATGCGGGACGCATTGATCAATAACACGGGGCCCGATATCCATGTAGGCACGAGCACGGGAATTGACAATGAACAGGTTACAGGCCGGAACCTGCCGGCTACGTTCTTCGATTTCCACTCCGGTCAATGGTCTGCCCTAGGGGACTACAGCTTCGGAATCCGGACCTCGAAAGAGCGTGCCGCCAGCTACAACAGCTCGGCATTCCTCATCATCAACGACGACGGAGTGCCGGATGCCCAAAGGACTGGGGCAAACATCACGAACTGGGCTACGGCTGCTTTTCAGCGAGGGCTGCACTATGCGACGAAGTCAACCTACCCACCGGGACAGGCGTTTTCCACTCATACCCTGAACGCGCTGAAGTTGTCGAACAACAACACTCCGTGATTATCGGTCGGTCAGCTTCCGCAGCTCGTCCAGACAGATCTCCGCGAGGCGTTCGATCGTTTCGCGGCGGGAGCGGGCGTGAGACTGCCTTCCTGATCGCCCAATTTGGCTGATCCGGCACACTTCGGCCCTCCGCTGATCCAGCGCATCCCGAACGGCTGAGGGTAAGGCCCTTCTCTATGGATCAGGGAGGGCCCGTGGCTTCCTCGGTGACAAAGGGGAGGCCCGGTGGAAGCGAGCCGACCGGAAAACGGGCGGTTCGATCCCCGGACCTCAAGCGTTCGGACGCTTCCCGGAAGGCGGCCACGAACAAGGCGTATGCCTCACGGCGGGACCGGATTCCGTGCCGTGGCGGCGGGATTCCGTAGCGCGGCGGCAGCCCTCCTGCTGCCAGCGCAGCCGCCAGCAGGAGGCTCCGGGACAGGCGCGTTCCGCGGGAGTCTATCGATTGGACTGACATCGCCGCTCCATCACCTCCGCGAGCTCGTTGGCTAGCCGGTCAGCGTCCGCAACTCCTCCAGGCAGATCTTAGCAAGGCGTTCGATGGTTTCGCGGTGGTAGAAGTCCCGGCCGTACTGCCAGGTGAAGGCCAGGCGGGGGCCGCGGGACACGAACGCTCCGATGCGGAGCTGCGGGTCGCGACGGGGCACGAGCTTGACGGGGGCGCTTCCGAGCGGGAGGTCGCGGAGCAAGCCCGGTTCTCCACTTTCACCCTCATATCGGCCGACGAAGTTGAAGGTGGCCGCCGGCGCCGCTACGACCGTGGCCATGCGGGCCTCGATCTCCGGGTCGCCTGTCATGTAGCGGAGCACGCCGTAGCCGAGGCCGCGGAGAGGCACGCTTTCGATCTGGGCCGCGACCGAGGCCAGCGCCTCGGCCGGTGTTTCCGAACCGGAAAGCTCCAGGAGCACCGGCGCGGTGGTCGAGATCCAGCCGAGCGTGCGGGAGAGGTCTACGTCATCGAATACGGGGTCACGGCCGTGCAGGCTCTGGCGCAGCAGCACCGCGCCGGAGCCGGTCCAGCGCTGGAAGGCACGGGTCACGGCCGTGAGCAGGACGTCCGTGAAGCGCCGGGCCTGGAGCAGCCGGCGGGTCGCCTCCTCGTCGAGATCCGCCCGGACCTCGTCCACCTCGCCCGTCCCCTCGTCTCCGTTCGGAAAGTCGGCCGGCAGCGGAGCGCCGCCGCGACGGGCCAGATCAAGCCAGAAGTTCACCTGTCCGCGCAGCTCTTCCGAGCGGGCCAGTTCCGACTGGCGCAGGGCCCAAGCTCGGAAGGAGGTCGTCTTGGCCGGCAGGCGGACCGGCTCGCCGCGTACGAGCTGGCCGAGCGCGGTTTCCAGATCCTCGCGCAGAAGGCTCAGCGAGGCCGCGTCCGATACCAGGTGGTGCAGAACGTAAAGAAGGCGGCCGGGCCGCAGCACGACGAATCGGGCCAGCGGGCCTTCGAGGTTCCGGCTGGCGAAAAGCTGATGAACGATGCCGGAGACAGCAGCGCCCTGATCTTCGATCGAAAGCGCGCTCAGGTCCATCTCGTTGATCGAATCGTCCAACGCCTCCGGCCCCGCGTTGTATTGCTCCCAGACGCCATCCCGGCAGGACACGCGAAGGCGCAGGGCATCGTGCTGGAAGAGCATCCAGGCCGCGGCCTCGATCAGCACTCCGGAGGGCACCGGCTCGCGGGCTTCCACGAGGCGGGCGTTCGAAAACTGGTGCGGTGCCTTGAGGTGCTCAGCGATGCGATCGAAGAACCAGACCTGTCCGGGGGTCATCGGCACCGGCCCGGTGACCCAGCCCGCCTCGCCGCGGAATTCGATCGATCGGCCCTCCACGTCCGCGGCCAGCTCCGCCACGGTCTGGTGGCGGAAGAGCTGGCGGAGCGAAAGCTCGATGCCGGCGCGTGCCGCGCGGGCCACCATCTGGATGGCGGTGAGCGAATCGCCGCCGAGATCGAAAAAGTTGTCGTTGCGGCCGACCGACTCGACCCGCAGCAATTCGGCCCAGATGCCGGCCAGCCCGCGCTCCAGCGGGCTCCGAGGAGGCTCGAACGTGCGTTCCTCCGCACCCACCACCTCCAGCGCGCGCTGCTCCAGGGACCGGCGGTCCACCTTGCCGTTTGGAGTCAAGGGCAGCTCGCCTACGATCGCGACGGCCGACGGCACCATATAGAGAGGAAGGCGCTGCTTCAGCCAGTCGCGGATCTCCCGGGGCTCCACCCGGACACCGGGCCGCGGAGCCACGAACGCGACGAGCCGGCGCGAGTGGGCCTCGCGGCCTTCGGCCACCACCGCGGCCTCGGCCACGGCGGGATGATCGGCAAGCGCCGCTTCGATCTCCCCCGGCTCGATCCGGAAGCCGCGGATCTTGAGCTGGTGATCGATCCGGCCGAGAAACTCGATGCGTCCATCCGCCAGCAGGCGCGCGCGGTCGCCGGTTCGATACAACCGGCTGCCTCTCGCCCCCGAAAGGGAATCGGGAATGAAACGTTCCGCGGTGAGCGCCGGATCGGAGAGATAACCGCGCGCGAGACCGTCTCCGCCGAGCAGGAGATCGCCGGGAACGCCGATCGGAGCGGGCCGCATCCACCGATCCACCACGAAGGCCACGGTATTGCCGATGGGCCGGCCGATCGGAATCGATCCGCCGGTCTCCCAGGGCATCACGGTGTGGCAGCAGGCGAACGTCGTGCTTTCGGTCGGCCCGTAGCCGTTGATCAGCCGGGCGTTCGGAAGAGCCGCGAGAGCCCGGCGCACGTGCGGAGGCGAAAGAGCGTCGCCGCCTGCGAGGAGCTGGGAGAGACCGGAAAAATCTCCGAGACGTTCATCCTCGACCATGGAATGGAACAGCCCGGCCGTGAGCCAGAGCGTGGTCACGCCCTGCCTTCGCACCAACTCCGCTACCTCGGCCAGCGACGGCAGACCGGGAGGCGCGATCACCAGTCGTCCGCCATGCAGCAGGCACCCCCAGATCTCGAATGTAGACGCGTCGAACGAGGTGGTCGAAAGTTGAAGGAAAACCTGATCGGGACCGAACCAGGCATACTCCGTATCCCGAACCAGCCGCACCACCGCGCGATGCGTGACCGCCACGCCCTTCGGCACGCCCGTGGAACCCGAAGTGAACATCACATAAGCCAGGTTTTCCGGAAGCGGCTTCAGATGGGAAGACCGCCGCCCGTCCGCGCGCCGGGGGTGAGGGACCACGACCTCGACGCCGCTGTCCCGAAACAACGCATTCCGCCGCTCCAAGGGCATCGCCGGATCGACCGGCACAAACGCTCCGCCCGCCATGAGCACGCCGAGAAGCGACACAATCATCTCTACCGAACGCTCGAGGCAGACGCCGACCCGAACGTCCGGACCAACTCCCTGAGCCCGCAACTGACCTGCGAGCTCTTCAGCCCGAGCAGCAAGCTCGGCATAGGTGATCGTCTCCTCTTCAAACACGAGCGCCGGAGCGTCCGGCCTGCGCCGGGCCTGTTCCAGAAAAAGATCGTGAATCAATTCGCCGGGGTCCTGGCGCCGGGTGTCGTTCCATTCGATCAGAAGCTGGTGGCGCTCGGTATGATCGAGAATGGAAAGCCCGGAGAGGCGCGCCCGCGGGTTGCGCAGCGCGCTTTCGATCAGGAGTCCGAACGCGCGGCCGACGCGGTGGATGGTGGATGGATCGAAAAGATCGGAGCTGTATTCGATCCGTCCCGTGAAGCCGTCCGGCGATTCGGCGATCCCGAGGATCAGATCGACTTTCGAAGTCCACGTCTCCACCGCGACCGGAGCCAGCTCCAGGCCCGGCATGCGGATCTCCGTCTCCGCCGTGTGCCGATAGGTGAACATCACCTGGACCAGCGGTGAATGGCTCAGAGTGCGCTCCAGGTGCAGCTCGTCCACCAGCCGCTCGAACGGCATCTCCTGATGCTCCACGGCGTCGAGCACACCTTCGCGGACCCGTGTCACGAGATCGGCGAAGGCGGGATCGTCGCCCAGGATGGTCCGCAGGACGAGCGTGTTGGCGAAGAAGCCGACCAATCCTTCGCTTTCTCGCCTCTCGCGGCCGGACGCCGGAAACCCGATCAGGATGTCTTCCTGGCCGGTCCATCGGAACAGCAGGGCTTGGAACGCGGCGAAGAGCACCATGAAAGGAGAGGCGCTCGCGAAGTGCTCCCGAAATATCCAGCGCCCGAGTGGAACCCGGATCACCGCGCCGCGCCCGCTCCGCACGGCCGGACGCGGCCGGTCCGTGGGCAGCTCCAACAGCGACTGGCTGCCGCCGAGCCTCTCCTTCCACCAGTCGAGCAGCTTGTCGAAACGCGCGCCCTGAAGGCGCTCGCGCTGCCACGCGGCCAGGTCCGCCGGCTGCAAGGCGAGCGCCGGCAAGGGCGAGGGCGAGCCTTCGAGGAAGGCGGCATAAACCTTTCTCAGCTCGTCCAGCAGGAGATCCACGGACCAGCCGTCCGAAACGATGTGGTGCTGCGCGAGCAGGAAAAGGTGATCGGTCGGCCCGAGCCGCACGAGCAGGGCGCGCGCGAGGGGTCCGCGAGCCAGATCGAAGGGCCGCGACGCCACCCGCGAAAGCAGGGCTCCAACCCTCGCTTCCCGGTCCGGGGCCGCCTCCAGATCAACGAGGGAAAGCGGGAGGTTGCCGTCAGGATCGATCCTCTGGACCGGCCGGCCGTCCACCTCGCCGAACGTGGTCCGGAACGCCTCGTGGCGGCGGGCGAGCGCGTCGAGCGTGCGGCGCAGGACCGCGACGTCCAGGCTTCCCCGCAGGCGGTACACGAGCCCGGGGAGGTTGTAGGCAGAGCTGCCGGGCTCCAGGCGGTCGAGGAACCAGAGGTGCTCCTGCACGAAGGAGAGCGGAAGGGGGCCTTCTCGGGGCAGGGGCTGCGGGCGTGGTGGAGCCGGTCTCATGGGGGCGAGTATCATACCCGCGTTCTGAGAGGACGCCGGAATGCCTGGAATTACAGCCCTGAGCGCACCGCAAGCGGCCACCCGGCTCCCAGCCATGGAAAGCAGACTCTGGCCCGGAGCCGTGGGCCTGCGCCGCGAATCCTGGACCGGAGACGGCTTCGCGTGTGCCGTTCACACCCGGCGTGAATCTTCGGGCGTGATCTCGAAGCACGGCGCCTGCCTGGCGTTCGAAGGCTATCTGATCGATTTTCCGGAGGGCCGGCCGGTCCTCGACCGTCTCCTCGACGGCTTCCTGGAGCACGGTCCGGCTTTTCTCGAACGACTCAACGGCTCGTTCCAGATCGTCGTCCACCATGACGGCAAGACCCGGGTCTTCGCCGATCCGACCGGCTCGCGGCGCCTGTTCTATGTCACGGACGAGACGGCTGAGCGCGGTCTGTTTCTCGCGCCCGAGATGGGTCCGCTGATCGATCTCCGCCGCGGAGAAGCGATCGACCGGGCCAACCTGGTGCAGTTCCTCGTCAGCGGCCGTTTCTTCGCGGGTCAGAGCCTGCTCCCCTGGGTGCGCCAGGTTCTGCCCGGCGAATCGCTGCTCTGGCGCGACGGCCGGCTCGAACGGCATCGCTATTTCCTTTATGAAGTATCTGACGGCGAGGAGCGGCCCGGTCTTCTGGATGAGCTTGGAAACCGGGTCGAACGCGCCGTGCTCCGAGCGGCCGAGCACGCGGAGAGCCCGATCGTGCTGCTGAGCGGCGGCTACGACTCGCGTTATATCTTTCATATCCTGGCCCGCTCGCTCGACGTCCCGAAGCGCCTCCGCTCCATGCTCTGGGGCGAGCGCATGGAGGTGCCCGGCTCGGACAATCATGCCGCCGAGGCCGTCGCGCGCCAGTATGGGATCGAGCATCTCACTCTCCC
>DATANP010000076.1:0-4208 GCA_036266195.1 Thermoanaerobaculia bacterium | reverse complement strand
CGTCGCCCATCACCAGCGTGTAGTAGTAGTAGAGCATCGTGCGCCGCAGCTCCTCGCTGAAGCGCCCGACCATGCCGAGGTCGATGAACCCGAGCTTGGGGCCGGGGAGGATCAGGAGGTTGCCGGGGTGGAGGTCGGCGTGGAAGAAGCCATCCTGGAAGAGCATGCGGATGATGCTCGCGGCGCCGTAGTCCACGAGCTGGTCGCGCTCCTCCTCGGTGAGCTGCTGGGCCTCGGGCGCGCTCGGCTTGTAGCCGTTCAGGAACTCCATGGTCATCACCCCGCGCCCGCTGTACTGGCGATAGATGCGCGGGAAGACCACGCCCTGCAAGTCGTGGAAGTTGGCGGTGAAGGTCTCGGCGTTGTCGGCCTCGCGCCGCAGGTCCACCTCGCGGCGCGTGTACTCCACGAACTCGTAGATGACCTGCTTGGGGCGGTACTGGGGGATGACCACCTGGAGCGCCGAGCCGAGGACGCGCAGGAGGATGGCGTCGCGGTTGAGGGTCTCGCGGATGCCCGGCTTGACCACCTTGAGGATGACGGAGTCGCCTTCGAGCGTGGTGGCGCGGTGGATCTGCGCGATCGAGGCCGAGCCGATCGGGATCGGGTCGATCCAGGAGTACATGGATGCGACGGGCCGCTGGAGGTCGTCCTCGATCAGCTTCAGGTAGCGGTCGAACGGCACCACGGGCAGGCGGTCGAGGAGGTTCTTGAGCTCCTCGGTGATGTCCTGCGGCAGGATGTCCTGGCGCAGGGCGAGGACCTGGCCGAGCTTGATGTAGGTCGGTCCGAGGATCTCCAGGCGCCGCCGGAGCTGGACCGGGAACGGTTGGTCGCGCAGGGTCCTGTCGAGGAGGGGCCGCACGAACCAGGCGATGAGCCGCTCCAGGTTGAACAGGAGGCGGAAGCCCCTGCCCTTGCCCTCGCGCAGGCCGCGGCGGGTGTGCGAGACCATGCCGCCGAAGAGCAGGCCGAACAGGTGGCGGTGGACCGCGATCAGCCGGCGCAGCAGGCTCTGGGGCGGCGTGTCGGGCAGGATCTCGAACCCGGCCGCCCGCATGTCCGACCCGTCATCGGGCGGAGGGGGAGGCAGGGGGAGCGGGACGAGCCCCGGCCGGGAGCCCTCGGGGGTCTCGGCGATCTCGGGAGTCGTCCGGGGCTCGGCCTGCATGGCGCCCAGTCTACATCGCCGGGTCGGCGGTCAGCTCCTGGGGGAGCCGGAACCAGAAGAGGCTGCCCTCGCCCTCCCGGCTCTCCACGCCCATCGTGCCGCCGTGCAGCTCCACGATGGACTTGGCGATCGCCAGCCCCAGGCCCGCCCCGCGCTGGCCGGCGGCGTCCGAGGGCTCGACCTGCCGGAAGCGGTCGAAGATCGCAGTCCGGTGGGATGGCGGGACTCCGCGGCCCTGGTCTTCGACCTGGATTTCGACCCAGGCGCCATCCACCCGGACCCGCAGGTGGACACGGCTGCCGCGAGGCGAGAACTTGAGGGCATTCGAGAGCAGGTTGACGATCACCTGCACCAGGCGCTCGCCGTCGCCCAGGACCTCTGCCGCGGTCGGCTCGGCTTCCAGGCGGATCCCGGCGTCGAGGGCCAGGGCCTCCACCTCCTCGACGGAGCGGGTCAGGAGATCCGCGAGCGAGTGGCGTCCGAGCTGGAGGGACAGTGCGCCGTGCTCCAGCCGCTCAATGTCCAGGATGTCGTTCACCAGGCCGACCAGCCGCCGGATGCTGCGCTCGGCGATGTGCACGGCATTGAACGCCTCCTGCGGCAGGGGCCCGAGGACGCCGCCGGCCAGCAGGCCGAGGGCGCCGCGCAGGGAGGTCAAGGGCGTCCTCAGCTCGTGGCTCACGGTGGCGACGAACTGCGACTTGAGGCGCTCGACCTCGTGGAGGTCGGTCAGGTCGCGGAGGAAGGCGGTGAAGGCTGCGGGGCCGTCGCCCGGCAGCCGGGTGATCGCCAGCTCCAGGGGGAAGCCGCTGCCATCCGCCCGGCGCCCGCGGACTTCGACGCGCCGGCCGACCACGAGCCCCTGCCGGAGGTAGGCCGCGAGCCCGCCATTATTCGAGGGGACAAAGGAAGGGACGAATCCCGGCAGCTCGGCGACATCGGTGAGCCGGAGGCCGGCGGCTTCCTCGCGCGAGCGCCCGAGCAGGGTCAGAGCTGCCGGGTTGAGCTCCAGGATGTGCCCCTCGGCATCGAAGCTGAGGATGCCGTCGAGCGCCGCCTCCACGGTCGCCGCCTGGCGGGCATGGCTGGCCAGGAGCTCCTTCTCGGCCTGCCGGAGCGCCCGCTCGGCCCGCTTGAGATCGGTGAGATCCTGGGCGTGGCCGAGCACGTAGGGGTCGCGGCCCGGCGGCTGGCAGACCCGGTTCCGGTAGTAGAGGATGCGCTCCTCGCCCTGCCGCGTCTGCACGCGCATGAAGCCGCTGTCGGAGGTCCGTTCGAACAGGCGCCGCAGGTACTCGTCGAGGGAGTCGCGCACCGCCGGGGCCAGGATGTCCCGCAGGTTGCGGCCGACGACCTCAGCCGGCAGGTAGCCGAGCAGCTCCGCGCCGGCCGGATTGATGCTCAGCAGCCGGCCGTCCATCGCGTGGGTGCAGATCAGGCCGAGGCTGTTCTCCACCAGGTCGCGGTAGGTCGGGGCTCCCTCCTCGTCGCTCCCGGTCGGCCCGGGGATGCCTTGGCCGTCGACTTTCACCCGGCCTCTAGCGGTTGCGCCCGTATTGCTCGTGGCTGGACACCCAGTCGAGCGAGGAGATGGCCGAGGCGAGCGAGATCTCGCCCGCCAGGACCACCCCGGCGACGATCTCGGCCAGCTTCTTGACCTTGCCCTTGCCGGCGCAGCCCAGGATCTCCAGGCACTCGCGCTGGGTGGCGAGGCCGGTGCCGCCGCCGTGAGTGGCCACGATCAGGGACGGGATCGTGATCGAGATGTAGAGGTCCTTGTTCTCGGTGATCTCGGTGTAGACGATGCCCGCCGAGGACTCGGCGACGTTCGCCACGTCCTGGCCGGTCGCGATGAACATGGCCGTGATGCCGTTGGGCGAGTGGCAGCCGTTGTTGTTCGCGCCCGAGATGAAGGCCCCCACATTGGCGATGCCGGCGTGGTAGTGGAGCGTCTCGGGATCGACCCGCATGTGCTGGATGAGCACGTCGCGCGGGATGGTCGCCTCCGCCGTGACGCGCTTGCCGCGGGTGCGCATCACGTTGATCTGGGACGACTTCTTGTCCGTGGCGAAGTTCGACTCCAGGTAGAAGTGGCGGATCCTGTCGTGATTCTCCAGGATCCACGAGCAGGCCGCGAAGGTGGCGCGGCCGACCATGTTCTGGCCCGCGGCGTCGCCCGTCGTGTAGTTGAAGCGCAGGAAGACCAGCTTGTTGGACAGGTACCGGTCGATGTAGGTCAGCTTGGCCACGCTGGAGGTGCCCTCGGCCTCCTCGCGGATCTGGGCGATGTTGTCGTCCACCCACTTGACGAAGTCGCGGCCATCGCGGGCGTTGTCGAAGACGAAGACCGGCGCGCGCTGCATGCTGTCGCCGACCACGGTGCAGGTGACGCCGCCGGACAGGTTGAGCACCTTCATGCCGCGGTTGTAGGAGGCCACCAGGGTGCCCTCGGCCGTGGCGAGCGGGATCAGGAACTCGCCCTGGGCGTGCTCGCCGTTGACCTTGAGCGGCCCGGCGAAGCCGATCGGCACCTGGGCTACGCCGGTGAAGTTCTCGATGTTCCCGCTCGTGATCGCCGGGTCGAAGGAGTACTTGTCGATGTGCTGGAGCTTGTGGCCGGTGAACTCCTCGACGAACTTCTGGCGGGTCCGGATGATCTCCGGGGTGAAGTTGTTGTCCTTGTCGGCCGGGACGGAGGTGCGCTTGACGCGCTCGGCAATGGCGTCCTTGACCTTGAAGGCGAGGGCTCCGAAGGGCTCGGTGTCGAAGGCGAGGGAGATCTCGTGCTGGCCCTTGTCGAGCTGGTCGCCGCGGGCGTGGATGCGGACCACCCGGGCGAGCGGAAAGGCGACGGCGCTGGTCGGGGTGACCGTGGAACCGGCAATGCTGTCGCCGTTGAGCTCCAGGGTCAGGCGCTCGAGAGGCACGGTGCGGCCGTCGATGCTGACCTCCCTGAGCCGGGTGACCGTGGCGTTGCTGAGCCGGTTCTTCAGGCTGAACCGCACGCCGTCCTCGACGTTCTCGAGGCTCCCGAGTG
>DATANP010000075.1:0-28064 GCA_036266195.1 Thermoanaerobaculia bacterium | reverse complement strand
CGGGCGAGGCGGAAGGTCTCCACCCGGACGGGATGCCGGGGGTTTTCGTTGTCGCGCGGCCCTCCACCCATCTGGAAAAGGCCGCCGGGTACTTCGATCCAGTCCACGGGCATATCCTGTAGCATACCGCCTGCCGGAAGGAGGTTTCCCATGGCACCTTCAACAGGCTGTAAACCATCTGCCCTAGTCTCCGCTTTGCGTCGGCATCAAGACTTGATGCGGCAGGGTTCCTGGCAGCACCCTCCGGAGGGGGGTGCAGGCGCGTAGCCTCGGGTTTCAACCCGAGGCGGGCGGGGCGGCCTCGTCGCTCGCATGCACCCTGCCTTCGCCCCTGAAGGGGCTCGAACCGGAGATTCGGGCCTCCCAACCCCGGGTTGAAACCCGGGTCTACGCGCCTGCGCCTCCTCGGGAGGCGCTACCACCTGTCCATCAGCTCTGGTGTCGGCAAAAGTTAGCGCGTATGGGACAGGGGTGAGGTTTTCCCGGTGGCGCGTCGTGTAGCATTACCGCCTGCCGCCCGAGAGAGACCGGCCGGCGTCTCCGAACCCTCCGAACCCCGCGTACGTATCTGGAGAGTGTGTGGCCTCTTCGGCAATTTCCAAGGAGATCCCTACGAGCGTGACAGCGAACGCCTTATCCTCCTCGGCCACGAGCCGGTCTGACGAGCTGCGGGTCGACCTGACCGCCGGCCTGCTGCCGTCCCTGCCGTCGGCCTATCTCGCGGGGCGCGATCTGGATCTTCTCGCGCCCCTCCGCTTCCTGCCGGCCGACGGCTTCCCGTCCGGCCCGGCGCTCCCGGGGGCGCGCCGCGAGCTGGCCGCGGCCCTGGCGATCGCCAACCGGGGTTACGGCGTCGAGCGCGCGGACGAGATGGCCCGCCGCCTGGCCGATCCCGCGACCCGGGTGATCGTCACCGGCCAGCAGCCCGGCCTGCTCGGCGGACCGCTCTATTCGTTCTCCAAGGCCGTGGCCGCCGCCCGCTGGGCCGCCGAGCTGGAGGCCCGCGGCGAGCCGGCGGTCGCGGTCTACTGGATCGCCACCGAGGACCACGACTGGGCCGAGGTCTCCTCGGCCACGGTGCTCACTCCCGAGGGCCCGAAGACGTTCGACCTCGGGCCGGATCCCGAGCCACTGACCCCGGTGGGCATGCGCACGCTCGGACCGGCGGTGGACGACGTGCTCCGGCAGCTCGCCGAGGCCGTGCCGGGCGAGCGTTACGCCGAGTGGGTGAGGACGCTCGGCCGCTGGTACCGGCCGGACGCGCGCTTCGGCGAGGCCTTCGCGCGCCTCATGGCCCGGCTGCTCGGACCCCGATGTCCCCTCCTCCTCGACGCCATGCTGCCGGCGCTCAAGGACGCCCAGCGCCCCTGGCTGCGGCGCCTGGTCGAGCGCCGCAAGGTAATCGAGGAGGCGCTGGCCCGCCGCGACGCGGAGATCGAATCCCGCGGCCACGCCCTCCAGGTCACTCCCCAGCGCGGCCTCAGCCCCCTCTTCCTCCTCTCCCGCGGCGAACGGCGGCGCATCGAGTGGCGCGGCGAGGACGGGTATGCGCTGCGCGGCCGGGAGGATGGAGGGAAGGCGGAGGACCTCCTCCGGATCGTGGACGAGAACCCCGGCGTGCTGTCGCCGGGCGCGCTGGCCCGGCCGGCGCTCCAGGACGCGGTGCTCGGCACCACGCTCCAGGTGCTCGGTCCGGGCGAGGTCTCCTACATCGGCCAGTCGGCCGCGGTCTACCCGGTGCTGGAGGTCGAGCCCGCCTGGGTGTCGCTCCGGCCGCAGACCCTGGTGCTGGAGCCCCACCTCGCCGGCAAGCTGGCGGAGGCCGGGGTCCCGCTCCCGGTCCTTCTCTCCAGCCAGCAGGCGCTCGACCGAGCCCTGGCCGAGCTGGAGGGAGACGGTTTCGTGGCGCCGGTCCGCCAGCGGATCGAGGAGGCTCTCGACGAGCTGAAGGCCCGGTCGGCCGATCCGAACCTGGAGCGGCCTTTCGAGAAGACGCGCGAGCAGATCCTCCGCGCGCTCGACCTGTTCGGGGAGAAGGCCATCTCCGCGGCGGCGCGGCGCAACGAGGTCCGCAACCGCCGCGTCCAGATGCTCCGGGAGAGCTGCTTGCCGCTCGGCAAGGGGCAGGAGCGCGTGGTCGCGTCGGCCCATTTCGAAGGCAAATACGGAGAGCGCCTGGCCGGGAGCTACTGGGAACAGATGGGGCTCGACCCGCGGGTGCTGCACGTGATCATCCCGGATGGGATCGTAGAGGAGCGCGCATGAAGCTCGACGTGCTGGCGATCGGCGCCCATCCGGACGACGTCGAGCTGGGCTGCGGTGCCACCCTGGCGCTGCTCGCCCGGCAGGGCAGGAAGGTGGGCATCCTGCACCTCACGAGCGGCGAGCGCGGCACCCGCGGCACGGTCGAGGAGCGGCGCTCCGAGGCCGAGAGCGCGGCCCGCGTCCTGGGCGCCGTGGAGCTCGGCTTCCTGGACTGCGGCGACGGCAGTCTCCGCACCGGCGAAGCCGAGGAGGACGCGCTCATCGCGAAAATCCGGGAGTGGCGCCCCGAGGCCCTCCTCGGTCCCACCCCGGGCGACCGCCATCCGGACCACGCCCGCGCCCATCAGCTCGTACAGGCGGCCTGTTTCTACGCCGGCCTCCGCAATCGGTGTCCTCCTACAAACGCCGAGACGGGCGAGCCGTTCCGGCCCGGCGCGGTCTTCTCCTACATGCAGCACGACCCGTTCGAGCCGAGCTTCATCGTCGACGTCGGCGAGGTCTGGGAGAAGAAGGTCGAGGCCCTGCGCTGCTACCACAGCCAGCTCTATCAACCGGGTGCAAAACCGGGCGGACCGCAGACCAAGGTCGCGTCGCCGGAGTTCTGGCAGGCGGTCGAGGGCCGGGCGCGCCACTTCGGCCTGATGATCAACGTCGCATTCGGCGAGCCGTTCTGGAGCCGACTCCCCCTGGCCGTGGGCGACCTGACCGCGATCGTGCCCGGAGGCCTGCGGTGAGGATCGGGATCAGTTGCTATCCGACCTACGGCGGCTCCGGGATCGTGGCCACCGAGCTGGCCATGGCCCTGGCCGCGGGCGGCGACGAGGTCCACGTCCTGAGCTATGCCCTGCCCTCGCGCCTGTCCCTGATGAGCCCGCGGATCTTCTTCCACGAGGTGATCACGCCGAGCTACCCGCTGTTCGAGTACCCGCCGTACTCGCTCACCCTGGCCACCAAGATGGTCGAGGTCGCCCGCCACAGCCAGCTCGACGTGATGCACGTCCACTACGCGATCCCGAACGCGGTCTCGGCGGTGCTCGCCCGGCAGATCGTGGCGCCCCAGCCCCTGCCCGTGGTCACCACCCTCCATGGCACGGACGTCACCCTGATCGGCAACGACCCGAACTACATCGAGACCACCCGCTGGGGGATCGTGCAGAGCGACGCGGTGACCGCGGTTTCCGACTGGCTGCGGCACACGACCGAGCAGCAGCTCGGCATCCGCAGCCCGATCGACGTGGTGCCGAACTTCATCGATCCGGAGCGCTACGAGCAGGCGCGGAATTCGCCCGGCGCGCGGCGCTGGGCCAAGCCGGGCGAGCGCGTGCTGGTCCACATCTCGAACTTCCGGCCCCTGAAGCGGGTGCTCGACGTGGTGGACGTCTTCCTGCGCCTGCGCGCCGAGATGTCCTGCCGGCTGCTCATGGTGGGCGACGGCCCGGAGCGCGGCCGGGTGGAGCAGCGCTGCCGCGACTGCGACGCCTGCAACTCGATCACCTTCGTGGGCAGCCTGCCGCTGATCGAGGAGGTCCTGGTCGGGGCCGACCTCTTCTTCCTGCCGTCCGAGACCGAGTCCTTCGGCCTGGCCGCGCTGGAGGCGCTGAGCTGCGAGGTGCCGGTGATCGCCACGGCCGTGGGCGGCCTGCCCGAGGTGGTGGTCCACGGCGAGAACGGCTTCCTCCACCCGATCGGCGACGTGGAGGGGATGGCGGCCTCGGCCCTCCGCCTGCTCCAGGACGAGCCCATGCGCAAGGCGTTCGGCGCGTCCGGCCGGCGGCGGGCCCTGGAGGTGTTCAGCCAGGACGCGATCGTGGCGCACTACCGGTCGATCTACGAGAGAGTGGTGGAGAAGGCCAACGGCGCATGACCTACCTTGCGCCGGCCGGCGAGTCCTGGGGCGAGGTCCGCGAGAAGGGCTCGCGCTTCCTCGCCTGGATCGGCCCGGCCGGCGACGAGGAGGCCGCCCGCGCCGCTCTCGACGGTCTGGCCCGGCGGTATCCGGACGCCACCCACCACTGCTGGGCCTGGCGGCTCGGCTCTCCCCCGCGGGAGCGCAGCTCGGACGCGGGCGAGCCCTCGGGCACGGCCGGGGTCCCGATCCTCCAGGTGCTGCGCGGCCATCAAGGGGTGGATCTCTCCGATGTCATGGCGGTGGTGATCCGCTGGTTCGGCGGCACGAAGCTCGGCAAGGGCGGCCTGGCCCGGGCCTATGCCGCGGCAACCCGAGAGGCCCTGGCCGGGTTGCCGACCTTCCTGCGGGTTCCCACGGTGCGGGTGACCCTGGAGCTCCCCTATGAAAAGGTCGGCGCGGCCAAGCGGCTGATCCACCCTCCGGCGGTCGAGCTGGAGTCGGAGGAGTACGGCGAGCGGGCGCGGCTGGTGCTGGCCGTCCATGAAGAGAGGAAGGACGCGCTTCGCCAGGCTCTCGCGGATCTCGGCATCCTTGTGTAGACTGCCCCTGGCATGAACCCCTGCATCCTTTTCCGAAAGGAGAGGCCCTGATGAACGAGCCGCCCGTTCCGCCTCCGCCGTCCTACACGCCTCCTCCTCCCCCCCCGCCGCCGCCGCCGTCCGCGGGCGGCCCGGGGTATGTCAGCCCGAACC
This sequence comes from Thermoanaerobaculia bacterium, assembly GCA_036266195.1. GTDB lineage: Bacteria > Acidobacteriota > Thermoanaerobaculia > Multivoradales > UBA5704 > DATMER01. The sequence goes on along the minus strand of DATANP010000075.1, from coordinate 23,198 downwards.
GGACCATCATGATCGTCCTCGCCTACCTCGGCATCCTGGCGGTGGTCCCGCTGGTGGTCGAGAAGGACGACAAGGAGGTCCAGTGGCACGCGAAGCACGGCCTGGTGCTGCTGGTGGCCGACATCGCGCTGCTGATCCTGATCAGCGTCCTGGGCTCGGTCCTCTCGTTCGCGGACATCGGCTGCACCGGCTGCATCCTGAGCTGGATCGCCTCGGTGATCATCTTCATCGTCCACATCATGGCGATCGTCAAGGGCGTCAACGGCCAGCGCCTGATCATCCCAGGCCTGAGCGAGTTTGCCGACCGCTTCTGATCTCATGGAGAACCGCCGGAGCTTCTGGACCTGGGCTCTGGCGGGCCTCGCCGGCCTCGCCGCCTTCGCCGTCCTGCACGTCTGGGTCCCCGACCCGGACCCCGCCCATGCCCTTTGCATTTCGCGCCGCTTCTTCCATCTGCCATGTCCCGGCTGCGGCCTGACGCGTGCCTTTGCCCACCTCGCCAAGGGGGAGTGGTCGGAGGCGCTCGTCCTGCACCCGCTCGCGCCCGTGCTCGCGGCCGAGGCCGTCGCGGGCTGGCTCCTCTGGGGGATCGGCCTGCGCCGGCCCCTGCCCCGTGTGGACTGGGTCGCGCCCCTGGCGCTTGGTCATCTCGCCGTGCTGTGCGCCCTCTGGCTGGGCCGGCTCGTCACTGGAACTCTCCCATGGTGATGACCCGAAGGCGGAAGGCGCAGGCGATCGGGCTCGCGCTCCTCGCCCTCCTGATCGTGGACTTCTCCCGCGCCCCGGCCGACCAGCTCTCGGCGAGATTCCTGCTCGGCGGCATCCACCTCTACCAGGCCACGCTCTCTCCCTTCAACCGGAAGATCGGGGTGCGCTGCCGGTTCACGCCCACCTGCAGCCACTATGGAGAGGGCGCGATCCGGAAGTACGGCGCGCTGGTGGGGACCGGCAAGACGGTATGGCGCATCCTGCGCTGCGGCCCCTGGACCCCGGCCGGGACCGTGGACTATCCCTGAAGGCTTGCCGCATCCGGGGGGTTGGTCCAGAATAGCGCGATGCGTCGCTTCAAGCCTATCCATGGAGTCTTCGTGGTCCTCGTGTTCGTGGCCGCCATCCTGGGAGCGGACTACGTGCTCGAAGGCAGGAGGTCCGGGTTCGAGCGCGTCTCGCCCGGGCGCGACGGGCAGGTGCGGATCAGCCTCGCGGGGCTCGGTCCGCAGGAGGTCCGCTTCTTCCAGTTCCTGAACGCGGGCAACCAGGAGGTCCACTTCCTGGTCGGGCGGGACGCGGCCGGCAACGTGCAGGTGGCGTTCGACGCCAACGAGACCTGCGCCAAGACCAAGCGCGGGTTCCGGCACGAGGGGGAGTGGCTGGTCTGCAACAAGTGCGAAAAGTCGTTCCGGCTCGCGGACGCCAACCGGGGGGGCGGCGGGTGCAACCCGGTCCCCCTGCGGCACCGGGTCGAGGGCGGCGAGGTGGTGATCGCCGAGAACGACGTCCTCGGCGGCTGGCGCCTGTTCCGATGAGGGAGGGAGCCCCTGGACCGCTCCGGACCGGGGAGCCATGAAACCGACGTGTAATCAGCGCTTTGACGGCCAACCCGCGATGGTGTATCTTCGCGCGGTCCGGAAAGGTTAGCCATGTCTTCAGCCGACTTCGTGCTGTTCGAAGAGGAATTCAAGCACCTTGAGGAGGCCCTGCGCCGTCTGCGCCAGGAGGCCAACGCCAAGGCTGTGTTCCTGATTGACAAGAACGGCCAGCAGATCGCCTCCGCCGGTGAGGTCGACCAGTTCGACACCACCTCGCTCGCCTCCCTCACGGCCGGCAACGTGGCCGCCACCGACGGCCTCGCCAAGCTGATCGGGGAGCGCGAGTTCTCGGTGCTGTTCCACGAGGGGCAGCAGGATCACATCCACATCTCGATCGTCGCCAAGCGGGCGATCCTGGTGGTCATCTTCGACGACCGGTCGTCTCTCGGCCTCGTCCGGCTGCGCGTCAAGCGGGCCAGCGTCGATCTGGAGAAGATCTTCGAGCTGATGCTCCAGAAGAGCGAGAAGGGTGTGGGGACCGCGCACTCGAGCCCCTTCTCCGAGATCACGGACGACGACATCGACGCGCTCTTCGGAGAGTAGGCGGCGAAAGCAGGGACGGAGCGGCGCGCCGGCTCTCCGGTGCGCGCGGCTCCGGAGCAGGTGACGGAACGAGGCACGCAAGATGACTTTCATCAACTACGCCAGCAAAGAGATCAACTGCAAGATCGTCTACTACGGCCCCGGCCTGTGTGGTAAGACGACGAACCTGCAGTACATCTACAACAAGACCGCCCCGGAATCGAAAGGCAAGATGATCTCGCTGGCCACCGAGGCGGATCGCACGCTGTTCTTCGACTTCCTCCCCCTCGACCTGGGGAGCATCCGCGGCTTCACCACCCGGTTCCACCTCTACACGGTGCCCGGCCAGGTGTTCTACGACGCCAGCCGCAAGCTCATCCTGAAGGGCGTGGATGGCGTCATCTTCGTCGCCGACAGCCAGGAGGAGCGGATGGAGGCGAACATCGAGTCCATCCGCAACCTGGAGCAGAACCTGAAGGAGCATGGCTTCGACCTCGCGACGATCCCGTATGCCCTGCAGTTCAACAAGCGGGATCTCCCCAACGTGGTTCCGGCCGAGGAGATGTACCGGACCCTCAACTACAAGCGGGAACCCACGTTCGAGGCCGTCGCCACAACCGGCGTCGGGGTGTTCGACACCCTGAAGTCGGTCGCCAAGCAGATCCTGATTGAACTGAAGAAACGCTGAGGGACCGACCCCATGGCCAAGCCTCGGCCGAAAACCAAGCCTGAAGAGCCTGCACCCGCCGCGCCTGCGGCATCCAAGGCAAACAAGCCGGCCGCCGCCCGCAAGCCCGCGGCGGCCTACGAAGATCCCGCGCTGGACGCGTTCACCGAGGGCCTCCAGGCCCTCCAGCAGAAGAACTGGTCCAAGGCCGCCGAGCTGTTCGAGTCGGCCCTCGCCCAGAGCGACCGCTCCGACCTCTCGGCCCGCGCCCGCCAGTTCCTCGCCACCGCGCGCCAGCAGTTGGCCGGGAAGCCCGCCGCGAAGGAGAAGGAGGAAGGCGACCCGTTCCTCCGCGCCGTGTTCGACAAGAACCGGGGCGACCTCGCGGCCGCCCTCGACTTGTGCCGCAAGGAGGGCCGCGAGCAGAAGGACGAGCGCTTCGCCTATCTCGCCGCGTCGATCCACGCGGTCGAAGGCCGGCTCGAGGAGGCGGTGCAGGCGCTGTCCCGGGCGATCGAGCTGAACCCCAGGAACCGCGTCCATGCCTACCACGACCCCGACTTTGCCGACATCCGCAGGGACCGCGACCACCGCCAGCTCTTCGGCCTCTCCTGAGAAGGAGAAGGACGACCCTGGCAAGCGGCTGGTCGCGGTCGGCGGCGGCACCGGCCTGTCCGTGCTCCTGCGCGGGCTCAAGCACTACGTCGGGTCCGACCGCCTGAAGCAGCTCACCGGCGTGGTCACGGTCACGGACGACGGCGGTTCCTCGGGCCGGCTGCGCCGCGAGTTCGGCGTCCTGCCGCCGGGCGACATCCGCAACTGCATCGTGGCTCTCGCGGATGACGAGGATCTCCTCGCCCGTCTCTTCCAGTACCGCTTCCCGAACGGCGACGGCCTGCTCGGCCATTCGTTCGGCAACCTGTTCCTGACCGCGCTCACCGGCATCACCGGCGACTTCCACCAGGCGATCCTCACCGCCGAGTCGATCCTCTCGGTACGGGGCAAGATCTGTCCCGCCACGGTCCAGGACGTGCGGCTGCGCGGCAAGGGCGCCTCGGGCCAGGTCTATGAGGGGGAGTCGGCGATCGGGACCTCGGGCGAGCCGATCCAGGGGCTGGAGCTCGATCCGCCCGCGCCACCCGCCTTCCCGCCGGCCCTGGTGGCGCTCGACCGCGCCGACCTGATCCTCCTCGGACCCGGCTCGCTCTACACCTCGATCCTCCCGAACCTGCTGATCCCCGGCATCCGCCAGGCGGTCTGCCGGAGCCGGGCGCGGACCGTGCTGCTGCTCAACCTCATGACCCAGCCCGGGGAGACCGACGGCATGAGCGGCCTCGACCACCTCCGGGCCGTCGAGCGCTTCGCCGGCCGCGGCCTGGTGGACGCGGTGCTGGTCAATTCGGCGCTGATCCCTGACTACCTCCTGGAGCACTATGCCGCGACCGGCTCCGAGCCGGTGCGCTGCGACCGCGAGGCGATCGAGGGGATGGGCATCCAGATCGTCGAGGCCGACCTGCTCGCCGCGGGCGACCTCATCCGCCACGACCCGGCCAAGCTCGCGGCCGCGGTCCTGGACCTCCTCGGGTCCTAGGAGACTCCATGCCAAAGTCCTCTCCGCGTCGCGTCGCGGTCGTTCTCGCCGCCGGCAAGGGGACCCGCATGCGGTCCCAGCTCCCGAAAGTCCTCCACTGCGCCGCCGGCCGGCCGCTCCTGGCCTGGGTCGTCGACGCCGCCCGCGCCGCCGGCTGCGAGAAGATCCTGGTGATCGTCGGCCATGGCGCCGACCTGGTGAAGGCGGCCGTCCAGGAACCGGACGTCGAGTGGATCCTCCAGACCGAGCAGAAAGGCACGGGCCACGCCCTGGCGCAGGCCGAGCCGCACGTCCAGGGAGACGCGACCCTCCTGGTCCTCTCCGGCGACGTGCCGCTGGTCTCCCCGGCCACGCTCGACCAGCTCGCGATAGACGCCGTGGCTGGATGGGGAGCCATGGCCGTGGCCGACCTGGATCAGCCGGGCTCGCTCGGCCGGGTGCTGGAAGGGCCTTACGGAGGATTGAGGAAGATCGTCGAGGCGGCCGATGCCACGCCCGAGATCCTGGCCGTTCGTCGGGTCAATGCCGGCCTCTATGCCTTGCCAGCCCCGGCGATCTTCGACTATCTGCGGGACGTCAAGACCAACAATGCCCAGGGCGAGATCTACCTGACCGACGCGGTCACCAATGCCGCGAAGGACAGCCATCTGGTCCAGCTCGTGCCGCTGCCGGACCCTTCCGAGGCGCTCGGGGTCAACACCCGGGCCGAGCTGGCGCGCGTCCACCGGGTGCTGATCGACCGCCACCTCGCCAGGCTGATGGACGAGGGGGTCACCATCCTGGAGCCGCCGCGGACCACGGTCGAGCCCGGGGTCCAGGTCGGCGTGGACACGGTGATCCACCCCGAGGTCTCGCTCCTGGGCAACACCACCATCGGAGCCGGCTGCACCCTGCGGCCCGGAGCCTGGATCAACGACTCGACCCTCGGCGAGGGGGTGATGGTCGAGCCCTACAGCGTGCTCGACGGCGCCGAGGTGGCGGACGGCTGCCGGGTGGGGCCGTTCGCGAGGCTGCGCCCGGCATCCCGCTTGCTTGAGAGAGCGCGGGTCGGGAGCTTCGTGGAGGTCAAGGCGTCGGAGCTGGGGCCGGGGAGCAAGGTCAACCATCTGGCCTACGTGGGCGACGCGCGGGTGGGCGCCGGGGCGAACCTCGGGGCCGGGGTGGTGACCTGCAACTACGACGGCCGACGCAAGCACGCGACCGAGATCGGGCCGGGGGCGTTCATCGGCAGCGACACGATGCTGGTCGCGCCCGTAAACATCGGGGAAGGCGCGAGCACCGCCGCCGGTTCTGTCATCACGAAGGACGTGCCCGCAGGCGCCCTCGCCGTCGGGAGGGCGCGGCAGAAGAACCTGGAAGGCCGGGCCGGCGGGCTCCGCGCCCGGCGCAACCCGGACGGACGAGACGGACGAGAGGAAGGCTAGACAACCATGTGCGGAATCGTGGGATACGTAGGCAGCCGCGAGGTCGTGCCCCTGCTGATGGACGGGCTCCGGCGCCTGGAGTACCGGGGCTACGACTCGGCCGGAGTCGTGGTGATCCGGGACGGCGAGCTGCAGACCTCGAAGGCCGAGGGCAAGCTCGACCGCCTCAAGGAGAAGCTCGAGAAGCAGCCGCTCGCCGGCCGCTACGGTCTCGGACACACCCGCTGGGCCACCCATGGCCCGCCCAGCGAGCGCAACGCCCACCCCATGGTGGACATGAAGCGCCGCATCGCGCTCATCCACAACGGGATCATCGAGAACTTCCTCCCCTTGAAGAAGCGGTTGATGTCCGAGGGCTGGACGTTCACCTCCGACACCGACACCGAGGTGGTCGCGAACCTGATCTCCTCCTACCTCGACGATGACGGGGGGCACGACCTGAAGCACGCCGTGGCCCGTGCCTGCCGCGAGCTGGAGGGCATGTATGCCTTCGCCGCCGTGACCACGCTCTCCCACGACCAGGAGATCGTGGCCGCGCGCCAGGGTCCGCCGCTGGTCATCGGCCTGTGCGAGGGGGAGCAGTTCCTGGCCTCCGACCCGTCGGCCCTGCTCGTCCACACCAAGGACGTGATCTTCCTGGAAAACGGCGACCTGGCGCGGCTCTCGCCGGGCGGCGTCGAGGTCTGGGACCGCCACGGCGCCAAGGTGACGCGGCCGGTCCAGCGCCTGAGCTGGGACCCGATCCAGGCCGAGAAGGGCGGCTACAAGCACTTCATGCTCAAGGAGATCCACGAGCAGACCCAGGCCGTGCAGGACACCTTCGCCGGCCGCGTGGATTTCGAAGAGGCCCGGATCCTGTTCGACACCGTGAAGCTCTCCGAGGACGAGCTGCGGCAGGTGGAGCGCATCCACATGCTGGCCTGCGGCACCTCCTGGCACTCCGGGCTGATCGGCAAGTTCCTGATCGAGGAGCTGGCGCGCATACCGGTCGAGGTGGACTACGGCTCGGAGTACCGCTACCGCAAGCCGATCGTGGACAAGCGGGTGCTGGCCGTGGGGATCTCGCAGTCCGGAGAGACCGCGGACACGCTTTCGGCCATGGAGGCGGCGCACGACGGCGGCGCCCATCTCTTCACGGTCTGCAACGTGCTCGGCAGCCAGGCCACGCGGATCAGCGAGGGGGTCATCTACACCCACGCCGGCCCGGAGATCGGGGTCGCTTCGACCAAGGCGTTCACCACGCAGCTCGTGGCCCTGTACCTGCTCGCCCTCTACTTCCGCCAGCTCCGCACGGGTCAGGTCGAACACAAGTACCTCGATGATCTGGCCCGGCTGCCGCAGGCTGTGAACGACGTCATCCAGAGCCAGGAGTCGCACATGGAGGCGCTGGCCCGGCGCTACTTCCGGGCGGAGAACTTCCTCTACCTGGGCCGCGGCATCAACTACCCGATTGCGCTCGAAGGGGCCCTGAAGCTCAAGGAGATCTCCTACATCCACGCCGAGGGCTACCCCGCGGGCGAGATGAAGCACGGCCCGATCGCGCTCATCGACCGCGAGATGCCGGTGGTGGCGATCGCGACCGGCAACGACACGGTCTTCGAGAAGGTGAAGAGCAACCTCCAGGAGGTCAAGGCCAGGGACGGCGTGGTCATCGCCCTCACCGACCGCGATCCGGAGGAGCTGGGCGGCGTCTGCGACGAGGTGATCGAGGTCCCCTCGGTCTCTCCGCTGCTCCAGCCGATCGTCAACGTCATCCCGTTGCAGCTCCTCGCCTACTTCACCGGTGTCCGCCGCGGGGCCGACGTGGACCAGCCGCGGAACCTGGCGAAGAGCGTCACCGTGGAGTAACCCGCCATCGAGATCTACGAGAGGCGCCGCGACGACTTCCGCCGGGAAGAGCGGCGCCTCGCCCGCATCTCCCTCCGGTACTCGCTCGTCCGCGGCGCCCTGTTTCTGGCCTTTGTTGCCTGCCTCTTCTGGGTGCTCGCCAGGGCCGCGGATCCGCCGCCGGCCGCCTGGACCGGTGCAGGACTCTCGCTGCTCGCCTTCCTCTCGGTCCTGCCGGGCCATGAAAGAGCGATCCGCTGCCAGCGCCGGGCCGCGGACCTGGTGCGGATCAATGAAGAGGCCCTGCTCCGGATCGCCCGCGACTGGGCGAAGCTGCCGGACCCGCCGCCGGTCTCCGTCCCGGTCGATACCCCCCTGGTCCGGGACCTGGGCCTCTTGGGTCATGCTTCTCTCTTCGAGCTGCTCGGCACGGCCCATACGCCGCCGGGCCGGAACACGCTCGCCTCCTGGCTGCTCGGCTCGGCGCCGCCCGCGGAGATCCGGAGCCGCCAGGCCGCGGTGGCCGAGCTGGCGCCGCAGCTCGACTTCCGCCAGCAGCTCGAAGCGCGCACGCTCTCCATGGCCCGGATCTCGCCGGACGTCGAGGCCTTCCTGCGCTGGGCCGAGAGCCCGCCCTGGCTGCTTGCCAAGCCCTGGCTGGTCTTGCTGGCGCGCTTCCTGGTCCTAGCCACTGCGATCGCGCTGACCCTGCACCTCGTGGAGGTCCAGCATTTCGTGACCACGGCGCCGAGAGGCACTCCGATATCAGCGCTGCTCTCGGCCCTGGCGCCCTCCGGGCCGCTGACGCTGCTCCTGACCGTCAACATCATCCTGAGCTACCTGATGAGCGACAAGCTCGCCAGGAGCTTCGACCGGCTGGAGGCGAGGGAAAAGGAGTTCCAGCTCTACGCCGAGGCCCTGGAGCTGATCCCGAGTCAGCCGTTCAACGAACCGCTTCTCCAGCGCATCGCCGGCGAGCTGACTCCCCACGGCCGGACGGCCCATCGCTGGATGGAGATCCTCCAGAGCCGCATGGGCCTGGTCGATGCGAGGCACTCGGGCATCCTCCACTTCTTCCTCCAGACCCTGGTGCTCTGGGACTTCCACACCTTGTGGCTCATGGAGCGCTGGCAGCAGGAAGCGGGTCGGCACGTCCGCCGCTGGCTGACGGCGCTCGGAGAGGTGGAAGCCCTCTGCGCCCTGGCCGGCCTGAAGCACGACAACCCCGGCTGGGTCTTCCCCCGCGTGGAAGAAACCGAGGACCGCTTCTCCGCGAAGGGCCTCGGCCATCCGCTCATCTCCGAGGCGAAGCGAGTGACGAACGACGTGGAGCTGGGTCCGCCAGGCACCTTCCTCCTGGTGACCGGCTCGAACATGTCCGGCAAGAGCACGCTCCTGCGCTCGATCGGGGTCAATGCCGTGCTGGCCCAGGCCGGCGGTCCGGTCTGCGCCGAGGAACTCTCCATGCCGCCGGTGGATCTCGCCACCAGCATCCTGGTGGAGGACTCTCTGGAGGATGGCGTCTCCTTCTTCCTGGCCGAGCTGCACCGCATCCGCTCCGTGGTGGACGCGGCCGACCGCGCCCACGAAGCCGGCCGGACCGTGCTCTACCTGCTGGACGAGGTTCTCCGCGGCACAAACAGCCAGGAGCGGCAGGTGGCGGTGCGTAGGGTGATCCTCCACCTGCTGCGCCAGGGCGCGATCGGTGCCGTCTCCACCCACGATCTCCAGATCGCCGAGATCCCCGAGCTGGCGGAATCGGTGCGGCCGGTCCACTTCCGCGAGACCCTCCACCCCGGAGGAGACCCGCCCATGACCTTCGACTACGTGATGCGGCCGGGCGTGGCCACCACGACCAACGCGCTGCGGCTCATGGAGCTGGTGGGGCTGAAGGCGGAAGAAGGGACCTAAAGGACTGCAGGGACATCAAGGACTAAAGGTCTTGATTCCTGCGGTCCGTGCAGTCCTTTACGTCCTTTCTTCCCCTGGCGGGGCCCCCGGTGGCCCTGCGTATCTTGAAGTGAACCGCTTCAAGGAGATCAAGTCATGTCTACTCTCGCTGCACCGCAGCTTGTCATCAACAGCCGCATGATCTATTCGAGCTGGATTCCGGCGGACCCCAAGGCCGCCGCGGCCCTGCTGCCATCCCGGCTGCGGCCGGCGGACAACCATGCCATCTACATGAACCAGTACGTGGTCGACTCCGAGGAGCAGACCTCCGGGTTCGGCGCCTACTCGCTCACCTATCTCGGGCTCGACCTCGGCGGCCTGACCGCTCCGGACGGCGTCACGCCGGCCCGGTTCTTCACGAACTATTTCAACTCGTCCGAGGTGATGCGCGAGTACGCCGCCGAGCGTGGGGTTCCGGCTTCGCCGGGCAGGACCACGGTCGAGGTGCAGGGCCACGAGTTGGAGGCCACGACCTACGTGGATGGGGTGGCGATCATCCGCACCCGGGCCGAGGTCGGCAAGAAGATCGGCGTGGTGGCGCGAGGCCACCTGACCTACCTGACGCAGCTCGACGGCAAGATCATGGCCGGCAACTACGCCTACATCGGCGATCTGGTCGATCCGTTTGAGCTGAAGTCCGTGGAGTTCCTGGCGAAGGATCACCCGGCCTGGGCCATCCGCCCGGCGCAGCCGTTCCAGCCGGTGACCGCCTCGTCCTGGTTCGCGCCGCGCGACTCGTTCGTGTACCCCGGCGGCGAGTACGAGATCTAGAAGGAAGGACGGGGCGCCGCCCGTAGGCGGCGCCCCGCTATGGGGGACGTCACTGGTTAGTGACGGCAGCGGCCGTTGTGGTGGTGATTCCGGGCCGCGCGACCCTGACGGACGGGGGCATAGTAGTTGCCCCGGTTCGCCCGGCGGGAGTTGCGGTACTGGCCACCGTAGTTGTACCGGTCATAGTCCGCCCGGCGCTCGGCGTCGATGCGGGCATCCTTCTCCTGCTTGTAGTCGCTGTAGGCGCCGACGGCAGCACCCACGGCACCGCCCACGGCGGCACCCTTCAAGACCTGGGGAGCGGCGGTCCGGCCACGGACGACCTGGGTGATGGCGCCGACGGCGGCACCGGCCACGGCACCCTTCACCAGGCGGTCGGCTCCGTGGGTGTCACGGGCCTGGGCCGCCATGGCGCCGCCGAAGAAGAGGGTCGCCATCAGCACCAGGGCAGTGATGACTCGTTGGTTGGCGATCTTGAACATCTCTCGTCTCCTTTTCTCCATGAAACTGAGCGCCTCGGAGAGCTCTCTTCGGCACCTTCGCCATTCCCATAGATCAAGGTCTATGCCACCGGATGGTGCCTCCGGGAACTCGCTTGTTTTCAGAGGCTTGGAGATTCAGGAGAGGCGGAGGGGCTGAGCAGGGTTCTCGAAAACGTACTCTCCCGAGGACGCTCAATCCCGATTCTCGAACGCCTCCAGGATCGGCCGGGCCACATACATGCGCCTCCATGCGCGGCCGCTGATCTCTTCGAGCAGACCCTCGGTTTGCAGGTAGGCCACGACCTGCCGGGCTGTCGGGTAGGAGACGTTCAGAAGCTGGGCTGCCCTGGAGATGGTGACGAAGGGGTTGGCGAACAGGGCTTCCACCAGGGTGACCGCGTGGGGCTTCTGGCGCAGGTCCTGGCGCAGGGAATCGTGCAGATCCATGATTCTGGCGGCATGCCTGACTGCCTCTTTGGCGGTCTCTTCGACTCCGGCCAGGAAGAAGCGCAGCCATCCTGTCCAGTCTCCGTCGGTTCTCACATGCTGGAGCGCCTCGTAGTAGTCGCGCCGTCGGGCCTCGAAGTAGGCGGACAGGTAAAGGACCGGCTGGCTGAGTCGGCCGCGTTCGATCAGGAACAGAGAGATCAGGAGGCGGCCCAGGCGGCCATTGCCATCCAGGAAGGGGTGGATCGCCTCGAACTGCTCATGCATCAGAGCGCACTGGATGAGATCGGGGAAACGCCCGCGCTCGTGCAGAAAGAGCTCCCAGTTCGAGAGGGTGTCCATCAGCCGGTCCGGCGGTGGTGGAACATACGGTGCTGTGGACGGGGTGCTACCGGCCGGACCGATCCAGTTCTGGGACCGGCGGAACTCGCCTGGTGTGGCATGCCCTCCCCGGACGCCTCGCATCAACCGCTCGTGCATCTCACAGACCAGGCGCAGTGACAGGGGCAGGTCGCGCAAGCGGACGATACCGTACTCCAGCGCCTCGACATACTGCCGGACCTCCCGCACGTCGGCATCTGCGGAATCGGGATGATCGTCCTCGATCTCATCCAGCAGCAGGTCGGACACGCTCGCCGTGGTCCCTTCGATCCGTGAGGACAGAACCGCTTCGCGCCGGACGTAAGGTGCGATCAGGAGGTGGGGATTGGGCAGCCGCCGGCCAAGTCCCGAGAGCTCGCTCAGCGCCGCGTCGGCTCGTGACAGGGCGAGCACCAGGTCGGGCTCGTAGGTCAGATCCGGCGGCAAGTGGGCTGGGACGAAGGCCAGATACCCCCCTGGCGTCTCGACCAGCGTGCCCGCCTTCGGATCCCGGAAGTCCGCCCGGTTCAAGAGACCCCCTCTTTGTAAGAGCCCCTTCTTTTCCAGAGAGGCTTTTAAAGAAATCCGCCTGATTCTTTCAAAGCTTGGGGAATTTTGAAAGGGGGCTTACAAAGCTAGGAGAGCTTTTAAAGGAAACAGCGCTTTTCTTTAAAAGGGGAAGCTTCCCGGGGCGCCACGCCATCGTGGCGCCCCGAAGGATGAGCCAGGGGGCTTAGGCGGCCTTGGTGTCCGCGACCGGAATCCGCATGGCGTAGAACGAGCGGTACACGAAGACCGTCGAGATCAGGAAGAAGACCGCGGCCAGCACGAGGCGGGGCGTGCGCGCCATCTCGACCGCCAGCTCCACGGCCAGCAGGCCGAAGAGGGTGGTGAACTTGATGATCGGGTTCATGGCCACCGAGGAGGTGTCCTTGAATGGATCGCCCACCGTGTCGCCCACGACCGTGGCGGCATGGAGCGGACTGCCCTTCTCCTTCAGGTCCACCTCGACGATCTTCTTGGCGTTGTCCCAGGCGCCGCCGGCGTTCGCCATGAAGATCGCCTGGTAGAGACCGAAGACCGCGATCGACACCAGGTAGCCGATGAAGAAGAACGGCTCCAGGCAGGCGAACGCGAGCGTCGAGAAGAACACCGTCAGGAAGATGTTGAACATGCCCTTCTGGGCGTAGGTGGTGCAGATCTCCACCACCTTCTTCGAGTCCTCGATCGAGGCCTTCTCGGACCCCGTGTCGAGATTGATGTTCTTCTTGATGAACTCCACCGCCCGATAGGCGCCGGTCGACACCGCCTGGCAGGAGGCGCCGCTGAACCAGTAGATGATCGCGCCGCCGGTCACCAGGCCCAGAAGGAACGGCCAGTGAAGCAGGGACAGCTTGTCGATGTCCGTGGTCAGCTTGTTGGTGAGCACCACGATGATCGAGAAGATCAGCGTGGTCGCGCCCACCACCGCCGTGCCGATGAGCACCGGCTTGGCCGTGGCCTTGAAGGTGTTGCCGGCGCCGTCGTTGGCCTCCAGGTGGTGCTTGGCGCGGTCGAAGTCGACGTCGAAGCCGAACTCGCTCTTGAGCTCCTGCTTGATGTTCGGCAGGGTCTCGATGGTCGACAGCTCGAACACCGACTGCGCGTTGTCCGTCACCGGACCGTAGGAGTCGACCGCGATGGTCACCGGGCCCATGCCGAGGAAGCCGAAGGCGATCAGGCCGAAGGCGAACACGGACGGGGCGATCATCAGCGCTTCCGGACCGGTCGGCAGGGTGCCGGCTACGCTGGCGCCGATCGCCATCAGGGCCACGATGGTCAGCCCCATCCAGTAGGCGCTGAAGTTGCCGGCGATCAGGCCGGAGAGGATGTTGAGCGACGCGCCGCCCTCCCGGGACGCGGTCACCACTTCCTTGACGTGGCCGGACTCGACCGAGGTGAAGACCTTCACGAGCTCGGGGATGAGCGCGCCGGCCAGGGTGCCGCAGGAGATGATCGTCGACAGCTTCCACCACAGGGTGGGATCGTTGTTGAGCTCCGGGATCAGCATGTAGGAGACGATGTAGGTGACCGCGATCGAGAGGACCGAGCTCAGCCAGACCAGCGAGGTCAGCGGGGCCTCGAAGTTCATCGAGTCGGCGTCGCCGAAGCGCGACTTCGCGATGGCCTCGTTGATCATGTAGGACAGGCCGCTGGTGACGATCATCATGATGCGCATCACGAAGATCCAGACCAGGAGCTGGATCTGGTTGGCCGGGTTCGCGACCGCCAGCAGGATGAAGGTGATGAGCGCCACGCCGGTCACGCCGTAGGTCTCGAAGCCGTCCGCGGTCGGGCCGACCGAGTCGCCGGCGTTGTCGCCCACGCAGTCGGCGATCACGCCGGGGTTGCGGGCGTCGTCCTCCTTGATGTTGAAGACGATCTTCATCAGGTCGGAGCCGATATCGGCGATCTTGGTGAAGATGCCGCCCGCGATGCGCAGGGCCGCGGCGCCGAGCGACTCGCCGATGGCGAAGCCGATGAAGCACGGGCCGGCATAGTCGCGCGGCACGAAGAGCAGGATGCAGAGCATGATCAGCAGCTCGGTGCTGATCAGCAGCATGCCGATGCTGATGCCGGCCTTGAGCGGGATGGCGTAGGTCGGGAACGGCTTGCCCTTGAGGCTGGCGAACGCGGAGCGCGAGTTGGCGAAGGTGTTCACCCGGATGCCGAACCAGGCCACGAAGTAGCTGCCCGCGATGCCCACCAGGCTGAAGAGCAGGATGGTCACGACTTTCGCGACGTCGAAGCCGCGCAGCCAGCCGAAGTAGAAGATCATCACCGCCCCGATGAAGATCTCGAGGAGCAGGATGAACTTGCCCTGGGTGGCGAGATAGGTCTTGCAGGTCTCGAAGATCAGCTCGGAGATCTCCCGCATCGAGCGGTGGACCGGCAGGTTCTTGAGCTGCATGTACATCCACATGCCGAACAGGAGACCGAGCACGCAGACCAGGAGCCCGGCCTTCAGCAGGGTATCGCCCCCGATGCCGCTGAGGAACGTGGCGTCCCCGAAGTTGGGGAGGACGAGATCCGCCTCGCTGGCTGCGGCCGGCGCCGCGCTCAGGGCCGCAACGATCGCGGTCAGCCCGAGAAGTCTAGATATGAACATGGTAATCCTCCGAATCGTCCAGTCAGGACAGAGCCGGGGGAAGTTACCACAAAATGGTTAGAGAGCCGATGTGTCGCCCTTCCCGCAGACGTTTCCCCGGACGTTGTGGTACTGCTTCGAGGCCCCCGTTACCGTGTCGGTCACGGTAATCCAGTACTCCACGTCCGACAGGGCACCATAGAAGACCCAGAACTTGCCGGTGATCGGCCGGCCGTCTAGGACCTTGACCACCAGCTCGACGTTCTGCGGGTTGAAGAACCAGAAGGTTCCGCTCTGGTCGGTGCGCGGCACCGCCAAGCCCGTACCCAGGAGGCCGCTGTTGGGATCCCGGTACTCGACGTCCACCCGGAACCGCGAGCCCAGGAGGCAGAGGGTCGAGGGGTTGCCGGTGCAGCTCGCGGCCGGCTCGAAGATCCGCAGCGGCTCCGCCTGGACCGACGAGGCGCCGGCGGCCTTGAAGGCCTTCGTGTCGGCGTTGCCGCACAGGCTCCCCGGCTCGTTGTGGTACTGCCGCTTCTCGCCCGTGGTGTGGTCGGTCACCGTGATCCAGTACTCGACGTCCGACAGCGCTCCATAGAAGAACCAGAAGTGGCCGTTGACCGGCCGGCCGTCGATCACCTTGACCACCAGCTCCAGGTTCTGCTGGTTGAAGAACCAGAAGAAGCCGCTCAGGTTCGAGTCCGGGACCGGCTGGCCGAAGCCGCTGTTGCCCTGGTGGTCGCGCCAGGCGACCTCGACCGAGAAGCGGCCATTGAAGAGGTCGAGGCCCGGGCCTCCCCCCTGCGCGGCGATGAAGTCGCGGTAGGCGTACCAGGACGGCTTGGGCGTGCCGTTCAGGCGCACCAGGCCCCAGGTCGGCTTCTCGGGGGTGTCCGCGTCGTCCATCTCGTAGACGAACACCTTGTCGATCCAGGTCCGCCCCGAGCGGCCGGTGAACCACTCGTCCAGGAGAGCGGTCAGGTACTCGGCCTGCTTCGCGTCGCCCACCACGTCCGTCTCCCAGCCGGTCTCGGTGAGCCAGACCGGCTTGCTCCAGCCGGCGTTCTCGAGGACCTCTTCCAGGGTCGGGTTCACCGTGTCCCAGAGGCCGGGGCGGTCGCCGAACAGGGTCTTGCCGGCGAGTTTCTTCGTGACGTCCCTCGGACCGTCGGTGTCGTAGGCGTGGTGGGTCACGAAGTCGAGCTTGTCTCCGGCCTGGAGGAGGGTCTCGCGCAGCCAGTCGTACCAGTCGGAGTCGCCGGAGGTCAGGTGGGCCAACTCGGGGCCGCCGACCTTGGCGGCCGGGTTGCCGGCATGGATCGCGTCGGCGCCGCGCTTCAGGATGACGTCGATGTACTGCTGTTGGGTTCCGGCCCAGAAGTGGTCGAGGTTGGCCTCGTTCCACAGGCCCCAATAGCGGATCTGCCCCTTGTAGCGCTTCGCGGCCCGGGAGCAGAAGTCGGCCCAGTCGGCGGGATCGTCCGGCACGCCGGTGAAGTAGGGTCCCGAGGTCGCCCACTGCGGGGTGTAGGCCAGGGTGGCGAAGATCTCGATGTTGCGCTTTCGTGCCTCGGCCGCGATCGCATCGTAGATCCGCCAGTCGAACTGATTCTGCGAGGCCTCGACGTAGGCCCACACGAAGTCGATCCGCACCCAGCCGATGCCGGCGGCCTGCGCCTGGTCGAGGATGCGCTCCAGCTCGGCGCCCTGCGGCAGGTGGACGTTGACGCCGAACGGCGACGCCTCGACCGCCTGGGCGCGGACGGGGAGGAGGACCGGGCTCAGCAGGAGGAGGAGGACGACGAGGAGACGGCTCTTCATGACAGGCAGAAACATCCTTCCCGGAGGCATTCTTCCGCCCCCATAGCTCCTCCTCTATACTAAGGCCAACGAAAGATCTCTGAAGGAAGCGGGGGCGAAATGGAATTCCGCGAGCTTGCCGAGCGCTACGACCTCGCCAAGATCCTCCACTCCGGCCGGGCGGGCACGGTGTTCCGCGCTACCGACCGGCGGACCGGGGGGCCGGTGGTGGTGAAGATGATCTCCGCTGGAGCAGCCCCTCTCGAAGAGGCCGCGAACCGGTTCGAGGCCTTCGCCGCGGCCCTGGCCGTGCTCAAGCACCCGGCCCTGCCCGCGGTGCTCGACTCCGGGATCTCGCCGGACGGCAGCGCCTTCCTGGTGCTGGAGCCGCTCGAAGGCCGCCGGCTCGACCTGGCGGGCAAGCTCGACCTGGAGGCGGCCGTGGCCCTGGTCGGCCTCCTCGGCCAGGTGCTCGACGGGCTGGAAGCGATGGCCGCCCGCGGCCTCGCCCATGGCAACCTGGCGCCGGACAACCTGTTCGCGGTGGGTGCCCCCGCCGACACCCAGCAGTTGAAGCTCCTCGGCCTGGGCAGCGCGGCTTTCCGGGGTGAAGTGGCCACGGCCCGGTCCGATCTCTTCTCCTTCGCCCGCACCGTCTGCCAACTGCTCGGAGCGTCGGTGGCGCCGGGAGACTCGCCGTCGGTCCAGCTCCCGTTCGCCCTGACTCTGGAGCTGGCGGACGACAACGCCCTGACCCGGATCCTGGAGCGCCTCCTGCGGCGCGAGCCTGCGGAGCGCCCCTCCTTCCGCGAGGTCCGGGCGGCGTTCCGGCAGGCGCTCGGCCAGTCGGCTCCTGCTCCGGCCGCACCCGCTCCGCCGCCTCCGACCATCCAGGCCGCACCTCCTCCTCCGGCTCCGGTGCCTGTCGCTTCCCCGCCGGTTGCGGCCCCTCCGCTGCCAGAGCCGGAGCCCGTTTTGGAGGGCGAGGTCCTTCAGGCGATCACGGACGAGGTTCTGGACGCCCTGACCGCGCCGCCCCCTCCTCCACCGATCGCTCAGGTGGTCGAGGCGGCTCCCCCTCCGCCACCACCCAAGCGCCGGACCGCGGTCCTGGTCGGCGCCCTGGCCGCGGTCCTGATCCTCGCCGTCCTGGCCGGCTTCTGGTTCCTCCGCCGGCCCGCGGAGGAGGCCGCCGGTCCTGCATCGAGCGGTCCGGTCGTCCCGCCGCCCCCCTCGCCCCAGACCGTTCTGGCCCGGCTCGAGGAGGCCCGCCAGCTCCTGGCCATGGGCGACGAGACCAGGGCGCGCGAGACCCTGCGCGATCTTTCCTTCTCCGGCCAGAGCGCGCTGCCGGCCGAGGCCTGCGCCAGGCTGGCGGATCTGGAGGGTCTGCTCGACATGATGGCCGTCGAGCGGCTCCCCACCGACCTTCGGCGCGGTCTGGACAACGGCGACCTCGGGGTGCTGCGGACCGCGGTGGCCGCGGGCGCGGGTCTCGGCCCGAGCCTCCCGGCCGACCTGAAGGGCGACTTCGAAACGGCCCGGCGCCTGGTCGAGCTCCACCGGCTCGCCGAGGCCGACGCCGCCGAGGGCAAGCCGGTGGCGGTGCTGGAGAAAATGGCCGAAATGTCGTCGCTCTCGCCGAAGCTCAGCGATCCGCTGGATCTGCGGGAGAAGGCGGCCGCCGCGGTCGAAGGCGAGGCCGAGACCCTGGCCCGCGAGGCACACTACGACGAGGCCATTGCCAGACTGGAGCCGCTGCAGCGCACCTGGAGCGCCCGCGAAGGCCTGGACGCCCGGATCGCCGGCTACCGCACGGCCAAGGACGACGAGGCCAGGCAGAGGGCGTTGCTCGACCAGATCCCGTCCTGGGAGCGCCGCAAGAAGCCGCACGAGCCGCTGGAGATGCTGCGTGGCGTGAAGCCGACCCCGCATCTGGCGGCGCAGATCGCGGAGGCCACCAGGCGGCTGGAGGCCCAGCTCGCGCAGCTCGACCAGGCTGCGCCCGTGGTCGAGCTGCGCCCCGGCTTCGGCCTGGAGTACTCGCGCGGCAACCCGGTGGAGCTCGGCTTCCGGGTGCGCGACGACTACGAGATCAAGAGCGTCAAGATGTGGGCGAAGGCGCCGGGCGGCAAGATGAAGGAGATGAAGCTGGAGGAGCACCTCGCGGGTGGCTACTGGTCGATCGTGCTGCCGGTCAGCTACCACCAGAACGGCACGGTGGAGCTCTACGTCCAGGCCACCGACCGCTCCGGCCACGAGGGCTGGTTCGGCACCAGGGACAAGCCGATGAAGGTGACCCGGATCGGCAGCAACAGGGTGTAGCCGGGAAGATTCCCGCGCCGACAGTGAGTAGTCCGTGCAGGGGCTTGCGAGAGCACGCCCCCGCTGTTTCCTGAAGGATCAGGAGCCACGCGGCCTCGATCAGGAGGCGCCCGGATTTCTTCAGGAGCCACGACGAACCCGTCAGGAGCCGCCAGAATTCCTTCAGGAGTCCCGCCGATCCGGTCAGGAGTCACAAGAATTCCTTCAGGGGCCACGCCAGCCGGTTCAGGAATCACGCCGGTCCGAGCAGGAGGCTCCCGCTTCGATTCAGGAGATCTGCCGATCCGTTCAGGAGCTTCGAAGATCCGGGCAGGAATCGCAAAGACTCCGGCAGGAGCCTCACGGACCCGGACAGGAAGCACGGGGAACGCTTCAGGCCAACCGCCTGCTCCGACAGGAAGCGCATCGATCCCCTCAGGAGCCTTGACGACTCTTTCAGGCAGGGCAGGGATTTCTTCAGGAAGGCCGGCTCCATCGGCGGAACGCCGGCAATTGTTTCGCCCCTGCCAGAAGGTCGGGCCTTCGGCCCAATGTTTTGAGGGTGCCGGCGAGACGCCAGCGGTCCCAGGGAAAGCGCGCCGCGCTCAGGGTATTAGCGATCCAGCAATTCAGACGTGACGCCCGGAGCTGGCGGCACGGAACCCCCTCCCCGTCCCTCCCCCGCTGCGCGGGAGAGGGCGCCACCGCCCTCAGATCCGCCCCGCCCCGCCGCCCAGGAGCGGCAGGGCGGCCACGCCCGCATCCGCGCGGGCGAGCAGCTTTGCCTTCTCCTCTTCCGGATCGGCCTCGCCCGGGTTGCGGAAGAGGTTCGACTCCAGGTTGTACTGCCGGGTGTAGAGCGAGTGGTAGCGGCCGCCCAGGGCGAGCAGCTCCTCGTGCCGGCCGCGCTCCACGATCTGCCCCTGCTCCAGGACCAGGATGGTGTCGGCCCTGCGGATGGTGGACAGGCGGTGGGCGATGACGAATGTGGTCCGCCCTCTCATCAGCTCGGTCAGGCCCTCCTGGATCAGCGCCTCGCTCTCGCTGTCGAGCGAGGAGGTGGCCTCGTCGAGGATCAGGATTCTCGGGTCGGCCAGGATGGCGCGGGCGATCGCGACCCTCTGGCGCTCGCCGCCCGAGAGCTTCACCCCGCGCTCGCCCACCACCGTGTCGTAGCCCTGTGGCAGCCGGCGCACGAACTCGTCGCAGTGGGCGATCTTCGCGGCGCGCAGGATCTCCTCGTTCGAGGCGTGCGGCCGGGCGTAGGCAATGTTCTCCAGCACGGTGCCGTCGAACAGGAAGTTGTCCTGGAACACCACGCCGAGGTGCGAGCGGTAGTCGTGGAGCCGGACCGTCGACAGGTCCTGGCTGTCCACGTAGATGGTCCCCTCGGTCGGCCGGTGGAAGGCGGCGACCAGGCCGATCAGCGTGCTCTTGCCCGAGCCCGACGGTCCGACCAGGGCGGTCGAGGTGCCGGGCCGAGCTGTAAATGAAATGCCGCGCAGGACCGGCGTGTCCTCCTGGTAATGGAACCGGACGTCGCGGAACTCGATCAGACCGTCGACCTGGCGCAGCGGCCGGCGCCCCGCCTCTCCCTGATCCTCGGTCGCCTCGTTGCGGATCTCCCGGATGCGCTCCAGGCCCGCGAACGCCTCGGTGAGCTGGCTGCCGATGTTGACGATCTGCATCACCGGGCTGACCAGGAGGCCGAGGTAGAGGGTGAAGGAGAAGAAGGAGCCGATCGTCATGCGGCCGGAGAGGACCTCGTTGGCGCCCACCCACATCATGGCCACGCCCACGATGCCGAGGAGCAGGGTCGAGCCCGCGCCGATCATCGAGAAGCTGGTGATCGTCCGCGCCACGTTGCGGAACAGCCGGTGCGCGCCCTTGGCGAAGACCAGGGCCTCGCGCCGCTCGGCGCCGTAGGCCTTGACCACCCGCACGCCCGAGAACGACTCGGTCAGCCGGCCGGACAGCTCGGCGTTGATCTTCGAGCGCTCGCGGAACAGCGGGCGCAGGGTCTTGAATGCCCAGCCCATGATGATGGCGAAGAGCGAGAGGACCGCGATCGCGATCAGGGTCAGCTTGGCGCTCAGGTAGAAGAGGATGCCGACCGCGAGGATGGCGGTGACCGTGCCGCCGACCAGCTCCACGAGCCCGGTGCCGACCAGGTTGCGCACCCCTTCGGCGTCGTTCATGACCCGGGAGAGCAGGGCGCCGGACTTGGTCTGCTCGAAGTAGCCCACCGGCAGGCGGCCAACATGGCGCTGCACGTCCAGGCGCATCTCGGTGATCGAGCGCTGCGCGGCCTTGCCGAGGATCTGGGCGAGCGCGAACGAGGTGACGCCCTGGAGCAGGGTGGCCGTGCCGGCCGCCAGCACGAGCTGGCCGAGCATGGCCCGGTTGCCGTGGCCGATCACCTCGTCAAGCAGGTACTTGGTGGTGCCGGGGAGGACCAGGCCGCAGAGCCGGTTGATGAGCATCAGGAAGAGGCCGAACGCGAGCCGGCCCTTGCGCGCCCGGACCAGAGCGGCGGCGTCGTCGAGCACCACGCGCCAGGCGATCGGCTTCTTGGCAGGTTTTTTCGGATCTTTGCTTTCAACCTCCCCGGGCTCGACGCCGGAGCGGCGCTGCTTGGAGGAGACGAGACCTCCGAAGAGACCTGGACGGGCGACTCGGGAGGAGGGCGGCGGAGTGGGGAGCGGCTCGGACATGGCCCGAGCAGTGTAGCACCCGCTCCCCGCCCCTCCTGATCAGCGCCGGACGCGGACCTCGACCTCCCGGTCCAGCTTCAGGTCGACCGTCGTGCCGCGGTCGATCGTGACCTCCTCGCCCGGGGTGCGGGAGGCGATGGCCGTGCCGGCCGCGGCGCCGATGATGGCCCCGATGACCGCGCCCTTGGAGCGGTTGCCCTTGCTGAGCACCCGGCCCAGGATGGCGCCGCCGGCCGCCGCGCCGCCGATGGTGGCCGCGTCCTTCCGCGTCTCGCTCCGCCCCTCGCCCACGAAGGAGGCCTGGATCGGTACCGTGTTGCCCGACGGGAGCACCAGGTCGGTGAACCGCAGGGTGAGCTTGGCCTGGCCGCCGACCTTGCGCAGCGGCACGGCCTCGCCGACCACCCCGACCACCTCGGAGCCGGCCGGGATGATCACCCGGCCGCCGTCGTCGGTGATGTCCGAGGCCACCCGGGCGCGGAAGATGTCGCCCGGCTCGCTGGTCTGGCTGGAGAGGCTCTTCAGGAACTCGACCCGCATCTGGGTGCCGGCGGGCACGGTCGCAATTGACGTTACGGGCTCGCGCTCCGGCTCGGGCCGCTCCTCACGGGCGGGCTGGTCGGGCTCCGGAGCGGGCGCCGGGGCTTCGGCGATCTCTTCCGTGTCGGTCTCCCGGGGTTCGGTCCGGTCGGGGACCGGCGCCGGAGCGGGCTTCGGCTTGGGCTTCGACGCGACCGGCGGTTGTGGGCGAGTCGACCGCAGGCTGCGTTCGCGGGCGTCGAGCTCTGCCTGACGCCGCTCGAGCTCGCGCTCGCGGGCGTCGAGATCCGTCTCTCGGACACCGCGGTCGGGGCCCGGCTCTGGCTCGACGATCTCGACCTGCTGCTGCGGGATCTCGGGGTCCCGGGTCTCCGGGGCGGTGGCGGTCGTCTCTTCGGCGGCCGGCGGCGACTCGACGACAACCCGGTCCGACTCCTTGTCATTGCGACCGCAGCCGATCGCGAGCGCCAGGGAGAGGGCCAGGAGCAAAAGTCCGGGCTTGATGTTTCGCATGGTCCAATACCTCGTTTCTATCGACATCCAAGGATGGAAAGAGCAAGGCCGGTGCCATGCCGCTACCGGGGGTGCGACCTCCGGTCGATCGTCCCCTGGGGAGGACGGCTATTTCTTCCGGCGGCGCTCGAACTGGACGACGCTGCCCGGCGGGGACGGTACCGGCCTGGGGCCCGGGCGCTCGGGCGGCGCGGGCGGCTCCGGCTCCGGGTCGATCAGCGCGCTGCGGCTCGGATCGAAGGCCAGGAGGAGGTTGGCCGCCGGGTCGCGGAATTCCGTCAAAGCCGCGAAGGGGACGGTCAGCCTCTGGCGGCTGCCCCCGAAGGCCAGCGAGACGGAGAAGGCCTCCTCGTCCACCTCCAGGTCCCAGAACTGGTTCTGGAGGACGACGTGGATCTCCTCCGGGTACTTGTCCCTGAGGAAGCCGGGTATCCGCGCATCCGGATGGTCCGTGCGGAAGCCGATGTAGAAGTGGTGCTCGCCCGGCATGCCATGCTCGTTCACGTGCTCCAGGACCCGGCGGACCATGTCGCGAAGGGCGTCCTGGAGGAAGCCGGCGTAGTCGAGAGA
>DATANP010000074.1:0-5625 GCA_036266195.1 Thermoanaerobaculia bacterium | reverse complement strand
CTTGCCCTCGCCGGTCTTCATCTCGGCGATGCGGCCGCGGTGGAGCACGACGCCGCCCATGAGCTGGACGTCGTAGGGCCGCATGTGGAGGGTGCGCCAAGCGGCCTCGCGGGCCACGGCGAAGGCGGGGACGAGCAGGTCGTCGAGCGACGCGCCGTTCGCGATCTGCTCGCGGAGCTCGGCGGTCCTGCCCCGGAGCTGCTCGTCCGACAGGGCCTTGATCTGCGGCTCTATCTCGTTGATGGCGGCCACGATCGGCAGCATCTTCTTGACGTCGCGCTCGTGCTGGCTGCCGAAGACTTTGGTCAGAAGTTGGTTGATCATCGAGATCTCACTGGTCAGGGAAAAGACGGGGCGAAACCCCTGGTGCAAGTACAACCCGCAGTCTAGCAGAAAGAATTCCGGGCCAAGACGGCGAAAGGGGCGCGATGAATCGCGCCCCTGCACCCGGTTTGATTGTAGGGGCGCGATTCGTCGCGCCCCCTTTCGTCTACAGCGGGCCGCCGTTGTCGAGGATGTAGACCAGCGGGTTGACCGGATCGCCGTCCTGGCGCACCTCGTAGTGGAGGTGGTAGCCGGTGGAGCGCCCGGTGTTGCCCACGCGGCCGATGACATCGCCGCGCTTGACCCTCTGGCCAGGCCGGACCTCGATCTTCGAGAGGTGGCCATAGCGGGTGGTGATGCCGAAGCCGTGGGCCACGAAGATCGCGTTGCCCAGGCCGCCGAGGCTGCCGGCGCGCATCACGATGCCGTCGGCACTGGCCCGCACGGGCTGGCCCGGGGCCGCGGCGATGTCCACCCCCTGGTGGTTGCCGCGCCCGTGGGTCAGCGGGTCGCTGCGCGAGCCGAAGGCGCTGGTGAAGATGCCTTTGACCGGGGTGATGGCAGGCGTCTGCGAGATCCAGCGGGCCCGCTGCTGGAGCTTGGCCGCGACCGCGGTCAGGGTGCCGTCCATCTGCTTCATGCGCGAGGCCATCTGTGGGATGTCATCCGCGCCGACCTCATCGACCGCAGTGCCGCCGCCGATGCCCGCTTCCGCCGTATCACTGGCGCCGAGAGTCGCGATCCCGGCCACGATGGCGAGCTGGCGGGTCCGGTCCTCGTACGACGTAAGTTGATCCTGGAGCTTGCGGATGCTCGACTCGAACTCCTGGTTCGTGTTCCGGAGCTTGTCGTTCTCGCTCCGCAGGCGGGCGATCTCGACGGGGTTGACCTTGGCGCTGAAGTGAGACCAGACGAAGAAGACGCCGATGAGGGTGAGGAAGAGGAAGGAGCCGGCGACGAGCCCGATCTGAAGGTTCGTTACCCGCCACTTGCGCAGCTTGGCATGGGCGTGCGGGACGAGGATGATCGTATGGTGCTGTCTAGGCATGGGCAAAGTTACAAGAGTCGTTTACCGTCAACGAACCCGAGACCACGAGAGCTCAGGGAACAGGACCAACTGTAGGTGAATGTGTATTCTAGAGACCGGGACGGAGATGTCAAGAGGGGAATAAAATATGGTAGAGAAGCATGGTTTTCCCCGGAAGCAACGCTCGCCGAAGGAGCCCGGGGAAGCTTTTACAAAACAAGAGGGCCGGTCGCACCGATTTATGTGCGAATGGCTATTTGACTCGGCCGCCTGATCGGGGAGATGCTTTATGGCTCCCTGACAAATCCGGTTCCGTCGAAGTCCCGGATCGCCGGCGCGCCGACGACTCACGCCAACGGACAGTGGCAGCCTGGGGAGCCACGTGGACATGGACCGCTCCTCCCAAAGCCATGGCGACCCGGGTCATCGTCTGCAGCGTGAAGTTGGCATCTCCCCCCAGGAGCTTGGTGACATACGCCCGCGAGGTCCCAAGGCGTCTCGCAAGCTCCGCTTTCGAGACGCCCTGCTCATCCATGAGGCGGCAGATGTCCTCCGTGAACTCGACGATGGGCATCTCGACCCAGTAGCCCACGGACTTCCGGGCCTCCGCGGCCATCCGGTTGAACCGTTCAATCGTCTCTCTCTCTTTCAAGGATGACGAGCTCATTGCGGAACTTTGCCTCCAGGTACAGTTGGATCAAAAATCTCGACCTGTCGATCTCGGTCTGCGGAGTCGTCTCCGCCTTTGTGAACGCCGACGTGCAGATGATCCGAAAGCCGGAGTCATAGAAGAAAATGACGCGCAGCTTCCGGCCCTTGGGCTGGCGGCGCAACTCAAAGAGTCCTCTGCCCAGCGGCTTTGAAAGCTGGACGTTCTGCCGGGGCGGCCCGATCCGGGGCAGGACTTCCTCGAGCAGGACGAGCATGGCGTCCTTGGCGGCCTCGTAGTTGGGGGCCAGTTCCTCAAGAAAATCCAGCACCTGACAGTGGCCCCGGTGGTCCATGACCGCCAGCACATCCCACTGCTCCCGCGCGATGCGGACGAGTTTCATGTTAACCCTCCAGTTAACAGATTGTCAAGATCTTCGCCTTTCACCAGGACGTCCTCCGGTCGAGGCTGCGGTACTGGATTGCTTCGGCGAGGTGGCCGGCCTTGATCGGGCCGCCGCCGGTGAGATCGGCGATGGTGCGGGCGACCCGGAGGATGCGGTCGAGGGCCCTGGCTGACAGGCCGAGCTTTTCGAAGGCTGCGTCCAGGAGGGCCCGGCCGGCCGGCTCGACCACGCAGTGCCGGCGCAGGGCTTCCGGTCCCATCGCGGAGTTGACCGGAGTGGAGGAGGAGGGCCCGAAGCGTTCGAGTTGGAGCGCCCGCGCCGCGGCCACCCTTTCAGCTACGGTCGCGGTGCTCTCGCCGGCCGAGCTGCGCAGCTCCTTGAGGCTCACGGCCGGGACCTCCACGTGCAGGTCGATGCGGTCGAGCAACGGGCCGGAGACCTTCCGGCGATAGCGCTCCACGAGCGGCGGTGGACACAGACAGTCATACCGGCGGTCTCCAAGGTGGCCGCAGGGACAGGGATTCATCGCGGCCATCAGCGCGAAGCGGGCCGGGAACTGGAGGCGGGCTCGGGCCCGGACCACGGTGACAAAGCCTTCCTCCAGCGGCTGGCGGAGGGCTTCCAGGGTGTCGCGCCGGAACTCCGGTAGCTCGTCCAGGAAGAGGACTCCGTTGTGGGCCAGGCTCGCCTCGCCGGGCCTTGGATTGCTGCCGCCTCCGATCAGCCCGGCCGTGCTGGTGCCGGTATGGGGTGAGCGGAACGGCCGGCGCCAGACCAGGCCGGCCGGCGGCTCCTCGGCGACCAGGGAGTGGACCTTGGTCACCGCGATCGCCTCGGGGAGCGTCAGCGGCGGCAGGATGCCGGGCAGGCGCCGGGCGAGCATGGTCTTGCCCGAGCCCGGCGGTCCGATGAAGAGGAGGTTGTGGCCGCCGGCCGCGGCCACCTCCAGGGCTCGGCGCGCCATTTCCTGGCCGCGCACCTCCGAGAGGTCCGGGACCGACTCCGGGATGTCCAGCGGCAGCGCGCCGGGGATGACGGGTGGAATGACCTGCTCGCCCAGCACGTGCTGGACCGCTTCGGCCAGGCCCCGGATGGGGATCACCGGCACGCTGCCGAGCGCCGCGGCCTCTCCCGCGTTGGCCGCTGGCAGCAGGACCTCGCGAACGCCGAGGCGCCGGCCCAGGTCCGCGATGGCCAGGCCGCCGCGGACCGGCCGGACCTCTCCGTCCAGGCCCAGCTCGCCGCAGATGAGCCGGCCCTGGAGCACGTCCTCCGAGATGTGCTCGTAGGCCGCGAGCAGGCCAAGAGCGATGGCGAGATCGAGATGGTTTCCCTCCTTCCGCAGATCCGCGGGTGCAAGGTTGATTACGATGGACTTCGGCGGCAGGTCGAATCCGCAGTTCTTGATCGCAGCCCGCACGCGCTCGCGGCTTTCCTTCACCGCGGCATCGGCGAGCCCTACGATCTGCACCTGCGGGAGTCCGTTGTGGACGTCGACCTCGACCTGGACCGGCCGGGCTTCGATTCCCCATGGGGTGGCGGTGGATGTTCGGGCTAGCATGCCCGTATAAAGACGGAAAAAGGGTCGCGAATGTCAGCTCTTCGAATACTGAAATGAATCTCGACGTTCTGAATGTCCTCGTCGTAGCCACCAAATCGCCCTTGCCGCCGATCGACGGCGGCCGGCTGCTGCTGGCGTTGACCCTCGAAGCGCTGGAGGCGGCCGGCTGCCGGACGACCCTCGTGGCTCCGGAGCTGAAGCCGGCGGACCCGAAGCGGGTCGCGGTCCGTTCCGCCTTCAGCGGGCAGCCTCTGGCGATCGCCCGACATTGGCAGCCGGCCCTCGCCCAGGAGGTCGAGTGCCGCCTTGCGGCCGAGCGCTTCGACCTCGTCCATGTCGAGCAGCTCCAGGCCCTGCCGCAGGCCGGGCCCGCCTTCCGCCGCGGCGTGCCCGTGGTGCTCCGGGAGCAGAACGTGGAGAGCGACCTCTGGGCCGCCACGGCCGCGCGCACCCCGGGCCTCAAAGGGAGGCTCCTTGGCATCGAGTCCCGGCGACTGGCGAGGTGGGAGGGCAGGGCCGTGCGGCGCGTCGCAGCCACCCTGCCCCTGACCGAAGAGGACGCCTCGCGCCTGCGCTGGCTGTCCGGGGGAGGAGGTCGGATCCGCGTCGTCCGCGCTCCGTTCCCCGACCTGCCGCCCGGACCGGCGTTCCTGCCTGGCGATCCGCCGCTCGTCCTCCTGGTCAGTCGCGGCTGGCTGCCGAACGAGGACTCGGTGGCCTGGTTCCTGAGGGACGTCTGGCCGGCGGTCCGCGCCGAGGCGCCCGGCGCGGTCCTCCACATCTTCGGGGCCGATCCGGGTTCATCCCCTCCGGCCGGGGCCGTCCATCACCCCGCTCCTCAAAACAGCGCCGAGGCGTTCGCGCCGGGCTCGATCCTGGCCGTGCCCCTGCGGATCGCCTCAGGGGTCCGGATGAAGATCCTGGAGGCCTGGGCCCGGGGCGTGCCGGTGGTCGGGACCCCGGCTGCCGTATCAGGCCTGGAGGCGGAGAATGGCCGCGAGCTGCTCGTGGCCGCGGACGCGCTCGACTTCGCCCGCGCCGTGGCCCGGCTGCACCGGGAGCCCGGCCTGGCTCAGAGGCTGGTGGAGGAGGGGCGCCGGGCCCGATTCGAACGCCACGATCCGGCGCGGATCGTGGCCGATCTCCTGGAGGTCTATCTGGAGGTGGTGGGGCGCGAGGTGGTGGCGGGGTCTGCCTCGCGCTGAAGCTTGCCGGCCTTGCGCTCGGACGGGTCGTGGCCTCCGTGCAGGTAGAGATCCAGTACCTCGTCCGTGCCGCCGTCCGCGCGCAGGCGGCCGGCGTCCAGCCAGACGCAGCGGGTGCAGGTGTCGCGGACCACCTTCTCGCTGTGCGAGACCACCAGGATCGTGATCCCCGCCTCGTGGAAGGTCCGCATCTTCTGCTCGCACTTCTCCGTGAAGGCCGCGTCCCCCACGGCCAGCACCTCGTCCAGGATCAGGATCTCCGGCAGCCAGGCCGTGGCGATGGAGAAGCCGAGCCGGGCGAGCATGCCCGACGAGTAGTTGCGGATCGGCGAGCGGATGAAGTCGCCCAGGCCGCTGAAGTCGACGATCTCCTCCAGCTTCTCCTGGATCTCCTTGCGCTGGCGGCCGAGCAGCAGCGCGTTCAGGAAGATGTTCTCCAGCCCGGTCAACTCG
>DATANP010000073.1:0-12025 GCA_036266195.1 Thermoanaerobaculia bacterium | reverse complement strand
CGATCCGCTGGAGCAGCTTCACGATCGCGGTCGCGGCCGGGATGAGTGCCACGGTCGCGGGCTTCCTGATCGGGCAGTCGCACTACGGCCACTGGTATCCTTGGACCATGCCCGTTCAACTCGCCATCCGGGACGGCCAGCACGCTGTCTTCGCGATAGCGGCCAGCGCGCTGGGCGCCGCGGTGGTCCTGGCCTTCTCGCTGTGGGAATTCTCCCGGCGCGAGCTCGAGTGATTCCGGGGCCAGCGGAAGTCCATGACTACGGGTGTGAGTGGAGCATCCGCGTCGTCAGCGCCTTCAAAGCCTTTCCTCCGGGTGGGTAGGCGGCGTGATCCAGAATGAAGCTGAAGTCGGTCTGCGCCGCCATGTAGTGGCAGCTCGTGCAATCCTGGGTCTGGAGATAGGTTTCCAGGGCCGTGTTGGCGACCGCCTTGGCCGGGAAGGGGAAATCGCTGTTTTCCGGGTAGTTACCTTGGACCTTGAACTTTCCAACGGTGGTCGGCCATTGGGTGGCCACGAGCTGGTAGTTCTGCCAGACCGTGCCGCGGAGAAGGTCCTGATAGCGGGCGTTCATGGCCTGGGTGTCTTTGGGGATCGGAGTGACTCGGCTGACCTGCACCGGCTTGCGTTGCTCGATCGGCGGTATCGGCTTGCCGTCAGGCAGGTTTGCCGGCTGGTAATCGTAACCCTGCGGATTGGGCTGCACGTTCCTGCCGTCGTTGAAGGAGTAGCGAATGCCGGCCGGCGGGGGGTAGCTGGCCGGGACGTTGTCCACATGCTCGAAGGTGGACCAGATCCACTCCCTGAAGGGGTCTACCTTGGAGGCGATGTGCAGTCCGACCAGACCGAGCGTGGCGTTCCGGCATGTATGAGGAGTGCCGGGCTCGATGATGATGCCCTTGACCGCGTAATAACGATTGAAGTCGTCCTGGCCGGCCACCAGCTCGCGCCATGCGGCTTTGACTTCGATGGCCCCGTAGCTCCCCTGGACGCTCGACGCGAAGTTGACCGGGTTGGTGGGATCTTTCGGCAGCTTGCTCCGTAAGTACCATTGATTGTTGCGAATGGCGTTGAACTCCGTCTCGTTGAACCGGATCTCGTAACGGGTATAGTTGCGGTTCTGGTCGATCAAGGGGCCGCTGAAGGCCTCGTTGATGCCGTCGGTGACCGAGTTGACCTTGCTCACCATGAGCAGGACCTTGCCCTCGGCGTTCACTCCGTTGCAGGGGGGCGTGCTGTCATAGGAGCTCCACTCCGAGGGAGCCGCGCCACCCTTCTTGAAGGTTTCCCAGGACGCCTTCCAGGTCTCCCAGACACGCGGCGGCCCGGAGTCTCCGATCGTTTTTCCCGTATCCGCCTTGCCGCGGACTGGACGGCCGGAGGAGGCGACCGCGACCGGCCAGTTGAGCGCCACGAACGATTGCCACGAGAACGAGTCGAAGAACGGTCGCGCCGCCTCCGGTGTGTAAGTCTGGTGGTCGGGAACTTGATAAGGGATGACGGGACTCTTGGTCGGCGTCGGCGGCCCGGGAGCCGCGGCAGGCGCGGTCCCGCAGACGACGGCCAGGCTGCCACCGAGGGCGAGGATGGCGAGCGCGAGCAGTCCTGATTTCATGATCGGACCTCCTGACGGAAAGACTGGCGAGGATTCGCCGTCTTTCCCGGATCCTGCCGCGAGCGGGCTGGTTATCTCACTTCGACTTTCAGGAAGCGGGCTCGGCGTGCAATGGCGGGATGGCTATCAGCTCCGGGTCCTTTGGCAGCGTACTTCATGCCGACCGCCTCACCTTACGCTCTCGTCGCACTCTTCTTGCTACTGCTGCCGGTCTGTATAATATACTGCGCGCTTCGGCAGCTCCGTTCGAAGTGAGACCTTGCTGCTCTCCGAGGCTCAGTCCTACCAAGTGCCTTCTAATGAGGAGGTTTAACTTCTATGCGCAAGCCGCTCTCCCTCAACAACCTTCATGAGGAACTCAAAAAATTTCCGAAGGCAACGGATGATGACGGCGAAGTCATGAAGAGTTCTTTGGCATATATCAAGGAGCGGCTATTGGTAGCTATGGATAAAGGCGATATAGGTTGGGACAGCTTCCTGACCTTCTGGCCTCCCCGGATGCTCCAAGCGCTTCAAGATAATAAATTGGCCTGCTTTTTTGGAGCAGGCCTTTCTATGCCGAGTGGCCTGCCGTCGTGGTCTGATATGTTGCGTGACTATTTCGGTCTGGATCAGGCCGTCTTGACAGATGACGACCTCAAGTCAGATCCGCTGACTCAGGCGGAATTAGCTTCGCATCGGCTGGGAGCTGACAAGGTACAGTCTCTGTTGCGCGAGAAGCTCACCAGTAACAAATATGAGGCCGCCACGAGTCATTATCTTGCAGCCGCGCTACGCCTGCCATTCTATGTAACGACCAACTACGACACGATCTTCAAGAAGGCCTGGGAGAAGCTGAATACTCGTATAGATCTTGTTGAGCTTACGTCCGATATCGATACCTCCAAGCTATGGCCGGACGGAAAGCCGGTCCCTTCGCCGACGGCAACGTATCTGTTTAAGATCCATGGCTGTCTTGACAAACCTACAGAACACCTGATCCTGACTAGGTCGGATTACCGAAGGCACTATCGCTCGAATGACAATCTGTTTTCATGCGTTCGATATCTGCTCACCTCATACCACATCTTGTTTCTGGGCTTCAGCCATAAAGACCCGGAAGTGACGCGGCTGGTCGAAGACGCGATATGGAAATTCGAAGAAGGTGAGGAGAGAAGGAGGAAGGATCCTTCTCGAGCCGATGCACATTCGGTGAGCCGCCCACACTTCTATAGTCTCCAATTCCATATGAGCTCTCATACCCCGGAGATATTCGCTGCCCGAGGTATTGTCGCTTTGAACCCACCTCTGGCAGATCCCGCGGCCAAGGATGTTCGTAGCTCCTCGCTCGCTCGCGCATTGGCTGACCTTATGGGGGCGGCGGAGACCGGCCTGGCTGGCAAAGTATCGTTGGACTCAGTCCTCGAAGACTACTGCGGAGCCGTGACTTCCGATCTCAAGCGGGGTCTCGACTTACTCGATAGTTATAAAGAGTATGCGACGCAAAGCCTAAAGGCAACCGCACCTGCGGATTGGATGGAGAATCTGCGCCACGATCTGTCGGATCTCGGTGGGCAGGGAGTGTACCTCATTAATGACGAGGGTGCGCTCGCCCATGTGTCGGCCGCAGATGGGCTGACGAATCCTGCTCGAAAAGTAGGACCAGAGGGGGGATTCAGCAAGAGGCCTTATTTCCAACAGGCCAAAACCTATCGAGCGCCATTTGTTTCGGATTGCTTCAAGTCAGTGTTCAACGACAATTTGACGTTCGCCCTCTGCCTGCCTCTCATCGACGATAAGGGCTTTGCAGGCTTGCTGTTCTCTGCCTGCCAGCCCGGGGCTTGGATGACACCACTCGCTGCTGCCAAGAGTATTTGGATGAGCCGGCCAAGCCTCTCCATCCTGGTGGTGGACGCAAACGGTGTTGCTGTCATCCCTCCGAATGGCGAGTTCGAACCAGAAGAGTCGGGAGTTGCCTTGGAAAAAGGGGAAACCAGGGGACAGAACTTCGGCTTTCCCTATCGCAAGTTGCTCGCACTGTCTCGGCGAAACAAGCTTATTGAGAGGATCATGGAAAATGTCATTCCTCTTCGCCAGGACGACGATGTTTTGCCCCTTGGCTCGGACCTGAGGCAATACACGGTGGTTACTGAGACCCCATTGGGCAGGTGGAAGATTGGGATCTCTGATTCGGTTTTCCTAAGTGGGAGATTGTGACTCTCTCGATTTATGGGGCCGAGGCACCTACTGGCTTTCCTTGCAGGAGCCCAGTGCGAGCGAGTCGCGCAAGGGTTTGAGAGCCGCATGATCCCTTGACGCGGTGATGACACAGATCGTCCAGGGCATCTCGCCGGTGTCGCCGGTACCGAGACACCGGCTGGAGTAGGCGATCCCGTTTTTGAGCCTGGCATTCAGCGTCGCGGAATAGGGCCCCCGCCGCCACAGAAATTGGATCGTACCTACGAGAGAAATAGGGACAAGGTCGGCGCGGAGGCTCAGTTTCAGGCCGTTCGACGGCGGCATCGAAGTCCGGATATCCGCCGTTCATCCGACGCTTTCGTCGCACTCCCAGCCCAGATCCATGAGGGCTTCGAAGGCTCGCGGCGGAATTCCGGAGTCATCGAACGTCGACTGATCCAGGGTCGCGAACCGGAGGAGCCCGTCCTTCTCCTGGCACTGAAGAAAGGCGTCGGTCCCCTCGAAGCGGACCACCCAGAATGATTCCTCTTCCTGTCCGCTGGCCTTGAGACCCCTGGCTGCGAGAGCCGCGAGAAACTGCTCGCGGGTTAGGCCGGATTCCGGATTCGAGGGATAGAAGTACATTTCCATGAGCTTACTCGTACGGAATTGATCAGCCGGGCAACTCATCTCGGGCCGCAGCCACATCAGCGGCGATTTCTTCCTCGCTGAAGCCCCCGGTGCGTTCCCGGATTCGGGCTCGAACCTCGTCGAAACGACGCAGCACCGCCTCGTCAGAATTCTTCAAGAGGCGCTGAAACTCGGCGTATGGCACCAAGACAGCTTGACCACGAGTCACGATGTAGGGCTGGTGGTCCTCGGTGACCTCGTCAAGGACGGCTTTGAAGCGTTCGCCGAGTTCTGTGACAGCAACGGTCTTCTGCATAGGTCTCTCCACCGGTTCGTCGGCAACCAATGAGCCGACAAGCACGAGCTCATTCTACACCCCGTGGCCCAGAGATCCGGAAAACCCGGTCCCGGGGTGTGCGGAGCACACCCTCGGGCGGCGAGATGGACCAGCCCGCCCTCCCAGGAGGGCCGGGAAGGTTGCGATGTCGTGATGCAACCTTCTATGTCGCCAGGGAACCTTCCATTCCGCCGTGGAAGGTTGCGGCGGCCCAGGGAAGTTTGCAATGGGCCAGGGAAACGTTGCGACGGCGTATAGAACTTTGCAACGGGCCAGGGAAGGTTTCTTTGGCCTGAGGGAAGGTTACAGCGGCCCAGGGAAGGTTCCATTGGCGCAGGGAAGCTTGCACTGGCCCAGGGAAGGTTCCATTGCGCCGGAGAACGTTGCATTGCGCCAGGGAAACGTTACGACGGCTCAGGGAACTTTGCTTTTGGGCTGAGGAACGTTGCAACGGCTCGTAGAACTTTGCACCGCGTCAGGGAACGTTACTTTGGCCTAGGGAAGGTTACAACGGCTCAGGGAAGGTTCCATTGGCCCAGGGAAGTTTGCGCTGGCCCAGGGAAGGTTGCGTTGCGCCGGAGAACGTTACGTTGCGGCCAGGGAACGTTACTCCGGCCCGGAGAACTTTGCATTGGGCTGGGGAACGTTGCAACGGCTCGTAGAACTTTGCAACGCGCCAGAGAAGGTTACTTTGGCTCAGGGAAGGTTACGTCGCGCTGGAGAAGCTTACAACCCGTCCTGTTAACGCCTTGTTGCTCCAAAGGGGAAAGCTCAACCCTTCTTCCGCTCGCGGCGTTCTCCAAAGAGGAGCCTTTGCTCCAGCCTCCCGCGCTGCGCGGCGTAGAAGGCGCGAAGGAAGGCCTCGGAGGGGACGCGCCAGTCCTGCTGGGGCCAGGCGATCTTTTTCTTGATCTTCTCGGCCACCTCTTCGAAGATGCGCGGATCGAGGCTGCCCTCGTCCCAGCGCCTCAGGAGGTCTTCCAGCACCTGGAGCTCGTGGACGCCGTAGATGTCGAGCTGCTCGCGGGTGAAGGCGATCCCCGGGGTGGAGGCCTGGCGGGCCGGGCGGAAGGCCGGGGCCTGGGCGAGGTCGGGGAGGAGGACCGGCTCCGGCGAACGGACCACAAGGGTGCCGGCCACCAGGTCTCCGCAGCGCAGACGGTCGCGGTTGAAGAGCGGCATGAACGCGAAGACGAAGATCCAGAGGCAGGCGAGCAGGGCGGCCCAGTTCGGCGCCTGGGGGATCAGGGCCTCCGGCGCCAGCAGGCCGGCCAGGGGGAGGAACAGCTCCAGGTCCCGCGTCAGGTTGCGGGCGAGCACGGCCTCGGCGGTCAGCGGGCCTCCGTCTCTCGAGATCACCCGGATCTTCGCGGTGCGCTTGCCGATCGTCCGGCCTCCGAGGTTGATCTCGCAGAAGATGAAGTAGAAGTTCTGGAGCAGGAAGCCCGCCAGCAGCGCCAGGGCCTGGCCCAGCCAGCCCAGCGGGGAGGCCACGAACCAGAGGCCGATGATCCCCAGGAAGATCAGGAAGAGGTCGATCAGCAGCGCCCGCGCGCGGTCTCCGATCGGCGCCACTTCGAAGGGCACGGAGATGCCCTCGGGCGTGCGGATCGGATGGATGCGCTTCTCGACTGCGATCGTTCTCATGGCTCCCGTCCCCCGAGGAGGAAGTAGAGGCTCCAGAACAGGAAGGTGGCGACGGCCACGCTCCAGCGGATGATCGGGTCGTGGACGACCTGGCGGAAGATGCCTTCGATCAGGCCCGCGACGAGCAGCATGACCACGGCCCCGACCACGAGCATGGTGGCGCTCCGGCCCCGCAGGGCGAGGTTCTGGAGACGGGTGTGCGGGCCCGGGAAGATGAGGCTGTTGCCGAGGATCAGGCCCGCCGCTCCGCAGAGGCAGACGGCGGTCAGCTCGCTCACGCCGTGCGGCAGGAGCCAGGCCCAGAGCTCCATGCCGAGCCCCCGGGTCTGGTAGAGGGCCGCGAAGGCGCCGAGGGTCAGGCCGTTCGAGAAGAGCAGGAAGAGGACGGGCACGCCCGCGGCGAAGCCCAGCGCGAAGCAGAGGATGCCGACTTTCGCGTTGTGGGTGAACAGGAAGGAGGCGAACACGCCCAGGGTGCCGTCCGCCTCCTTGTCGGAGTAGAGGGCCTCGCGCAGCTCCTGGGTGGAGGCCGACGGGGTGCGGCCCTGGGACATGCCCTCTCCCACGAAGCTGTAGTAGCGCTCGGAGTCGAGCAGGGTCAGGCGCCAGCCGGTCAGGGCCCCCAGGATCATCACCAGGAAGGCGGCCGCGATGTAGAGCGCGTGTCGGCGCACGGCCTGGGGAAAGCGCAATCGGAAGAATTCGGCGATGGCCTCGCCCGCGGGCCGGCGGTTGCCGTAGACCGCGATGTAGCCGCGGGCCACCAGGGCGTCGAGGTAGTCGAGCAGGCCGCGGTCCAGGCTGATGGCCCGCGCCACGGCGAGCGAGCTGGCCGCGCCGCGGTAGAGGCTCGGCAGGAGCGACAGCTCGTCCGCGCTGAGCGCGCCCACGCCGCCTTTTTCGAGGCGATCGACGATCTGTTCCAGATCGCGCCAGGTCTGCTCGCGCTCCCGGCGGAAGCGGGAAGACTTGAGATCCGTGGTCTCGCCTGGATGGCCGCCGGCGTTCATACGACTTCCCGCCTCTTCATCTCCAGGTACGTGTTGAGCAGCCAGGGGTTGACCTGGGCCGGGGCGGCGTCCACGGCGCGCACGCCGAGCCGGGCGAGGCGGCGGAGAACCAGGTCCCGATCGCGCAGCAGGGTGCCGGCCACCACGGCGGAGTTCAGGGTCCTCAGGTCGTCCGGCGGTTGGGCCGCGGCTTCGGCGAGGCCGGGGTCGCGCAGGGCCACGAAGACGAGGGCGTGGCGCCGGGAGAGGCGGTCGAGGTTCTCGACCATCAGCTCGGCGCTCACGGTGTCCACGAAGTCGGTGAGGACGACGATCAGGCTGCGCCGGGTCAGGCGCTGGGCCACGGAGGTCAGGCCGAGGGTGAAGTTGGTCTCCTCGCCGGTGTACTCGATGCGGCTGGCGGCATGGCTCAGGGCGTGGAAGCCGCGGGTGCCGGACTGCGGCTCGACCCATTGACCGATCCGGGCGTCGAAGGTCATCCAGCCGACCCGGTCTCCGACCCGCAGCGAGAGGTAGGAGAGGAGGAGGCCCGCCTGGATGGCGTGGTCGAGCTTGGGGATGCCCCCGAGCGGCTCGCTCATCAGGTGGCCGGTGTCGAGGGCGATCAGGATCTGGTGGTTGCGCTCGGCGCGGAACTGGCGGGTGACGAGCTTGCGGTAGTGGGCCGAGGTCTTCCAGTCGATGGAGCGCGAGTCGTCGCCCAGGACGTGCTCGCGCAGGGAATCGAACTGGGTGCCGTCGCCGCGGTAGCGCTCGATCTTGAGGCCGGCCCGGAAGTCGCGCGGGTCGGCGAGGCGCAGGGCCATGGCGCGCACGGGCTGGAGGTCGGTGATCACAGGCAGCTCCCGGTTGACCTCGACTTTTTCCATGGCGGACATGAGCCGCAGCGGGCCCTGCCAGCGCACCCAGAGGCGCTCGACCGTGGCCCGGCCGCGGCGGGTGGGCACGAGCGGCAGCTCGACGGTGCCGCCGTCGCGCGAGGCCGCGCCCGGCAGCGCCGGCTGCGGCACGAGGCGGCCCGAGAGGTCGGCGGCCACTTTCACCCGGACGGCCCGCCGGGTGGGGAAGCGCAGGTCGATGGTCGCCTGCTGACCCTCGCGGCCCAGAAAGAGGGAGTCGGGCAGGGCCACGGAGGCGGCGAGGTCGCGGCGGCGCGGGGCGAGCAGGGCGTCGGTGCCCAGGGCGAGCACGAAGACGCCGAGGAAGGCGGTCCAGATGGGCCACAGGCGCGGGTGGATCGCGGCGGGGAGCAGCGCCACCGCGATGCCCAGGCCGGCCAGCAGGACCGCTCTCCAGGTCGGACGCATCAGCGCGGCGCCGGGACCCGGGTGAGGACCTGGTCCAGCACGGTCTCGGTGCCCAGGCCGTCGACCTCGGCGCTGGGGGAGAGGATGATGCGGTGGCGCATGAGCGGCTTCCACAGGCGCTTCACGTCGTCCGGGATCACGAAGTCCCGGCCGTCGAGCACGGCGGCGGCGCGGGCGGCGGAGGCGAGCATGTTGGCGGAGCGCGGGCTGGCCCCCCAGCGCAGGGCCGGGTGCTCGCGGGTGGCGCGCACGAGGTCCACCACGTAGTCGGCCATCTCGTCGGCGAGGCGCAGCGAGGAGACCACGCCGCGCACGCCCATCAGGAATTCGAGGTCGCAGAGCGGTCGCAGTCCCAGGGCGGCGAGGTCGGGGGTGGCGGTGCTGTGGCCATGGGTGCGGATCATGGCGCGTTCCTCGTCCCGGCTCGGGTAGGTGACGAGGACCTTGAAGAGGAAGCGGTCGAGCTGGGCCTCGGGCAGCGGGTAGGTGCCTTCCTGCTCGATCGGGTTCTGGGTCGCCACGACCAGGAAGCCGGGGGAGAGCGGGTGGGAGCGGCCGTCGAGGGTGACGGTGCGTTCCTGCATGGCTTCGAGGAGGGCGGCCTGGGTCTTGGGCGGCGTGCGGTTGATCTCGTCGGCGAGCAGGAATTCAGTAAAAATCGGACCGCGGCTGAGATTGAAGGTGTTGGTCTGGAAGTCGAAGAGGCTGGTGCCCAGGACATCGCCCGGCATGAGGTCGGGGGTGAACTGGATGCGCTTGAACTGGAGCTGGAGGCTGGCCGCGAAGCAGCGCGCCAGCAGGGTCTTGCCGGTGCCGGGGGGCCCTTCGAGCAGCAGGTGGCCGCCGGTCACCAGGGTGACGAAGAGGAGGTCCACGGCCTCTTCCTGGCCGATCACGGCGCGGCCGATCTGCTCGCGCAGGGCATTGCCCAGCTCACGGATGCGTTCGATTTCCATCCATCATCTCCTGGCGCCAACGGTGAAGGTCGCGGGCGAACGACAGGGCCCGGTCGTGGGCCTGCGCGCCGGACGGTGGGTGATCGGCCTGCTGCCGCAGGCGGTGGAGGTCCATGCCCAGCCGCCGCTCGCGCGAGATGCGCTGCAGGCGGTCGAGGACCTCGCCCTCCGGCAGGTCGGAGGGGAGGCCGAAGTGGCCGGCCAGCGCGCGCACGGTCTGGTGGAAGTAGCGGCCGAAGCTCTCCGCGGCGTGGCCGCCATAGGTCAACAACCGGGCGGTGCTGTCGATCAGCACCTGCCGGCCGCTGCCCAGGGCGGCCGGCGGCGGCAGCGGCTTGCCGAAGCGGCCCATCCCGGCCCACAGCAGCACGCCGAGCAGCACGGCGGTCTGGAGCACGGCGAGGAGGAGCGGGAAGCGGAAGGCCTCGGCCAGGATGCCGGGCGCGCGGCGGTAGCCGTGGATGGTCTCGTCGAAGATGACGCCTTTCGCTCCCAGCCGGTGGGTCAGGAATTCGTAGACCAGCGCCGCGTTGTCGCCGCGGCCGAGGCCGTGGTTGTTCAGCAGGTCGGGGTCGGACACGAGGTAGATCTCGGGTCCGTCGGCCGACTGGTGGCGCGCCACGAGCAGGCTTTTGCCGCAGAGGACCTCGGGCTCCAGGCCGGGCGCGGGCGCGAGGAGCTGGGCCGGCGACAGGTTGGCGCGGAAGTCGACAGTACCGGTGGACGCCGCGGAGCGCCAGAGCGCCGAGCACGGCCGGACGCGGCCCTCGGTCCGGACGACGGTGAGGTTCTCGAGCTCGGGCTCGTCGATGGCCTTGAGCACGCTGCGCAGGGAGGGCTCGGGCATCAGGAAGACGCGCCGGAGCCAGCCGGGGTGCGCGGGGTGGGCCTCGCCGGTCCACTTGGGGAGGACGACGATCAGGACGGCGTCGCGCTTGCGGGCCTCTCGCCGCAGGTCGGCCAGGCGGTCGGCGGAGACCTCCAGGACGTCCGGGTCGGGCTCGGCCGCGATCAGGGGGTGGGTCGGGCCGGGGCCGACGGAGCCCGGGGTGCGGCGCGAGACCGCGCCCACGCCCAGGGACTGGAGCAGCTCGACCAGCCCGCGGTGGCCCAGGGCGCTGCGGCTGTAGCTGTTGGCCTGGGGCGACGGCTTGCTGAACAGGTCTTCGCCGAACGCGGTCAGGAGCAGGGCGAGGACGAAGGAGACGGCGCCGATGCCGACGATCCAGCCGACCGCCTTGCGCGAGAAGCCGCCCTCGATCTCCGGCTCGGGGTTCATGACGCGCTCCCGAGGAGGCGGCGGACGCTTTCGAGGCTGGCCCGGTACTCGTCCGGGCCGACCGGCACGCCGCCGAAGAGGGAGATCTCGACCGTGCGCACGAGCCCGGCGAAGGCGTCGCTGGTTTCGCGCTGGAGCGGCAGGAGCCGGGCGATCTCGCGGCTGGTGCGCGAGGCGGCCTGGGGGATGGAGAAGCGGGTGGTGAGGTGCCGGATGGCGACGAGCAGCAGGAGGTGGACGGCCTCGGTCCACCGCTCCTGGATGGCCAGGCGCTCGGCGTCGGCCAGGGAAGGGCCGGGGCCGCGCTCGGTGTCAGGCCGGTCCGGAGCGCCGGGCTTCGCCGGTCCGCTCCGGGCCTTGGAGCGCCGACCCCGGGAAGGCAGGTCGCGGAGGATCCAGGTCAGCAGCAGGACGAGGCCGGCGACGCCGAGCATGCCGAGGGTGGCCCACATCAGCAGGGAGAAAGCCTTGCCGATTGCGGGCTCGGAGACGCGGGAGCGGCTGTCGCCCGGCGGCTGGGAGAGGCCCGGCGGCATGTGGGAGCCGCCCGATCCTTCTCCTCCTTCGTCGTCGGCGTTGTCCGGGAGATCCTTCTGATAGCCCTGGCCCAGGACGGCCCGGGCTTTCGCCCGGACCGTCTCCTGGGACATCTCCTGAGCCCGGACGGCCGCGGAGCCGAGGCAGAGCCCCGCGGCCAGCAGCAGCGCCAGGCCGTCAGTCGAAGACCGACGCGATCTGATCGACATCCAGAGACTCTTTGACGCTGCGCAGCCGGTAGTACATGACCGTCGAGGCCGTGGCGCTGAGTCCGGTCGCCACCACGGTGAGGGGAATGGTGGCGATCTCCAGCGCGAAATCGCTGTGGGTGAGCGAGCCCACCGCAATGCCGAGCACGACGCCCGCCACCAGGGCGAGCAGCAGGAGACAGGTGTAGACGAAGAAGATGCTCCAGCGGTGGCCCTCGGTCAGGTCCGAGCTGCGGCTGAGGATGGAGCTGATCCCGGCGCCGGCCGGGCGCGGCTCCTCGACGGCG
The DNA here is from genome assembly GCA_036266195.1 of Thermoanaerobaculia bacterium. GTDB lineage: Bacteria > Acidobacteriota > Thermoanaerobaculia > Multivoradales > UBA5704 > DATMER01. The sequence goes on along the minus strand of DATANP010000073.1, from coordinate 55 downwards.
ACCGGCACGGAGACCGCCAGCATGACGGCGACGATGATGCCCGGGATGACGAAGC
>DATANP010000072.1:0-3005 GCA_036266195.1 Thermoanaerobaculia bacterium | reverse complement strand
AGGGGTACGCTATCACCGGAGAAAAGGAATGCAAACGTGCGACTCGTGATCCAGAGAGTCAGCTCGGCCTCGGTCACCGTCGAAGGCGAGGTGGTGGGGAAGATCGGCCGGGGACTTCTGGTCCTGGCCGGCGTCGAGAGGGGTGACGGCATCGAAAAAACAAGGGCCGCCGCCGACAAGCTGGCCGGCCTGCGGGTGTTCGAGGACGAGGCCGGGAAGATGAATCTGGATACAGTAGCGGCTGGGGGCGCCTTCCTGGTCGTGTCGCAGTTCACGCTCGCCGGCTCCCTGGCCCGCGGCCGGCGGCCGTCCTTCGACCGCGCCGCGCCTCCCGATGAAGCCGCGCCGCTGATCGAGGCCCTGGTCGAGGACCTGCGCAGCCGCGGCTACCGGGTCGAGACCGGTCGCTTCCGGGCTCACATGGAGGTGGCGCTGGTCAACGACGGGCCGGTGACGCTGGTTGCCGACTTCTGAAGATTCTGAACCCAGGTGCCGCCGTCCTCCTGGGCCGGGCCTTCGTCCGGCACGGCCTCCAGGATCATGATCCCCCGGGGGGTGAACGACAGCACCAGGATCGCCAGCGCGATCGCGGCCAGGATCTGGCGGCCGCGGCCGAGCGGCGCCGCCTCGTTCCAGATCGGCGGGTGGAAGATGCGGAACACGGCCGTGAGCACGCACCAGAGCCACCACCCCGGCCAGAGGAATCCGGCCGCGGCCAGCGCGATCCAGACCGGTGGCGCCAGGCGCCGCTGCCAGTGCTGCGATACGGCATAGAGGATATGTCCGCCGTCGAGCTGGCCCAGCGGGATCAGGTTGATCGAGGTGGCGAGCAGCCCGAACCACGCCGCCAGGGCGTAGGGGTGGAAATTGATCAGCGTGTCGGGGCCGATCGGGCCGAGCAGGAGGCGGGCCAGGAGATAGACTGCCAGATTCCGCCCGGGCAGGCCGATGACCGTTCCGAGCCGCAGCTCCTCGGGGCGCGGCGCCAGGTGCGAATGAGCGAGGCCGTAGACCAGGAACGGGACCAGGACCACGAAGCCGGCCAGCGGCCCGGCGATCCCGACGTCGAACAGCTCCTTGCGGCTGCGCAGGGGAGAGCGGATGCGGATGAACGCTCCCAGCGTCCCGAGCATCCAGGGGATGGGCAGGAAGTAGGGGAGCGACGCCGACAGCCGGTAGTACTGGCAGGCGATGTAATGGCCCAGCTCGTGGGCCAGGAGGATCAGCAGGAGGGGGACCGAAAACGACAGGCCGAGCTGGAGGAGATCGGGGTTGGTCCAGACGCGCTTGACGAGCTCGAACGTGAGAAAGGGCCGGAAGGCCGTGGTCAGGTCCGTGCGGGTCCAGATCCAGAACGCGGGGCCGAGCGTGGTCGAGGTGAAGAAGGTGAGCGCGAGGAGCGTCAGCGCGAGGCCGAGGCGGGTGGTCTTCTTCGGCTTGCGGAGCAGCTCGACGTACTCGGGCAGCAGCTCGATGACCGGTGGCGGGACCGGTCCCTGGAATCGATCGTCGAAGCTGTCCAAAAACGCGCCCGGACGTCAGATGTTCTTCAGGTCCTTGCCGGGCTTGAAACGGACCGTCTTGCCAGGGGAGATCGCAACCTCGACGCCGGTCTTCGGATTCCTCCCCACACCCTTCTTCCGGTCCCGGACCTGGAACACCCCGAAGCCCCGAAGCTCGATGCGCTTGCCGTCGCAGAGCGCGTTCTTCATCGCTTCGATGATGGTGTCCACGGCCTGGGCGGCCTTCACCCTGGGTACGTCCGTGCTGTCCGCGACGCGGTCTACGATATCCGACTTGATCATGAGTGCTCCGAAACGGCGCCGAGCATAGCAACCGCTCCTGAAGGTGTCAACGAAACGCAACGTATAGTCACTTCGCCTCGGCCCGTTTTCGATGGAGGATACAGCGCTCCAGGGCGGCCCCGGCGGCAGCGGCCATGGCCTGGAGCTGCGGCAGGGCGATACCCCCGATCCCTCCCTTGCCGGACTTGAGGCCGCCGTCGGCGTAGAGGATCGCCACCGGCCGGTCCTTGACCCGGATCGGCAGGAGGATGCAGTCCTTGGGCAGCTCGCCCCCCCAGGCCCGCGCCAGCTCGCGGTGGGCAGGCATCGGCGGCAGCGGGCCGAGATACAGCGAGCTCCCCTGGCGAAGGTTCAGGAAGAGCGACGGCTGGTCGAATCCGATCGAGAACTTCTGGAAGATCGGGAGATCCATCTCGCCCTGGCCCATCCAGGCGGAGACCCGCTCCTTCGCCACCTGGAACAGGGCCGCGCGGCTGTAGCTGCGCGCCACGAATCCGAGGACGAGGCGGGCGACCTCCTCGCGGTCGGAGGTCCTGGCGAGGGCCGCCTCGACCTCCTCGGCCGAGCCCGGGCTGGGCAGGGAGTGGGGCGTGGGCTTCTCCGGCGCCTCCGTGGCCGTCGGCGCAGCCGGCCTGGCGCCCGGCTGCGGCCGGCCGAGCGCGGCGCGCTCCTCCTCCGTCATGGTCACGGTCTGGATCGAAGGCTTCGGCGGAGCGGGCCGGACCGTTTCCGCCACGTTCGCCACAGCCGCGGGGACCGGCGGGGGAGGGGCGACCGGGGGAGGCGGAGCGGGCGCCTTGACCACCACCGGCGGCGGCGGGGGGGCCGGCGCCGGCTTCGGGAGTATCGCCGCGGGGCGGTTGCGCTTCGGCGGTCCCACTTCGAGCAACGGGCCCAGGGGCGCCAGCTCGACGTCGCCCAGCCCGGTCGGAAGCTCGGGCTCGGCCGGCTTGTCGCGCTCCCAGAAGTAGCGGGCGCGGTTCATGCGCTCGGCCAGCAGGGAGAGGCGCGACGGCATCTCCTCGCGGTAGTAGCGCTCCAGCGCCTCCAGGACTCGCAGCTCGTTGGCCACGTGGACGTTGATCCGCTTGCCCGAGGCGAACGCGATCTCGTCGAGCGCGGCCAGGTTGCGCGGGTCCACCATGGCCACGTCGAGGCGGCTGCCCACGACCCGGAAGGGGACGGCGCGGCAGCGGCGGG
>DATANP010000071.1:0-5654 GCA_036266195.1 Thermoanaerobaculia bacterium | reverse complement strand
CTCAACCTTCCTGCTCTCAACAAAAGAAGGCAAGGAAGCATACATCGAGCCGGTTCTTCTCGCTGGAACTATTGGCTATCGCTTTACTGTCAAGGTAGGCAAGGCGAAAGATGCTCAGGTGCCAAAAACCGGAACCAAGCTAGCGCGCGGCGCGAACTTTCGCTGCCTGTTGTCCGGGACGCCTATTACCGGTGACTACATCAAAGCGGAAGGCAAGGCTGGACGCATAGGCATGCGACTAATGGCAATCGTCGCCGAGGGTGAGCGCGGTCGGGTCTACCTACCTCCGACCGATGAGATGGAGGCGATCGCATGTGAAGCCAGTTCTGGCTGGAAACCCGATGTCGAGTTCTTCCAACAGGCGCTCGGATTTCGGATAGGTAACTATGGCTTAACCAAGTGGAGTGACCTCTTCACTACTCGTCAACTCACAGCTCTGACGACATTTTCTGATCTGGTGCAGGAGGCAAGCCAACTCGCAAAGCGAGATGCTGGCAGTAACGACTATGCCAACGTAATTGAGGTATTCCTGGCATTTGCCCTGAGCAAGGCGACTGACCGCAATTCTTCGCTTTGTGTCTGGGAGACTGCAATGGATCGCCTGCGAGGTACTTTCGGCAGAATGGCGCTGCCGATGGTATGGGATTTTGCAGAAACCAATCCCTTTGCAGGAGCAGGTGGAGATATCTATGGTGCAGCGTACTCGCTGTGCGAGGTTCTCGACAACTTACATATTGACGTCCCTGGTAACGCTTCGCAACAAGACGCATGCATCCAGACCCTCAGCGAGGGTAAAATCGTCTCAACCGATCCACCTTACTACGACAATGTCCCATATGCCGACCTGTCGGACTTCTTCTATGTATGGCTTCGTCGCTCTCTAAGATCGGTTTTCCCTGATTTATTTTCCACGCTCGTAGTACCAAAAAGCGAAGAGCTTGTTGCTACTCCGTCCCGCCATGGCGACAAAGAAAAGGCAGAGGCGTTCTTCCTCGATGGCATGACACGAGCGATGCACCGCCTGGCAGAACAGGTACATCCAGCTTTTCCTGTCACGATTTACTACGCCTTCAAGCAGGCAGAGAGTGATGATGCGGAGGGTACTGCCAGTACTGGATGGGAAACGTTTCTCGATGCAGTCATCCGAGCGGGTTTCGTCATCACCGGTACCTGGCCCATACGGACGGAACTTGGAAACCGTATGCGAGGCATGGGGTCTAATGCCCTTGCCTCCAGCATAGTCCTCGTTTGTCGTAAACAGGTTGCCGGTGCCCCAAGCGCCACCCGCCGCGAGCTCGTCACCGCTCTGAAAACCGAGTTGCCTGCCGCGCTCACCCACCTTCAGCGCGGCAACATCGCTCCCGTCGACCTCGCACAGGCAGCGATCGGCCCAGGTATGGCGGTGTACACCCGCTATTCGAAGGTCCTTGATGCCGAAGGCAATCCGCTGGCAGTGCGCGATGCGTTGGCCCTGATCAATCAGATTCTGGACGAATCACTGGCTGAGCAGGAAGGCGATTTCGATGCCGACAGTCGCTGGGCGGTTGCATGGTTCGAACAGTTCGGTTTCAACGAGGGTGAGTTCGGGGTTGCAGAGATCCTCTCGAAAGCCAAGGTCACCAGCGTTCAGGGGTTGAAAGATGCCGGCATTCTCGACAAGAAGACGCCCGGCGGCAAGGTTCGTCTGCTCCGGCCAAAGGAGCTATCAGCAAGTTGGGACCCTGCTACGGATCCGCGCCTCACGGCCTGGGAGATGGTGCATCACCTGATTCGCGTGCTCGAAGACGACGGCGAGATCGGGGCCTCCGCGCTCGTGGCCAGGCTTGGCGCCAAGGCGGAGATCGCTCGTGAGCTTTGCTATCGCCTCTATACCATCTGCGAGCGCAAGAAGAGAGCCGCGGAAGCGCTCTCCTACAACGCGCTCGTGCAGAGCTGGCCCGAAATCATCCGGCTCGCTTTCGAAACGGCAAGCCCTAAAGCGGCACAGCCCGGGCTGTTTGGAGAATCCGGGTAGCCGTGGCGGTCAGCAACCACGAACGCGTTGGCCGGGCGCTGGAGCTTCTCCGCAGCGGGCTCGGACCTTTTGTCGAGCGCGAGATTGACGGAGATTCGGAGATGCCCGCGCAATGGGGCGTGTCCGCGATTCTCAACCGGATGAAGAACGCTTGGGATGACGTGTTCCGCAGGACGCTCGGTCAGGCGGAGAGTGGCCTCGTCAACGAGTTGCTGGCTGTTCACAGCCGATGGGAGGCTCAGCAGACGTTCTCCAGCGATGATGCCTATCGCGCTCTCGATTCGGCAGGACGACTGCTCACCGCCATCTCGGCGACGCAGGCGGACGAGATCGAAAAGATGAAGACGGAGCTGCTCCGCCAGCGATTTGACGAACAGGCGCGCAGCGACAAACGCAGGAGCGCGGGCACGGCCATCGAAAGCGCCGCGGCGTCGAGCCTGAAATCCTGGCGCGAGGTGGTCACACCTCACAAGGACGTGGCGAGCGGCCGCTATCAACAGGCCGAGTTCGCGGCCGATCTCTGGCAGGTTCATCTGAACCAGGGCACGGACGAATACAGAGACCCGGTCGAGTTCTTCCGCCGAACTTATCTCACCGAGAGCCTGAGGTCGATGCTGGTGGGCGCCGTGCGGCGCCTCTCCGGTCTCGGCGGAGATCCGGTGATCCAGCTCCAGACGAATTTCGGCGGCGGCAAGACTCATTCGATGCTGGCGCTCTATCACCTGTTCTCGGGTACGAAATCCACGGAGCTTGCGGGCATCGATGAGGTGGTCGAGGAGGCGCTTGGAAAAAAGACGGCCGGCAGGATGCCGGCGCTCCCAGCGGGGCTACCCGCGGTTCGGCGGGTAGTGCTGGTGGGCAATAAAATTTCGCCTGGGAACCCGGCCACCAAGGCGGATGGCACGGTGGTGCGCACGCTGTGGGGTGAGTTGGCGTGGCAACTTGGCGGCAGGAAGGCGTTTGCCCGAATCCAGGCCGACGACGAGAGGGCGACCAGCCCCGGCGACGTATTGCGCGAGCTGTTCGTAGAGCACGGGCCTTGCCTGATCCTGATCGACGAATGGGTGGCCTACGCGCGCCAGCTTCACGATCAGAGCGATCTGCCCGCGGGCGGTTTTGAAACGCAGTTCACGTTTGCCCAGGTCCTGACCGAGTCCGCGAAGCTGGCGCCAAGCTGCCTGCTCGTCATCAGCCTGCCGGCTTCGGATACGGCGGGATCTCCTCACACACAGGCTGACAATGTGGAAGTCGGCGGCCAGCGCGGACGCGAGGCGCTCGACCGGCTGCGCAACGTGGTGGGCCGCGTCGAATCCTCCTGGCGTCCGGCGAGCGCCGAAGAAGGGTTCGAAATCGTACGGCGGCGACTGTTCGAGCCGATTTCGGACCCAAAGCAATTCGAAGACCGGGATGTGGTGGCGCGGGCGTTCGCGGATTTCTATCGCTCTCAGCAGGCAGAGCTACCGCCCGAATGCCGCACGGCCGATTATGAAAAACGAATCCGGGCGGCCTACCCTATCCATCCCGAGGTCTTTGACCGGCTTTACAACGATTGGTCGACCCTGGTGAAGTTCCAGCGCACGCGCGGCGTTCTGCGTCTGATGGCAGCGGTGATCCACAGCCTGTGGGAGAAAGGGGATAAAAACCCACTCATCCTGCCGGCGAACATTTCGATCGACGATCCGCGGGTGCAGTTCGAGCTGACGCGCTATCTCACCGACAACTGGGTGCCGGTGATCGCGGCGGATGTCGATGGTCCGAGCTCGCTGCCGCTGCGGATGGACAGCGACATCCCCAATCTCGGCAAGCTCTCCGCGTGCCGGCGCGTGGCGCGTACGATCTATCTCGGATCGGCGCCGCTCACGCAGGCCGCGCACCGCGGGCTCGAAGAGCGCAGGGTGAAGCTTGGTTGCATGATGCCCGGCGAATCGCCCCAGGTCTTTGGGGACGCTCTCAGGCGGCTCGCCGGAGCGGCCACGTACCTCTATCAGGACGGCGCGCGCTACTGGTACTCGACCCAGCCCACGGTGACGAAGCTGGCCGAGGACCGCGCCGAGCAGTTGCAACGCGAGCCCGACAAGGTCGAGCACGAGATCGATCAGCGCCTGCGAGCGGACCTGCGCGCGAGAGGTGATTTCAGCGCTGTGCATCCGGTCCCGACCTCAGGCTACGACGTACCGGACACTCTCAACGCGGGACTGGTCGTGCTCGGAGTGAACCACCCCTATGCGAAAGAACCGGAGAGCCCGGCGGAAACGTTTGCGAAAGCGATCCTCGAATTCCGCGGCAACGCACCGCGCCTCTTCCGCAATACGCTCGTCTTTCTCGCGGCCGACAAGACGCGGCTTCAGGATCTCGACGAGGCGGTCCGCAAGCTTCTGGCCTGGGAATCGATCCTGGCCGAGGGACTGATATTGGATCTGACTCCGCAGCAGGTACGGCAGGCCGAAACGCAGAAGGCGGCGGCCGAGGGCGACGTCAAGGCGCGCATCCCGGAGACGTATCAATGGCTCCTGGTGCCGGTGCAGGCGTCGGCCGGGTCCGCAATCGAGCTCCAGGCGCAGAGGCTGCCGTCGGGACAGGAGCCCCTGGCGGTGCGCGCGAGCCGGAAGCTGCGAAGCGATGAGTTGCTGATCACCAGCTTTGGGGCCACCCGGCTCCGGATGGAGTTGGACCGGGTGCCGCTGTGGCCGGGAAACCATGTGGCCTTGAAACAGCTCGCCGAGTACTTTGCGAGCTACCCGCATCTTCCGCGTCTCAAGGATACGTCCGTGCTGATCGGGGCCGTGCGCGATGGGTTGACGCTGTTGACCTGGCAGCAGGAGAGCTTCGCCTTCGCCGACAGCTTCGACGAAGAGGCCGGCCGATACCGGGGGTTGCGCGGCGGACAGGGCGTGTCCCTGTCCGACACCGATCCGGCGGGCCTGCTGGTCAAGGGCGAGGTCGCGCAAGCCCAACTCGATGCCACGCATCCTCCAGAGCCCCTGCCGGATGCGCGGGCCAGACCGGCGGTCGACAGTCCGGGCTCTCCCCCGTTCCAGCCCGGACTTCCAGGGTCTGCCTCGATCCACCCCAGGCGTTTCCACGGCACGGTGACTCTCGATCCCTCCCGGGTCGGGCGTGACGCTAGCCGCATCGCCGAGGAGGTGATCGCGCACCTGGGCGGACTGGTCGGAGCCAAGGTGACGGTCACCCTGGAAATCGAGGCGGAGATTCCCTCGGGCACTCCGGACCACGTCGTGAGGACCGTCACGGAGAACAGCCGGACTCTGAAGTTCACGAGCCACGGGTTCGAGACCGACTGAGCTCGCCAGCCGGATGCGGAAACCGGGCCGGTTTCTCCATTCGGCAGCCCGCCGAACGCATCAACCGGCTCGCCGGATGCTTTCGGCAGCGCGCCGGAAGCTTCAGGCAGTCCGCCGAACGCGGAAACCAGCCGGTTTCTCCTTTCGGCGGCTCGCCGGACGCGGAAACCGGACCGCCGAATGCTTCCGGCAGACCGCCGGAAGTTCCGGCGGACCGCCGAACGCGGAAACCGGACCGGTTTCTCCTTCCGGCAGCTCGCCGGACGCGGAAACCGGACCGCCGGATGCTTCCGGCAGCTCGCCGAAGGTTTCCGGCGGACCGCCGAACGCGGAAACCA
>DATANP010000070.1:0-14901 GCA_036266195.1 Thermoanaerobaculia bacterium | reverse complement strand
TCGCCAGCCTGCGCGGCCTCTCGGTCCAGCAGGAGAGGTTGACCCGCCGCATCGACAACCTCCTGTCCCTGGCGCGCCTGGAGGCCGGAGTCGCGCGGCCGCAGCCCGAGCCGACACCGGCCGGCAGTCTGTTCCGCGCCGCCCGGGAACAGTTGGCGCTCGTGCTCGACGGAAGGCCGGTGGAGGTGGACGTCCAGCCGGGCTGCCCCGACCTCTGGACCGATCCCTCGATGAGCCTGGAGGTGCTGGTGAACCTGCTGGAGAACGCGGCGCGCAGCGCGCCGGCGGATCAGCCGCTCGAGCTGGCCGCCGCGTCCGTCGACGGTCACGTGCGGCTCGAAGTGAAGGACCGGGGGCCGGGCCTGCCCACGAACCTCGTCGAAGGTCTCGGACTGCGCATCGCGCGCAGCCTGGCCGAAGCGGACGGCGGCTCGATCGAGCTGCTGAACCGTTCCGGCGGGGGCACGATCGCGCGCCTGGACCTCCCCAGGGCACCGGAGCCCGAGGAGATTCCGGCCGGATGACCCGCGCTCAGCCCCTGATCCTGGTGATCGACGACGACCCCGACATCCGGCGGAGCCTGTCGCGGGAGCTGGCGGCAGCCGGCTACCGCACCCTGGAGGCCGCCGACGGCGTGGAAGGCCGGGAGCTGTTCGACCGGCACCATCCGGATCTGGTGGTGACCGACCTCGCCATGCCGCGCGCCGACGGGTTCGAGGTGATCTCCGCGGTCCGCAGGTCCGACCGTACGCCGGTACTCGTCCTGTCCGTGCACGGCGAGGAGGAGGACAAGGTCCGCGCTCTGGACCTGGGGGCGGACGATTACGTGACCAAACCGTTCTCCCTGCGCGAGCTGCTCGCCCGCGTGCGCACCCAGCTCCGCCGGACCGCGCTGAAGCCCCCGGAGGTCCTCCGCTTCCCGGACCTGGTGATCGACCTCGGCCGGCGCGCCGTGGTCCAGGGCGGCCGCGAAGTGCGCCTCACCCCCACGGAGCTGGCGATCCTGGAGCTGCTGGCGAGTCACGCCGGCCGACCCATCACCCTGCGCCAGATCGTGGCCACGGTCTGGTCCGGAGCCCCGGCCACAACCATGGACACCGTCCGCGTCCACGTCGGGTCCCTGCGCCGCAAGCTGGAGCCCGACCCGGCCAACCCGCGCTACATCGCCACCGAGCCCTGGGTGGGCTACCGCTTCCTGGCCGAGCCGGTCGACGGTTAGTAGTGACCTGCCGGTTGGGCGAGACCTGGCCGCTATCGCGTCCGCCGCCTGTCCTTCTCCATCTTCTGCCGCAGGACGAACACGCCCACTGCTGCCGCGAAGCTCCCGGTCAGAGTCAGATAAAGGATGGTCAGGGCCAGGCTGGCGAGCTTGACCCGCCCGGGGCCGAAGCAGGTCCGCACGTGATTGTCCTTGGCGGCGATGTCCTCGATGCAGTCTTCCGCACTCTGACCCTGTGGACATTGGCACTTCGAGTCCGATGGGTGGGCCGGCACGGTCAGGGCCCCCGTCACGAAAGCCTGCGTCTCGGCCGGAGCCGGCGGCGGCAGGCGCTGGTACTGCACCCGAGCCACCATGAATTGGTAGAGCACCACGAGGAGAAGAAAGCTGGCGGCCAGTGTGATCTCCGCGCGGCGCAACCAGCGGTCGAGCGACTTGCGCGTCAGACGCCCGGCGCCTGCGGTCTCGACCTTGAGCGCGATTACCCCCATGAGAAAACCCGAGAGCGGCAGGAGAACCGGGCGCAAGGAAGCGGGATAGAGCTCCAGCAGGGCCGAGAAGAGAGGAATCCGGTACGCTCCGAGGAACGGTGCCAGCCCCACCGCAATCCAGACGCCGAAGCCGAGGATGCGCTTCACCAGGGTCTGGCTCAGCGACGGCGGCGCCGGGATCTTCGGCTTCGCGCCACCCGGTTCCGTCATGGCAGCGGGCAGTCCTTGGCCGCGGGGATGAGCCTGCAAGGCACGGCATCACCCCTTTTGCGCAAGCGGATCAGCGAGCAGTCCAGCACCGGCTGGGGATTCCAGATCAGGTCCACCGCGTTCTCGATCGCCTTGAACCCCTGCTTCCTCACTTCGTACCGATATTTCCCGATGAAGAGATGAAGCACCGCGGTGGTCGCCGTCTCCTGCCGGTCGGCGGGATAGCTGCGCGGATAGAGGAGAGCCGCCGCCTGGTTTTCGGGAGTGGTGCGCACGCAGAGAGTCCGCACGGCCGGTTCGTCGCCGAGAGCGAATATCGTGCGGATCTTCGCGAAGAAGCTCTCGACGCCGTTCGTCTCCACATGGGCGGCTTCTCCCTTTTGCAGCGCGGCGAGCCGGATGCCCGGAACGGCGGACAAGGCGGTCTGTGGAGGGAGCCCGCGCAAATCGGAAAGGGCTCCGGCGAAGAAGTCCTCGACAGAGTCGCGAAATGCTGCGAGCTCCGGCGCAGGAAGGCTCCGCAACACATCATCCCGAGTGCGCTCGAACAGGCGCGCGACGTCTTCCCGGCGATAGAGCCTGCCGCCGCCGGTTGCCGCGAGGTCGCGCACGCCTTCCTCGAAACGTTGCGACGCGGCCTTCAGGCCGAGTTGGAACATCTGTTGGACGAGAGCCTGCCGCGCCAGCTCCCGCGGCGAGGGTATCTCCTCGCCGGCGGAGCCGCCTGGTCCATCGACCACGCGGGCCGACAACCGCACGGATCCGACGCCGCGGGCTGTGAGCGCCCGGGTGACGGCGTTGACCGGGCCTCCCGAAGTCATCACCCTCTGCACGTTGCCGCCCGCGAGATCGGCGATCCAGGGTGTCCGGTTGCGCAGCTCGAGCCAGACCATTTCGGAGGTCCCGGTCACGGTCCAGGTGGCCGAACTCACCATGCCGCGCTCCATGGTCCGGGCCGTTTGCGTCCTCCGAACCTCGAGCACGCTCGCCTCGTGCCCTTCGACCCTGGAAAATCGCGCCGGATCGCCGGAGACCCGATGGGGGCCGGGAGGGGGCTTGAAGCAGAGCATGTTCCGCGACGCCGACACCGGCGGGCCGGCTGGCTGGCCATCGATCAGCACTCCCGTGCCCGTGAGGTCCTCGAACCAGCCGCAGACGCAGACGAGCTCCCCGGAAGCCGACCCGCACGAGGCCAGGTGTGCCGACACCTCCTGCGCCCCGGCGGATACCGAACCCGGGACCGGCATGGCGACGAGCAGCAGGAAGACGCGGACGCTTCGCATACGGCTCAGCTCGAAAAGGCGACTTTTAGAGGATACCACGTCTCGGTCCCTCCCGCTTGGCTCACCTAGCTTTTAGAGCCGTTCTTCCTGGAGGATTCGAGCCATGCGAAGCTTCGCCCCCACCCTCTGCCTGCTGCTGCTCGCCGCAGAGCCTCTGGCCGCTCAGAAGCCGCCGAGCCCGCAACAGCGCCGCGAGGTGCTGCGACCCGTCTACGACGCTCTCCAGACCAACCCCGAATTCCTGAGTTTCAAGAAGGAGATGGCAAATCGATCAAAAGATCCGGCCCTGCGCGACAACCTCCTGAAATTCCTGCCGATCTCGCCGCTCGACTATCTCGCGCTCGACATGGAGGCGCGGCACTACGAGATCCCGGTGCCGCGCCAGGTCCAGGAGGCGCACGACCGCTGGCTCCGCTACCACGAGGCCACGGCGCGCAGCCTCTTCGGCGACGCGCACGTGGACAGCCGGCTCTCCGGCTGGGTGGCTGAGGGCAAGGGGAAGGACGAACCGGTCCGGAACGTCACGGCGGCCGCCACGGTCGATCCGAACCGCAACGTCGCGGCCACGGACGTGCCGGGACCGGACGAATATCAGGGCGAGATCCAGGTCGCGGTCAACCCGAACAATCCAAACCAGCTCGTGGCCGCGTCGAACACCTGGGACTGGTTGGTGCCATGCGGCAGCACGGTTGCCATCTTCAACTCCGGCGACGGCGGCGTGACCTGGAACTACACCTGCGCGCCGCCCTCCACTTCGTACTCCGGCTTCCCGGTGTGTGACGAGACGCAGTTCCTGTTCGAATTCGGCGCCGATCCGGCCGTGGCCTGGGATGATCAAAACCGCGCCTATGTGAACTACATGCTGATCTGTTCGGACGGCCTGTTCTACGCCGCCTACGCCATGGCAGTGACCCGTTCCACGGACGGCGGCGCCACCTGGAACAGCCAGGGCGTCGTGGTGAACAGTTGGAACGACAGCGACCTGGAAGACAAGAATTTCTATGCCATCGACAACACCCCCACGAGCCCGTACTACGGCCGCCACTACACCTGCTGGGACCGCAACAACAACGAGAAGCTCGCCTATTCGGCGAATAGCGGCGCGAGCTGGACGGAGGTGGATCTGCCGGCCTCGCCGGTCGGCGGCATCGATCTCGCCTGCGAGATGGCGGTCGAGGACAACGGCACGGTCCATGTGATTTTCGATTCGCTGACCTGCACGGGCCCTACCTGCACCGACGAGGCGATGGTCTACACGAAGTCCACGAACGGCGGCGTCACCTGGTCGACACCGGTGGTGGTGCGGGACTTCAACCTCGCCGGCTTCTCCAATCTCAACTGCCCGGACCCGCAGGACGACCGCTGCATAAACCCGTTCGGAGCGATCGGCGTGGACAACAGCGGCGGCGCCTGCGACGGTACGCTTTACGCTTCGTTCACCGATTTTTCCTCCGGCCAGAATGTGAACGATTCGGACGTCTGGGTCTCCCGCTCCACGAACGGCGGCGCCACCTGGTCGTCGCCGGTCAAGGTGAACAACGACGGGCTCGCGGGCCGCGCGCAGTTCCATCCTTTCCTGCAGGTGGACCAGAGCAACGGCGGCGTGGTGGTGGCGTGGCACGACTCCCGGAACGACGGAGGCAACGATGCAGTGGACTTTTACGTGGCGCGTTCGACCGACTGCGGCCTGAGCTTCGGCCCGAACGTCCAGGCGAGCCAGCCGTCGGCGGAGTTCAACAACGCCACGATCTCGCGGTCCGATCAGAACTCGAACGACAACCTGGACTACAACCCGAACCAGTACGGCGAGTACATGGGCCTCGACGTGCTGAACGGCAAGGCGTACGTGGCCTGGAGCGACACGCGCCACTACTTCCCGGGCTCCACCACGGAGCCGCAGAAGGCAAACCTGGGTTTCGCGAAGGTCGACTTCCTGGCCGGCGGCAATCCGGTCTGCGGCAACAATGTCAAGGAGGTCGGCGAGTCGTGCGACGGCACGGACCTGGGCGGCCAGACCTGCGCCAGCCAGGGGTTCACGAGCGGCACTCTGTCCTGCAACGCGACCTGCTCGGCGTTCAACGTCTCGGGTTGTGTCCTGACGACGTTCACCTCGACCTTCACCTCGATCGCGGCCGACGACGGCTACCTCCTGGAGTCGACCGAGACGGCCAACGCCGCCGGCACCGCCGTGAGCAACGACGCCACGACCGCGGGTCTGCGCCTGGGCGATGAGACCAAGGACAAGCAGTACAGGACCTTCCTCTCGTTCGACACGTCGGCGCTGCCGGACAGCGGCATTCAGCTCCTGACGGCGAAGCTCCGGCTGCGGCGCGGCACCGTGGTGGGAACGAACCCGTTCACGAATTTCGGCGCCGCACGGGCGGACCTCAAGACAGGGACGTTTAACAACGCCGCGCTGGAGCTGGCCGACTGGGGGACCACCGCTTCGGCGAACAACGTCTGCACGCTGTCCAACGCGGCGGCCAACGGCGACTGGTCGGAGTGCACGCTCGACGCCGCGGGTCTCGCGGCGCTCAACAGGACCGGCCTCACACAGGTCCGGATCTTCTTCACCCTGGATGACGACGACGACAACAAGGCCGATTACATCGGTTATTACGCAGGGAACGCGGCCGACCCGGCGAGCCGGCCGCAGCTCATCGTGACCTATCAGTAACCTTTACGGGAAGAGCTGGCTTGCGGGCACGACCTGGCGCACGATGCCCGGCGCGGACCACAGCAGCCGCAGGCCAGCCTCTCCTTTCGTATCGTGATACTCCAGACGGACAGCATATCGCCGTCCGCCCTGGAGCTGGATCTGGCCCTGGCTCACCCGCGAGGTGTGATCGGTCCAGTCGTCCACGATCAGTTTTCCATCCACCCAGAGCCGCGCGCCGTCGTCGCTGCGCACGTAGAAGGTGTGCTGACCGCTCACTTCCGCTTCGATCTGGCCGCTCCAGCGCGCGCTCCAGTTGTCGGGCCCAATCCCGAGATCGGCGGAGACCGGCGAGCCGGTGCTCCAGTTGAAATTGATCGTGGGATCGATCCGGTTCGTGGAGGTCCCGGTAAAGCCCGGCTTGCTGAAGTAGGTGCCGGTGAGGCCGATGCCATGCGCGGCTTCGACCTTGCGGAACGTCGCGGTCCAGGTGGTCTCGGTATCCTCGGACGGCGGCGTCGTGATCGTGTGGGTAACCGCGCCGCCGTCGGACCAGGAGACGAATTCGTACAGGTCCTCGCCAAGCGTCTGGGGCGAAAGGGCTCCGAGCGTCCGCGTCATGCCCGTGACGCCGACCTCGGAATACGGGGCCGCGTACGGCAGGCCGTCCAGCGTCACCTTGAGGCCGGTGGGCACCGTTTCGAAACGCATCGTCGCCAGCTTCGGCACCACGTCCACAGAGCTCTCGGCCATCAGACCGTCCTTGTCGCGGACCGACAGGTGGATGCGGAACCAGACGGTCGGAGACGTCTCGCCCTGGACCGGTATGGTGAACGATCCTTCCGTGATGCCGGGCGTGTCGAGCAGGAACGGGTGGATGTGATTGTCGTGGTGGAAATCGATGTGCCAGGTGTACGCCGAAGCCGGCAGCGCGCCGTCCTCGGCGTCGTTGGCGGTGCCTTTGAAATGGATCACGTCTCCGGCCCGATAGATCAGGCCGTTGGCCGGCGCCGTGATCGATACCGTGGGCCGGTGGCCGGGCGCGACGGAGAGCCGCGCCTGGCGGCTCGTGGCCTTGCCCGCGGCGTTCGAAACCACCACGTCGAAGAGCGCGCCGTCGTCGGCCTGGATCGCGGCCGGCAGCGTGTAGCTCGCCTGCGTGGCGCCCGGGATCGGGTTGCCGTTGCGCCGCCACTGATAGGAAAGCGGCGCCGCGCCGGAGGCTTCGACGGTGAACGTCGCCGGCTCGCCCGCGGGCACGCGCTGGTCCTGCGGCTGCACCGAGATGGCGGGCGCCCGGCTGCCGGTGTAGCGCACCTGAAAGACCTCGCCGCCGTGATGCGCCAGATAGTAAAGGGTTCCATCCTCGCCGACCGTCAGGCCGACCGCTGAAAGGATGTTGCCCGCGAACGGCGCGGTCTCGCCGGTCTCGGGATCGAAGCTGCGGATCCAGCCGTTGCAGTAGTCGGCGTAAAAATAGATGCCCTCGTACTCCGGCGGAAAGAGCGGGGTCGGCGGGTTGTAGAACGTGCCGCCCGAGATGGCACAACCTTTTTCAGGACCGTTGCCATGGGGATAAGCAAAGAGCGGCGGCTTGAATCGCGGGTCGTTGGATGGGCCCTCGACCTCGGGCCAGCCGTAGTTGCCGCCCCGGACGCCGTCGTTGATCTCTTCCCAGAGGTGGTTGCCCACGTCGTTCACGAACATGCGGCCGGTGCCCGGCTGGAACGCGAAGCTGAACGGGTTGCGAAACCCCATGGCCCAGATGGCCCGGGCGCTGCCGGTGGTCTGGTTGTAGAAAGGATTATCGGTCGGGATCGAACCGTCCTTGTTGATCCGCAGGATCTTGCCGAGCGGGTTCTCGAGCTTCTGGGCGTTGGGCGGAATGTAGTTCTCGCCGACCGCCACGTAGAGCTTGCCGTCCGGCCCGAAGCGGAGCGTGCCGGAGTTGTGCAGCTCGGTGATCAGGGTGGGCAGCTCGAAGATCACCTTCTCGCTGCCCTGGACGGCGACGTCGCCGTTCGCGGTAAACCGGCTGATCTGGTTGTGGGCCACGGGCCTGCGCGCCGTGTAATAGATGTAGACATAGTGGTTCTGCTCGAAATCGGGATCGAGTACCACGCCGAGCAGGCCGCGCTCGCCATGGGCGTAAACCTTGACGGTGACGAACGGCTTCGGCAGCAGCACGCCGTCCTTGATGATCCGCAGCCGGCCCTTCTCCTCGCAGACGAACACGCGTCCGTCCGGAGCGACGACCATGGCGGTGGGCCGGTCGAGCCCCGTGGCGAGGCGGGTCTCGGCGAAGCCGGACGGGAGGGTGGCGGCGAGGGCGCCGGCAGCGAAGGCGAAGACGAGGAGACCGAGGAGGACCAGGGAGCGTCTGCACGTTGTCATGGGCGGGAGTTTAGCGGAGGTGGCGCCGGAAAGCAGGAGCGGAGGGCAACGCCCCCCGCTCCTGGACACGGATCTAGATCACCCGCGCCACCCCCGGAAGGCGCCTCAGGGCGTGGGTCGCGACCCAGCTCAGCGCCAGCGCGCCCAGGATCACCACGGCTCCTTTCGCCGGCGCGCCCAGCGGAGCCCCTAGAAGCGACAGTTGCAGCCAGCTCACGAAGGCGTAGTGGACGAGGTAGATCCCGTAGGCGTTGTCACGCAGGCTGTCGAGCGCCCGGACGCGCCGCCCTGCGAACCGCGCGAAGAGCGCGAGGAAGGCCAACGAGGACGCGGCGCTGGACACCACGAAGGCGAATCCCCCCGCGGTCTCCCAGGGCTTCGATCCGATATGGCTGGTCATGATCAGAATCCCGAGGACGACGGCCACTCCGAAGGCGACCAGCGCGCCCAGCAGCCAGAGCAGCCAGCGCCGCGCCAGCCGGCCGTCCGGCGCCAGCAGACCCTGCCGAAGGCCACCGGCTCCCACGGCGATCCCGGCCAGGAAGTAGACGGCGTAGAAGAGCGGACGGCTCGTCTGGAAGGCGAACGGGCCGAAGGTTGTCCATGCGATGGGAGTGAACGCCAGGGCCATCGGAATGTAGGCAACGGCGGAGGCTGCGGCCAGGAGCCCGAAGAAGGCAGCCGGACGGCTCCCCACGCGCGCCGCCAGCCGGCCGAGGCCGTCGCCCCAGCGGGGCATCAACCGGGTAAGACCCGCGGCCACGGCGCCGAACGCCAGCAGCACCCAGAGGAACCACGCGGGACCCGCCGGCCAGTTTTCCAGGGACCGCCACTGCGTCCAGTAGCCCGCGAGGCCCTTGCCGCCCGTCTGCAGATACGCGGGGTAGTAGGCGAGCGGCGCGAGCAGCGCCGCGCCCACGACGAAAGGCAGGCCGAGCCGCAGGGCGCGATCCTTCAGGAAGGTCCCGCTCCCCTTGCGCTGCAAGCTGTTCCAGACGAACAGGCCCGAGAGGAAGAACATCAGCGCCATGAAAAAGATGTCGTTGAACCCCGTGAACAGGGCGAACGCTCCCCACCGCTGGCTGTCGACCACGGGGAAGGCCTGCCACCACGGGGGCCCGGCCGTGAGGGAGGCCGCGGGCGCCGGGACGAAGGGGTGATACGCGAGCACGGCATGGTGCGCCACCACCATCACGGTGATGGCGGCGCGGAGATAGCCGACGGACACGTCGTCGTCGGCCCGGGTCAGGGTCTCAGGTTTCACAGCCGAGACGACGGTCGCGGCCGGTGTCAAGGCGATCGATCTTTCGAGGTTCATGTTGGCTCTCCTTCCGGCCCGAGCATGGCGCCGGCGGAAGCCCCGCGGAAGCGAAATTTGACGAACCGGCCCGGCGGAGTGACGAACGGTCAGAAAGGATTGTTGGCGAGGGCCTTCAGCGTCTCGTGATAAGTGCGGCCGGAGCGCAGGCGGACGCCGTTCGCCAGGGTCACCACGTACTCGCCGTGGACGGAGGGCTCGAGCTCCTGGATGCGGCCGACGTTCACCAGGATCGAGCGGTGGATGCGGAGAAAGGTCTCGGGATCGAGAGACTTCTCCAGGGTGCTCATGGCGACGTGGACCAGGTGCGATGCGCGGCCCACGTGCAGCCGGACGTAGTTCTCCGCGGCCTCGATCCAATCCACGTCGCCGATGTCCACGAACAGGGTCTTGCCCGCCGTGCGGACCGCGAGCCGCTTGAGCTGTCGGCGCGGCGCGGCCAGGGTCTCCAGGAGGGAGAGGATCTGCCGGCTCGCCTCCGGCTCGGGCTGTATTGGTGACTGTGGCAGGCGCGCCTTGGCGCGGGCGAGCGCCTGCGCGAAACGCTCGCGGGTGACAGGCTTGAGCAGGTAGTCGATGGCGTTGACCTCGAATGCATCGATGGCGTACTGGTCGTGCGCGGTGACGAAGACGACCGCCGGCATGACGTCAGCGCCGATCTCCTCGACCACCGAAAACCCATCCATCTCCGGCATCTGCACGTCCAGGAAGACGAGGTCCGGCCGCGCCCTGCGGATGGCGGCCACGGCTTCGCGGCCGTCCTTCGCTTCGTGGACCGCGGAGACGTCCGGGTCCTCCGCGAGCAGCATGCGCAGGCCTTCGCGTGCCAGCGGCTCGTCGTCAACGATCAACGTGCTCAAGGGCATGGACTTCCATCCGTTCGACGGAGGGCGTTCCGGGCTCGACGCGCCAAGGCAGCACCAGGGTGGCGACGGCTCCGCCCTGCGGGCCGTTTTCGACGGTCAGCTCCGCCGCGTCCCCATAGAGCTGCCGCAGGCGCGCCCGCGTGTTCGCCAGGCCGATCCCCCGCGTGCCCACTCCCCCGGGCGCCAGGCCGGGCCCGTCGTCCATCACCTCGATCCGCAGGCTTTCCCCCACCTTGGCGGCGCGGATCCGGAGCCTGCCCGCGGCCGAGCGGCGCCCGATGCCATGGCGGATGGCGTTCTCCACGATCGGCTGAAGGCCGAGATGGGGAACCGCAGCGTCGAGGACCGCGGGATCGACGTCGATCTCGACGCGCAACCGGTCCTGGAACCGGACCTGCTCGATGGACAGGTAGAGTTGCAGCGATTCCAGTTCGCGCCGGAGCGGCACCTCCTGGGCCTCCACGTCCTCCAGCACCGAGCGCAGGAGATCGCTGAGCCGGGCGAGCATCTCCTCCGCCTGCGGGCCTTTTCCCTGGCGGACCAGCACCATGATGGCGTTGAGCGTGTTGAACAGGAAGTGGGGCTGGAGCTGTCCCTTGAGCGCGCTGAGCTGCGCCTGCACAAGCCGGGTCTGGAGCTCGGAAGCCTGGAGCTCCAACTGGAGCGCCTGCTGCCTGCGCTCCTGGTACTGGCGGTAGTAGTGGAGAGCGTAGCGCACCCCCAGGATCGTCCAGTAGCCGAGGACGTTGCCGTGGAAGCCGATGAGCAGCAGGAAGAAGAAGGTGGCGACGAAGCCCTTGTCCATGATCCCGGGAAACAGCTTCATCGGGGAGAGGATGGCGCTCTCCACCACCAGGTGCAGGATCGCGAAGACAAAGCTGAACAGGAGATGGATCAGCGTCCGCCGCAGCCACTTCCGCCGTTCGAAGGGGAAGCGTCCGCCGAGCCAGAAGATGGCGGGAGCGAGAGCGGCGAAGACGTACATCCCCGTGAGCCAGGACACCAGGGGGTGCCACCACGGGGTGGGATCGCCCCACAGAAGCCGGCGCGCGAAGTCCTGGGTGAAGTAATAGAGGCCCGCCGCGGTCCACGCCAGGAGATAGGCTCCGACCTTCAGCCACCCGCGCCTGTCCAGGGCTCCCATGAGAAAGGTAGCTTACGCCTGACGCGCCCCGGCTGAACAGGCACTTCTACCGGCTGTCGAAATCGACCTGTGCGACGTCGGTCCAGGGCACGTACTCGGGGCGCTCACCGCCTTTGACGAAAATCAGGATGCCGGCATTCTTCTCGCCGAGGTCGCCGGTGGGCTCGAGCTGCAGCTCCTCGCCGTTCTGGAGGGTCACCCTGCCGGGGGGCACGATCGAGGCGATCAGGCCGAAGGGGATCGTGTAGTCCACGCCCTGGGATGGGGCGTCGAGCGTCTCGGTGGTTTCGCTCTCGTCGAGGTCGTAGACCAGCCGGCCGGCGAGGCGGCGGCCGTCGCGGGTGGTGACGCTGCCCGCGAGCGGGCGACCCGGCGGGAAATCGCCATAGGCGGGGCCAATATCGCCGGGATCGCCGGGACCGCCGGGGCTGAAGTCGACGCGCTCGAAGGCGTCCCAGGAGATCAGCACCCGGCCATAGCGCGGGTCGTCCACATAGACCCCGCGGTTGTCCTTGCCGACTTCGCTGGTGCCGGAGAGCACGATCTCGCGGCCGTCGAGCAGCGTCACCTGGGCGCTGTCGGGCGAGCGGCGCGCGATGGAGCGGAGGGTGTCGAAGCGCAGGTGGACCTTGCCGTCGCCGGTGCGGCCGTCGAGCTCGTCGGAGCCGACGCACGCCTCGCGGTCCCACTGGAGGAAGCCGGTGAAGTCGCCCTGCCGCGTGCGCACCGTACCGCGCAGCCGGCCGGGGACGGCGCCAATCCGGGCGGCAGGGAAGAACTGGATGGTGCGGATCTCCAGACTGTCGAGGCTTATGACGCCGCGACTGCCGTCCCACACCCGTACGCCGTCGTCGAAGTCGCTGGCGCCGAAGCGGTCGAGGTCGAACCCGGTCCCGCTCTTGAGAATCACCCGCACGTCGCGGCCGCGCGCCTCGATGCGCGCGATGTCGCCGAAGCGCGCCATGAAAAACCGGCCGAGGCTGATCGGGCGCTCGCGGTGGATGGGGACCTCGATTCCGAAGACCTCGATCGGGCGAGGCTCCGTGGGCAGCCGTCCGGGCGGCACATAGGCGGCCCAGGGGTTTTTGGCCTTGGAGCCGTTGAAATAGTCGCCCCAGAACGCCTCCTGATCGCCTTTCTCACCCCAGCGCAGCCGCCCTTCGTAGACGGCGCCGCCAACGGCGGCGATGCGGCCATAGAGGAAGTCCGGGTGGGCCTCCTCCGCCGCCGCCGGGGTCGAGGAGGCAACCGCAGGCGAGGGGGTGACCGAGGGCGAGGTCGCGGCAGGGTCGGCGTCCTTCTCGCAGGCCCGCTGGCTGGCGGCGAAGGCGAGGAGGACAAGCACGGCGGCGGACGCCCCGGCGGCAATCTTGGCTCTCGTCATGGTCGGCTCTCCACAGAAGACACGAGTCTCATGCCGCGTTGCGGACTGCCTGTCTTTACGCACGGAGCGGCGGGAGATTACGCGGCACTGATCGTAACGTAGTATCCGTCCGGATCCCGAAGAGAAAACTCCTCTGTTCGAGTGTTCGGGTTCACGTGCGGCTCCTCTTCGAACCGGGTGACGAGAGCGCGGGCCCTCTCCAGTACCCTGTCGAAATCGTCGACGCGGAAGAACAGGAGCAGCCCGTTGCCCGGTGGCGCCTTGTCCGGGCTCGTCAAGGATGGATGCTCGTGCGCGCCCCACTGGTGAAGGCAGAGCAAAACGGTTCCATCCGTATCCAGGATCTGACCGAAGTGGTCATGGGCCGGAGACGTCTCGGGCTGGCCAAAAAGCGACTGGTACCATTTGAAGCTGCCTGGAACGTCGCTTACGCCAAGGATGGTCCATGTGCGTTTCATTGTATTTTCCGGTGCGGGCGTATTTTACTACGCTGTGGCGGCTCAGGCAGAGGCAGCGCGGACCCGGCCCGGCGTCCGGACCCGCGCTCGTCCGGCTCAGTTGCCGTGGTTGCCGCAGCCCTGCCCGTCGGTGATGCTCGTCAGCAGCCCATCGGCCGAGGTGATCGTCCGGCTGTAGCAATAGCCGTCGCTCGTCCGCGAACGGTACGTCTGCGAGCTCGAGCGGCCCTGGAAGCCGGTCAGGGCTCCCGCGGGGCTGAACAGCAGCGTGTCGGTACCCGTCATGGTGTTGGAGACCTCGCTCTGGTGCGGGCTCCCCTGGGCGCCCTGGACCTGTCGGCTTTCGAAGCTCTGATCGACCGAGGTGGTCTGGGAGAACGAGCCGTCGTCGTTGAAGATCAGCGAGATGTCCAGGTCCAGCGGCCAGGAGAAGTGCTGCCCGGTATGAACGGTGCCGCGGTCCCCCCTGCGCTCCGTGCCGGAGGTGATCGTCGTCAACTGCGCAATGTTCTGCACGTATTCCGAGTTGGCGACGACGAATTCCTGATCATTCGAGAAGCTCAGGTCCTGCCGCACCGTGGTCTCCACCCGCCCGCGCGAGGTGTCCACATAGCCCGCGATCGTGAAGCTCCGCTGCGACCCGGTTTTCACCGTGCCGGTGACGGTGCCGTCGTCCGCGGTCGAAAGGTTTTCCTGAATGGCGACAGTGGGCTCGGCGGCGAGCGTGTTGCGGGTGACGGCGCCCGTCACCTGGCTTGTCCCCGGATCGAGATCGAGCAGGAGCGAGGCCGCGACCAGGAAATAATGGTTGGCGTTGAACACGCGCACGCCGACCTGGTGCGGCTGCCCGTCGCTGAGCACGCCCGCGAACGGGGTGAGGTCTACGCGGTAGGGAACGAAATTGAGCGTCTGCACGCCGGGGATCGGCCGCCAGAGCAGGGGATCGATCGCGCCCGTATACAGCCAGGGGAAGACCGGAGCGACGCCGGCCGGCTGGCCGTCGATCGTGATCTCGGTCTCGCGGAAAGACGTCCCGGGGCAACTGAACAGCGGGTCCGCGACGTCGTCCGGCACGCAGGCATACCAGAACTCGTCGGCCGACTGGCTCTGCGCGATCACGTCGAGATAAGCGGCTTCGACGTTAGTGGGCAGGGTGAAGGTCGGCGCCAGGACGTTCGCGGAGGTGTCGAGGAGCGCGGCGCCCCCCGGAGCGGTGGACAGGGGGAGGACCGCGTCGGCCGTCCACGGCGCCGGCTCGCTGGCGGAGGTGGGATAGAACAGGAGCCGGGCGCTCCCCTCGATGATGCCGGTGTAGGTGGAATTGACCAGGTTTCCGAGGTTCGTCTCGCCGGACTGCGCGGTCTGGAACAACGGGCTGTAGTCGGTCAGATCGCGCTCCGCGTGCCACGTCGGGGCCACCGTCTGGGACGGCTCCGGGGTCGTGCCGTAATAGATGTTCGCGTGACCGATCGCGATCT
>DATANP010000069.1:0-12685 GCA_036266195.1 Thermoanaerobaculia bacterium | reverse complement strand
AGGTGGCCGAGCGCCAGGGCGGGGTCATCCTGGGCGTGCCCCACCTGCCCGGCGGTCTTTCGCTGGAGCGGGCCGAGGCCCTCCAGGGCGAGCTGCTGCGCGAGCTGCTGGACCGCCACGAGGTCTCCGAGCTCGTCCTCTGGTACTACACCCCGATGGCGCTACCCTTCGCGGAGGGTCTCGAGCCTCTCGCCGTGGTCTACGACTGCATGGACGAGCTGTCTCTGTTCCGCGGCGCTCCGCGCGAGCTGGTGGACCGGGAGGCCCGGCTGCTCGGCGCCGCCGATCTCGTGTTCACCGGCGGGCAGAGCCTCTATGAGGCGAAGCGCGAGAAGCACCCGCGGGTCCACGCCTTTCCGAGCAGCATCGACGCGGAGCACTTCCGGCAGGCGCGGGAAGAGCGCTCCGATCCCGCCGACCAGGCCGGCATCCCGGGCCCGCGCATGGGCTACTTCGGCGTGATCGACGAGCGGCTCGACCTGGACCTCCTGGCCGCGATCGCCGACGCGCGCCCGGACTGGCATCTGGTGATGATCGGACCGGTGGTGAAGATCGACTCCGCGAGCCTGCCGCAGCGCCCGAACCTCCACTGGCTCGGCATGAAGGGCTATGCCGAGCTGCCGGCCTATCTCTCCGGCTGGGACGTGGCCCTGATGCCGTTCGCCTTGAACGAGTCGACCCGGTTCATCAGCCCGACGAAGACGCCGGAGTATCTGGCGGGGGGGCGGCCGGTGGTGTCGACGCCGATCCGCGACGTGGTGAAGCCCTATGGCGAGAGCGGGATGGTGGAGATCGCGGACAGCCCGGAGGCGTTCGTGGCCGCGATCGATCGCGCTCTGGGTAACCAGGACCGGGAGGACTGGCTGCGGCGGGTGGACGAGCACCTGTCCCGCGGCTCGTGGACTCGGACCTGGCAGCAGATGTCCGAGCTGATCGAGGAGGCTGTGGCTTCAAGGCAGGAGAGGCGCAAAGGCCGGGACCTGCCGATTCTTTGACTGATTGGATGTCCAACGACGCTCCGGACAGGGCGCACCTTGGAATTTCTCGAAAGGAGCTGGTTGTGTTCGACTATTTGATTGTCGGAGCGGGTTACGCGGGTAGCGTTCTGGCGGAACGCCTGGCGCGCGGCTCGGGCAAGAAGGTCCTGCTGGTGGACCGCCGATCCCACATCGGAGGCAATGCTTACGACTGTTACGACGACGCCGGCATCCTGATCCACAAATACGGCCCGCACATCTTCCATACCAACTCCCGGGAGGTGTTCGAATACCTCTCCACGTTCACGGAGTGGCGCCCGTACGAGCACCGGGTGCGGGCGAGCGTCGACGGCCAGCTCGTGCCGATCCCGATCAACCTCGACACGATCAACCAGCTCTACGGCCTGAAGCTCAACAGTATGGAAGTGGAGGACTTCTTCGCCTCGATGGCGGAGACGCGGGAGTCGATCCGCACCTCGGAGGACGTGGTGGTCGCCCGGGTCGGCCGGGAGCTGTACGAGAAGTTCTTCCGCGGCTACACGCGCAAGCAGTGGGGCCTCGACCCGTCGCAGCTCGACGCCATGGTGACGTCCCGGGTGCCGGTCCGTACGAACCGGGACGACCGTTACTTCACGGACACCTACCAGGCGATGCCGCAGCGCGGGTATACGCGGATGTTCGAAGCCATGCTGGACCATCCGAACATCAAGATCCTGCTCAACTGCGACTACCGGGACATCAAGGACGAGATCGCTTACGACAAGCTCATCTTCACCGGACCGGTCGACGAGTTCTTCGACTACCGCTACGGCAAGCTGCCCTACCGGTCGCTGCGCTTCGACTTCCGGACGGTCAACCAGGAGTGGGCGCAGCCGGTGGCCGTGGTCAACTACCCGAACGAGCACCTCTATACCCGGGTCACGGAGTTCAAGCGGCTCACCGGCCAGGAGCACCTGAAGAGCACGCTGGTCTACGAGTTTCCCCAGGCCGAAGGCGATCCGTACTATCCCGTTCCGCGTCCTGAGAACGCCGATCTGTACAAGAAGTACCAGGCGCTGGCCGAGGCCACGCCGGACGTGCACTTCGTCGGCCGCCTCGCCACCTACAAGTACTACAACATGGACCAGGTGGTGGGGCAGGCGCTCTCGGTCTACGCCCGCATCATGGGGCAGAAGCGGGCGGAGGCGACGCGCTCAACCCTCGCCGCGCCGGCGGAGTCGCGCAAGGTCCAGCGGCGGCCGGATGTCGCCGCAGTGGCCGAGATCGCTTCGCGCCGAGGCGCCTGATTCCAAAAGGCGAAGGGGACCGGTTTCCCGGTCCCCTCGGTTCTTGACGCGCGCGGCGGTGCTGCTTGCTGCCGCGGTTGGCTGGTAGGTGGTACCGCGGGGCGCGACTTCCGCCGTGGGGGCTCCAAGACCGGCGGCGGACGACGCCGGCGGACCCCCGGAAGGGCTGGATCGCCCGCAGGCGACCTCGGTGTGGATCATACGCCAATTAGCATATTTATGGAAGAGGGCTTAAGGGACCGCCCATCGCAAGCCCCTGATACAGTCCGCTCCATGGAGGTGCGATCCGCAGCCTGGCTCCGCCGCGTGCGGGAGTGGGTCCGGCCCCTGGACTTCACGCTGGCCCGGCGCTTCGGCCTGGCCACCCGGGAGGACCGGTATTTCTTCTTCGTGATCGTCCTGGTCGGCCTGGTCGCCGGCGTCCTGGGACTGGCCACGGACCTGCTGATCGGCGGCGTCCAGCGCGTGCTCTGGGGCCGTTCCGGAGAGCTGTTGGCCATCGCCCGCGAGGTGCCCCCCTGGAGGGTGGTGGCGGCGCTGGCCGCGGGCGGAGTGGTGGTGGGCCTGATCATCTGGCTGGGCAAACAGTCCGTAGGCGGCGAGGGCATGGGCTCGCTGATCGAGGCCGTGGCGCTGTCCGGAGGGCGCATCCGGCCGCGGCCGGTGATCGTCGAGGCGGTGGCCGCGGTGGTCACGGTCGGCAGCGGCGGGTCGCTGGGCCGGGAGGGTCCGATGATCCGGCTCGGCGGCATGATCGCCTCGTGGACGGGGCTGCGCCTGCGCCTCCCCCCGCACCGGGTGAAGATCCTGGTGGGCTGCGGCGCGGCAGCCGGTCTGGCCGCGACCTACAACGTGCCGATCGGCGGCGCGCTGTTCGCCATGGAGGTGATCCTGGGGAACTTCGCGCTGGAGATCTTCGGTCCGATCGTGGTCTCCTCGGTGATCGCGACGCTGATCGCCCGGGCCCTCTCCGGCAACGTGCCGCTCTATGCGGCGCCGTCGTTCGAGCTGCAGAGCCCCTGGGAGATGCTGCTCTATGCGGGCCTCGGCATCGTCGGCGCCCTGGCCTCGGTGGCGTTCATGCTCGGCATCCGCGCCGGGTCGGGGCTGTTCAAGCACCTGCCCGCGCCGCTGCGGCCGGTGATCGCCTTCGCCCTGGTCGGGGCGATCGGGGTCTACGTGCCCTACGCGCTGGGGCGGGGGTACGAGACGATCAACCTGGCGCTCGCCAGCAAGCTCAAGATGCCGGAGCAGATCGCGCTGCCGGGCGACTTCACGGTCCTGCTGCTGCTCGGGCTTGCCCTGGCCAAGCTGGTGACCACGTCGCTCACCCGGGGCGGCGGCGGGGCCGGCGGGATGTTCACGCCGTCGCTCCTGTTCGGATCGCTGATCGGCGGCGCGTACGGCTGGTGGGTTCATCTGCTCTGGCCGCACGTGGCGTCGCCGTACGGGGCCTATGCCGCGGTGGGGATGGCGGCGATCATGGCGGGCACCAGCCATGCGCCGATCAGCGCCATCCTCATCCTGTTCGAGTTCACCGGCAACTACAACCTGATCCTGCCGCTCATGGTGGCCTCGATCCTGGCGAGCCTGGTGTCGCGCCGGCTGCACCCGCCCTCGATCTACACCGAGGGGCTGACCCACAAGGGGGTCGAGCTGCCGTGGCGGATGGAGGAGGCGGTGCTCGCGAGCCTCAAGGCCGAGTCCCTCCTGGAAGAGGACCCGGAGACGCTGCGGCCCGAGGACCCCTATCGCAAGGTGGTGGACCGCTTCCTGTCCACCAGCCGCCAGCGGCTCTTCGTGGTCGGGGTGGACGGCAAGCTCAAGGGTGCGATCTCGCTGCACGACATCAAGCACAGCCTGGACAACCCGGACGTGCTGACCGCGGTGGTGGCGCACGACCTGATGCTGCCCGTGGACCGGGTGATCCGCAGCGACGAGCGGCTGCACCGGGCGACCGAGTACTTCGCCCGCAGCGAGTTCGAGCGCCTGCCGGTGGTGGACGCGGACGGCCGGTTCGTGGGGGTGATCGGCAAGCGCGACGTGCTGGCGGTCTACGCGCAGGAGGTGCTCGGCAGGCCGGCGCTGCTCGCCACGTTCGTGTCGGGCCGGGGGGACCAGAGGAGCCGCGAGTACGTCCACCTGCCGCCCGACTTCTCGGTGCGCCTGGTACCGGTGCCGCCGCAACTGGTCGGCAAGTCGCTGACGGAGGCCCGGCTGCCGCAGACCCTGGGCGCCCGCGTGCTGGAGATCCGGCGCCGGAACCAGACCGTGATCCCGCTCGGCGACACGGTCTTCCAGGAGGGCGACCAGGTCATCCTGGTCGGGCCGACCGTGGCCATGGAGGCGCTGTCGGAGGGCCGGCTGGACGTGCTCCAGCCGGCGGTGTGATGGAAGAGGAGACTGTCGACCGCAGCCTGCTCGCGCGGCTTTCCGCGTCACCGGGGCTGTGTGCGAGCTGCGAGCACCTCCGGCTGGTGGCTTCTCCACGGAGCGTGTTCGTGCGCTGCGGCCTGGCGGACCTGGATCCCCGGTTCCTGAAGTACCCGCCGCTGCCGGTGATGGCGTGCCCGGGGTGGCGGCCGGTTTAACCCGAGATCCCCTCGATGAACCGGTCGAGCGAGCGGCAGAACGCCGAGGGCGCCTCGGCGTGCGGCAGCGCTCCGGCGGTCTCGAAGACCTCGAGCTCGGCGGTGTGGGAGAGGCGGTGCAGCCAGCGGTCGGCGTCCTCGACCGGGGGCATGCCGGATTTCCGACCCCAGGCCACCCAGACCGGGATGCCGATCTCCGGCAGCACGGTGGCGACGTCGTCTCCGAGGTCGCCGGACAGGTAGGCGGCCAGGGCGTGCCGCGAACGGCCGACATGGCTCGCCCGGTAGTGATGGTCGAGGAGCGCGGCGTCCACCCGCTCCGGCGCGGCGTAGACCTCCTTGCGCAGGTGGTGGGTGATGGCCGACCGGCTGGTCAGGAGGTCGAGGACCGTGTCGCGCAGGACCGGCAGCCGCAGGAGCCGGCCCAGGAAGGGCTCGCCGTCCCTGCCGCCAATACCATCCAGCCCGAGAGGGGAGACCAGCACGAGCGCCTGGAGCAGGCCGGGCCTCTCGGCGGCGACCCGCACGGCATAGGCCGCGGTCAGGCCCGAAGCCACCAGCACCGCGGGCTCGCCCACCACGCCGGCCAGGAACGCCTGGAGGATCTCGACATAGAAGGACGGGTTCCAGGCACCCCGGGGCGGCGGCGCCGAGCGGCCCCAGCCCGGCAGGTCCGGCGCGTAGACCGCATGGCGCTCGGCCAGGCGCTCCGCGGCCGCGCGCCATTCGCTGGAGTCGTGGCCGGGCCCGAACGAGTGGAGGAGGACGATCGGCGGCCGATCTCCCTGGCGCAGGCCGAGCTCCTGGAAGACGATTTCCCCGTGCCGGCCCGCGTAACGGTGCGCCCGGCCCCAGCGCGGCGGAGCGGGCGGCTCGGCGCGGCGGCGGATCACCGTGCTCACCAGCGCCGGCACTCCGAGCGCGGCCCCGGCCACGAGAAGACCCTTGACCCAGGGCGCCACCCGGGGCTCCGGCTGTCCGTACAGGCTCGTCGTGCTCCCGCGCGTCCCTCGCATCGGCTCCTCCGCGTCAGAGATCCTGACGATAGCACAGGCTATAATGCCCGCCGACTGTCGACCTTTTCCTGGGAGCGTATGCCATGCCCGTCCTGCCCATCGTCCGGCTCGGTCACCCCGCTCTGCGGACCCCTGCGAGGCCCGTCGAGCCCGGGAAGATCCGCGAGCCCGAGATCCAGCAGCTCATCGACGACATGGTCGAGACCATGCACGGCGCCCGCGGCGTCGGGCTGGCCGCTCCGCAGCTCGGGGCGGGATACCAGATCTTCGTCTATGCCGCGGAGGGCCACCCGGAGCGCCACCCGGACATCCCGCTCCACGTGGTCATCAACCCCATGATCACCCCCCATGCCCGGGAGCTGGTCTACGACTGGGAGGGGTGCCTGTCGATCCCGGACCTCCGCGGCATGGTGCCGCGCCACCTGAGCGTCCGCGTCCAGGGCCTGGACCGCGACGGCCGGCCGCTGGACTACGTGGCCAGCGACTTCGAGGCCCGCATCGTCCAGCACGAGTACGATCACCTGAACGGCATCATCTTCCTCGACCGCATGCGCGACCTCCGCACCCTCGGCTACATGGAGGAGTGGAACGAGTACATGAAGGGTCAGGACGGCTGGGATGCCGACGACACCGCGGTCGGCTGAGACGTGGCGCGCGAGCTGGTGATCCTCTGGGCGGGACGCCACCATCGCTCCGGCTGGGAGGAGATCTGCTCCACCTACCGGCGCAAGATCGGCCACATGGCCACGCTCCGGGACGTCCCTGTCAAGGCGAAGGCCTCGTCCGACGACCCGCAGCGCCTGCGCGTCGAGGGCCAGGCCCTGCTCGCCGCCCTGCCGCGCCCGTCCTGGCCCATCGCCCTCGACAGCCGCGGCGAGATCGTCGATTCCTCGCAACTGGCCGAGCGTCTCACCCGTATCAAGGCCGAATGGCCGCACCCGGTCGTCTTCGTCATCGGCTCGGACCTGGGGCTGGATCCGGCGGTGCTGGAGGAGGCCCGGTGGGTCCTTTCCCTGGGCCGGCTCACCCTCTCTCACGAGCTGGCACGGGCCGTGCTATATGAACAACTCTTCCGAACCCTCACCATCGAGGCCGGAATGAGCTATCATCGCGAACCCCTGTAACTCCGGGTGTGTGTTTTACGAAGCGTTGAAAGGAGATCGCAAGCGTGGCCAAGACACAGAAGGCCAAGACTCCCTCCGCCGCTGAGGTCCCTCAGGACCAGGGCCAGTTCGATGCCCTTCGGACCCGGCTTCTGGACCAGCGGCGGGAGATGTACGACCTGTACAACCAGGACGTTCGCGCCGGCCAGGAGTCCGCCGACGACGGGACCGAGGACATCGTCGACCGGGCGAACAACCACTACAACCGGGAGCTGATGTTCTCGCTGTCCGACTCCGAGCGGCAGCGCCTGCTGCAGATCGAGGACGCGCTGCGGCGGATGGACGAGGGGAGCTACGGCCGCTGCGCCAACTGCGCCGGGCCGATCAACCCGCGCCGGCTGGAGGCGGTCCCCTGGACGCGCTTCTGCATCGACTGCCAGGAGCTGGTGGAACGGGGGATGATCGAAGAAGCCTCCTGACGAGATGACGACGGCCGTCGACAGTTTCCTCTCCCGCCTCGCCCGGCCCGGACAAAGCGGGCCGCAGGTCTGCCTGGTGCACGGCGACCTCGTGCTCGCCGAGCCGGCCGCCGTGCGCGCCGCCCAGATTCTCGCCGAGGCCCATGGTCTTCCCAAGGACCGGGTGGAGATCCATCGCCATCCGTCGTCGCTCTCGCCGATCCTCCAGGACCTCCGGACCTACTCGCTCTTCGGCGGCGCCAAGGTGCTCCTGGCCCTGGACACCGCCGTGTTCGCCGACCGCAACGCCGCCGCCGGCCTGATCGACGACGCGGCCGAGGTCCTCCCCCTGGCCTCCCGGGATGCCCTGGGTACGAAGGAGCGCCAGGCGGCCTCGCGGCTCGTCCAGGCCCTTCATCTCTTCGACGTCGCGCCGGGCTCCGGCTCTCCGGAGAAGGTACTGGCCGCCCTGCCGGTCTGGGCCTTCGAAGGCGACCGCCGGGCCAAAGGGGGACGGGCCCGCGGCAAGAAGCAGGTGGAGGAGCTGCGGACCAACCTCGCCGCGCTCCTCGACGCCGCGGTGCGCGAAGGCATCCAGGGGATCGGCCAGGGCGACCTGACCGAGCTGGCCGACGCCATCCGCGGCGGCCTCCCGGACGGCCACGTCCTTCTCCTGGCCGAGCGCTCCGTGGCGGTCGATCATCCGGTCGTCAGGCTGCTGGAGGAGCGGAACGCCGTGCTGGGCGTGGGGAGCGTCGAGGCCGACCGCAGCGGCTTCCAGGGGCTGGAGCCGATCGCCGAGGAGCTGGAGCGCCAGACCGGCGTGGCGATCGCCTTGGACGCGCTCTCCGAGCTCGCCCGCCGCACCCTGCGCAAGCAGGGGGACGGCCGGGGCCGGGAGACCGCGATCGACGCGGACTCGACCTCCCGGCTGGCCGGCGAGTACCGGAAGCTCGCGAACCTGGTCCAAGGAGCGGGTGAGCCCCGGATCACCCGCAAGCTCGTGGAGCACAACGTGGAGGACCGGGGGGAGGAGGACGTCTGGCAGCTCATGGACGCCGTGGCGACCGGTCGCACGGGTGAGGCCCTGGATCGTCTCCACCGGCTCCTGACCTCCGCCGACGATCCCCTGGCCGCCCGGCTGACCTTCTTCGCGCTGTTCTCCGGCTTCTGCCGGCAGCTCGCCGCGATCCGCGGCATGATGCGCGCCATCCGCGTGCCGGGCGGGGAACCCAACTTCGCCCGCTTCCGCGACCGCCTGGCGCCGGCACTGCAGGGCGAGATGCCCGGCGGCGGCAAGAACCCGCTCGCCGGCCTCCACCCGTTCCGGCTGCACAAGGCCTATCTGGCCGCCTCGCGCCTGCCCGAGGCCATGCTCGCCCGCCTGCCCGCCGACGTGCTCGACACCGAGCTGCAGCTCAAGGGCGAGAGCGGCCAGCCCGACGCCGCCCTGGCCGACCTCGTGGCGCGGGTGGCATCGGCCGGCTCGGCCCGGCGCTAGCCTACGGCTCCTCCTCGCCCGTTCCTTCCTCCCCGTGGCGCCCGCCTCCGCGCCATTCGGGGTCACGCCGGGCGAACACGTCCAGGTGCCGGGGCACCTCCAGCAGCGTCCGCGTGACGTTCGGGTCGCAGACGTCGTTTTCGCACTCATAGGTGTAGACGTTCCAGTCCTCCCGCCGGGCGAAGCCCGAGAGAGTCTGGTACGTATTGCAATGTCCGCATTTGATCGATATGTTCCGGATGTCGATGGAGTCGCTCATGGTGTCCTCATGGTGTCTCTCATGACAAGGGGGCTCCCTTTGGAATCAGCATCATGCCACGGATGGTCCACGTTTTGCACCAACCAGCCCACGCTATGAGATGGCCTCTACTTTTCCCCCGGCCCCTGCTCTCAGGGCTCCTCCTGGGCGCCATTCTGGCGGCTCCGGTGGGTGCTCAGCCGACCGAGCCCGCGCCTCCGTCTTTCGAGGAGGAGGTCTCGGTCGGATATGTCCTGGTGCCGCTGGTCGTCCGGTCCGGCGCGGGATACGCCGACCGGCTGGACGAGGACGACTTCCGGCTCCTGGTGGACGGCAAGCCGGTGAAGATCGACAGCTTCGAGCGGCGCTCGGACGCGCCCGCGAGCATCGTCTTCCTCCAGGACGTCTCCGGCAGCATGGAAGGGACGAGCCTGGAGGCGAGCCGCGAGGCCGTACGCTTCTTCCTGGACAAGTCCATGAAGGGCGACGAGTTCGCCATCGCGACCTTCGCCAGCGGGCAGGGCCAGGTGGACGTGCCGTTCACCTCGGACCTGGGCGTGCTGCGCGAGGCGGTGGGCTCCTGGAAGGGCTATGGCACGACTGCTCTTCACGACGCGGTGGCCTGGGTGCCGTCGCTCTCCAACGAGGGGCACAACCCGAAGCGGTTCGCCCTGCTGATCACCGACGGCGTCGACAACGCGAGCCGCATCACGCCCGAGCAGGCGCGGGCCATCGTGCGCCAGGCGCAACTCCCGGTCTACGTGGTCGGGCTCGGCACGGGCAACCCGTACGAGCTTTCCGACAAGGGAGAGAAGATCTACCGCTATGCCGACGTGCTCAGCCTGCTGGCCGCGACGACCGGCGGGCGGTACTACGCCATCGCGAACATGAACGATTTGCAGAACGCCTTGACCGCCATCCTGAGCGACCTCCGGCACCAGTACGTGCTGGGCTTTCCGACCGGCGAAGGCAAGTCGAGCCAGCGGGACGTGAAGGTGGAGGTCAAGTCGGGCGACCGCACCGTGCTGTTCCGGCGCGGATACAAGGGACCGCCGCCTGCCGCTCACAGTGCCGGCGGCTGATCCGAAGGACTCATCGACAGGGCCGACCCCGCGCGGGGAGGCTCCCAACTACTGCCAAGGAGGACTCACATGCGCAACAAGCTGTGGTTCATTGCTCTGGCGCTCATCCTGGCCCTTTCCGCCACCGGATGCGCAACCAAGAAATATGTCCGCCAGGAGACCGGCGCCGTCGGTACCCGGGTCGACGAGGTCCAGGGCCAGGTCGAGCAGGCGCAGACCCGCCTCGACACGCACGAACAGAAGATCGGCGAGGTCTCGAAGACCGCCCAGGAAGCGCTCCAGCGCGCCATGGACGCGGGCAAGCTCGCCGAGGGCAAGCTGCTCTACGAGACCGTGCTCACCGACGAGAAGGTGAAGTTCGGCTTCGACACCTCGGACCTGTCGCCCGAGGCCAAGGCGGCGCTCGACGAGTTCGCGTCGCAGCTCAAGGCCGAGAACCAGGGGGTCTACATCGAGATCCAGGGTCACACCGACAGCGTGGGCTCGGAGAAGTACAACGAGGAGCTCGGCCTGCTGCGGGCGGAGGCGGTGCGCCGCTATCTCAGTCAGCAGCACCAGTTCCCGCTTCACCGCATCAACGTGATTTCCTATGGGGAGACCGCGGCGGTCGCCGACAACAGCACCCGCGAAGGCCGGTCCCAGAACCGCCGCGTGGCGCTGGTGGTGCTCAAGTAAAGGGACCCCTCACCCCCTGTCCCCCTCTCCCATCGCCCCCCCCCCGCCCGGGAGAGGGGGAACGCTTCTGGTACGAGATCGCTGCGATCCGGCCTCTCAGCCTCAGACAGGTTCCCCCTCTCCCGGCGGCCGGGAGGGGATGGGAGAGGGGGCCAGGGGGTGAGGGGCTACGCCGCCCCCGCCTGCTTGAGGATCTTCCGCATCGTCGGAGCGTCCGCCACACCCGCCTGGAAGTAGCTGACCTTCCCCGTCTTGTCGATCACCAGCAGCGTCGGGAGCGACATGATGCCGAGCTGCTCCGAGACTTTGTTGTCCGGATCGAGGAGCACCGGGTACGGGAACGGCTTGCTCTTGAGGAAGCTGCGCACCGTCTTCTCGTCCTCCCCGGAGTTCGCCGCCAGGAACTGGACCCCCTTGCTCTTGTACTCCTGGTGGAGCGGCTCGAGCACCCGCGCCTGCAGATGGCAGGGGAGGCACCAGGTGGCCCAGAAGTCGACCACCACGACCTGGCCCTTGAAGTCCTTCGGGCCGAGCTTGCGGCCATCCACTGTCTTCAGGCGGAAGTCGATGTCCTTGGCCGACGGCCGGTCGGCGGCGCTCGCGCCGCAGGAGATCAGCAGGACGGCCAGGACGGCCATCAGGATGGACGGGCGATTGAGACGAAACACGGTCATGGGTGGTAGCTCCTCCACCGCCGGGAACAAAAAGAGGGAGGCGCGGATTCCCGCACCCCCCTCGAAACAGACACCCTCCTGGCGCGAGGTGCCTAGCTGCAACCGCTGGTGGATCCGCAGTTCAGGCACTT
Source organism: Thermoanaerobaculia bacterium (assembly GCA_036266195.1). GTDB lineage: Bacteria > Acidobacteriota > Thermoanaerobaculia > Multivoradales > UBA5704 > DATMER01. The sequence goes on along the minus strand of DATANP010000069.1, from coordinate 953 downwards.
GTAGCAGCTGCCGTTGCGGACCATGATCGAGCCGCAGTCGTGGCAGCTCGGGGCATCCTGCTGGTAGAGGAACGTGACCTTGGTCGTGGACTCGGACACCACCTCGGCGACCGGCTCCAGGCGTCCGCCGCCCAGCAGGGGGACCGACGGGATGGGCTCGTCGCGCAGGATGACCCCCGCCGCCTCCTTCTGCTCCCGGTTCAGGAACTTCGAGGCCAGCCAGCGGAAGATGTAGTCCGTGATCGACTTGGCGATCGGGATCTCCGGGTTCTTGGTGAAGCCCGAGGGCTCGAACCGCGTGTGGCTGAACTTGTCCACCAGGGTCTGGAGCGGCACTCCGTACTGAAGCGCGATCGAGATCGAGGTGGCGAAGGCGTCCATCAGGCCCGAGATCGTCGAGCCCTCCTTGGCCATCACCAGGAAGATCTCGCCCGGCTGGCCGTCCTCGTACAGGCCGACCGTCAGGTAGCCTTCGTGCTCGTTGATCTTGAACTTGTGCGTGATCGCCTGGCGCTCGTCCGACAGCTTGCGGCGCACGGCGCGGCGCTCCTGGATCGGCACCCCCGTGATGGCCGTGAGAGCGACCGCCTCCTTCTCGGCCTTCTTGGTGGACAGCGGCTGGCTGCGCTTGCAGTTGTCGCGGTAGATCGCCACCGCCTTGAGCCCCATCTCCCATCCTTCGATGTAGGCCTGCATGATCTCGTCCGGCGTCGACTCCTCCGGCATGTTGATCGTCTTGCTGATCGCGCCCGAGATGAACGGCTGGACCGCGGCCAGCATCTTGAGGTGACCCTTGTAGTGGATCGAGCGCGAGCCCTTGGCCGGCTTGAAGGCGCAGTCGAAGACCGCCAGGTGCTCCTCCTTGAGGAAGGGCGCGCCCTCGATCGTGTCGTGCTCGTCGATGTGCTCGACGATCGCCCGGATCTCTTCCTTGTCGTAGCCCAGGCGCTTGA
>DATANP010000068.1:0-3243 GCA_036266195.1 Thermoanaerobaculia bacterium | reverse complement strand
AAGGGTTTCATTCTATCCGAGGGTCCCACCTGAGGGGCGAGCCGGCACTCTCCAGTGATAGAGTGCCGCGACTCAGAAGACTAAGAGGGAGATCGCCCTATGCCAGCCTGGAAGATGTTCATACCCTGGATGTGGACCTTGCACCTGATCGGCGCCATCTGGCTGTCGGCCGGGGTGCTCGCCGGCGCCGTCATCTTCGCGCAGCTCAAGCGCATCGACGGCGACCTCGCCAGCCGCGCCTTCGGCCTCCGCCTCGCGTGGCGGCTCATGACCGTGTTCGTGGTGCCCGGAGCCCTGTTCACCGGCGCGCTCGGCTTCTACCTCCTCCACGCCTTCCGCATCGGCTTCCTGCCCGGATGGGTGAAGGTCTCGGCGCTCCTCTACTTCATCCTGCTGGCGGGCATCCTGTTCGTCCAGCTCCCCGGCGTCCGCCGGGCGAGGAACGCCGTCGAGGCCGCCGCCACCGCGGGCGCGCCCACGCCCGAGCTGCGCGCCGTGGAGCAGGCCAAACTGCCGGCCATCCTCACCCATGTCAACGCCACCCTGATCTTCATCCTCATCTTCCTGATGGCGTTCAAGCCCTTCTGACGGACCCCTAAAAGCGAAAACGAGCGACCGGGGCGCCGGCCGCTCGTCGCGTCTTGTCCAGCCCGGGTCCGGGATCAGACCTGGAACTGCTTGAAGAAGTTGTCGCGGAGCTTGGCGTTGAACACGTGCTCCGTCAGACGGTAGTAGATCGTCTGAGCGTCGCGACGCGGCGCGACCAGGCCGTAGGCCTTCAGCTTGGCCAGGTGCTGGGAGACGGCCGAAACCGACACCCCGAGCATCTCCGCCAGATCGCACACGCACAGCTCCTTCATGTTGTCGAGCAGGTAGAGGAGCTTGAGCCGGGTCGAGTTCCCGGCCAGGTTCATGAGCTCCGCCGCCTCCTCGATATCCGGTGTCCCCTCAAGGTTCTGCCGGATCTGGGCCATTTCCTTCGACGACATCGTGGGCGCCTCGCCTTTCATCTTCTTACCTCCAAAGGTCATGATGTTATGACTGCCCCGTATCTGGTTTGCTTCCGTCCGTGCCGTTCGGCCCGGCTTCGGCAATGTACTCAAGCGTTGTATTACTACGTGTCTGCACTCGTCCCAACCGTGACACTCTCTTTTGGCCTTACCCGACCGCCCGTCTGACCGGTGTCTCGGCGAAATTCATGAAAAAGAGCGATGGTTGAACAATCTCGATTATACTCAGGTCGACGGGAAAATCCAGGAAAATTTGTCGCGCGTGTCACGTTTCGGCCTCGACAGGCACTTATAGGCCCCTAACGTGGGGTTCGTCCGTTTCATTCCTCTCTTCAACGGAGCAGTACAGCGTTGGTCCAGGATCTGCAATGAGGGATCCGCAAGGAGTGCGGACGGCTTGTACTACAATCGTCCATGAAAGGAGATCGGCATGAAGAAGGTGAGCATCGAATACTGCACGATGTGAAACTACTACCCTCGCGCCGCCAGTCTGGCGGCGGAGATTGAACGCCAGTTCGGCATCAAGAGCGAGCTGATCCGGAGCCGCGGGGGCGTCTTCGAAGTCACCATCGACAACGAGCTGATCTTCTCCAAGAAGCAGGCCCACCGCTTCCCGATGCCCGGCGAGGTCGAATCCAAGCTGAGCGAACGGGTCGAAGCCCAGGCTCCCTAGCCCCGGATGACACCCGCCCTGATCCTTGCCCTCCTCCTCGGCGCCGGCCTGCTGGGGCTCGCGCTGAGGACGGAGGAGCAGCGCCGGGCCGCCCCCGTCCTGCCCCCTCCCGATCCGGACCATCCCGACTGCACGGTCCTGCTCCCGGTCCGCGACGAGGCCGCCAACGTCCTCCCCTGCGTCGAGACCCTCCTCGCCCAGACCGCCCGCCCCCGGGTGCGGGTGATCGACGACGGCTCGACCGACGGCACCGGCCGGCTCGTGGCCGAAAAGGCCTCCGGCGAGCCGCGCTTGGAGCTGGTCACGGCCGATCCCCTGCCGCCCGGCTGGCGAGGCAAGCTTCACGCCCTGCACTGTGGCTGGCGAAGACTCGAAACGCCCTGGGTCCTGCTCACCGACGCCGACACCCGGCATGGACCCGAGCTGCTCGCCCGCTCCCTGGCCGCCGCCCGGCAGCAGGGGCTCGACGCGATCTCCCTGGCCGGCACCCAGGAAGCGCGCGGCCCCGGCGAGGCGCTCCTGACCCCGGCGGTCTTCGCCCTCCTCGACATCCTGCTCGGCGACTGGCGCCCGGCGGGCTCCGGCTCCGGACCGGCGGTGGCGAACGGACAGTTCCTCCTGCTCCGCCGCGAGGCCTGGGAGGCCTGCGGCGGGTTCGAGCCCATCCGGAGCGAGCCCATCGACGACGTGGCGATCGTCGCCCGCCTGCGCAGGCATGGCCTGCGGACCGCCTTCTTCCGCGCACCGGAGCTGCGGGTGCGCATGTACCGGGGCTTTGGAGAGACCTGGCGCGGCTGGCGGCGGAACCTGGGCGGGCTGTTCGGGCCGCATCCGGCCCGGATGATCGGAATCCTGGGAGCCCTGCTCCTCCCGGCCGTGGCTCTCGTAGGCTTCCTGGCGTCCGGCCGCGCGGTGGAAGCCACCCTCCTATGGAGCGCGGGGGTGGCGGCGGCGGCCGTGCTCCGGACCGAGCGACGGGCCTGGAGCCTGCTCTACCCCGCCGACGCGCTGCTGCTCGCGGCCGCGCTGGCCCTGGGAGCGCTCGACCGCCGACGCGGCCGGCTGGCGAGTTGGAAAGGCCGCGAGATGCCGGTCTAGGGTAGTCCGGACTCGTACCAGCACCGCTGCCCGGCCGACTCCTCCACCGAAACCGCCAGGATGTCCACCTGAGTGCCGGCCAGGCCGGCGGCGAGATCCTGCCAGATCATCCGGGCGAGCAGCTCCATGGAGGTATTGGCCAGGGGGAGCACCAGCGTGTCCTCCTCGGGGAAGCGGTAGAGCCTCTCGCCGCAGCGCACCTCGATGGACCCAGTATTGCCAGCAGTACTCCTGTGCCAGTCGAGCCGCGTGCTCTCTCCGGGCAGGAGCGTCCGGCTGTCGAGACCGGCGCAGACCGCGCGCAGCCTCTTCTTGAACGACTCCAGATCGACCAGGAGCCCCTCCTCGTCCAGCCCGGCGCCGGACAGCTCGACGCGGACCCGGTAGTTGTGGCCGTGGAGCAGCTCCGCGTGGCCTCCTGGAAACAGCGTGAAATGAGCGGCGGAGAACTTGAAGTCCTCC
>DATANP010000067.1:0-30767 GCA_036266195.1 Thermoanaerobaculia bacterium | reverse complement strand
GCTGTCCCGCACCGACGCCACGCCGACCAGGGTGAAGGAGAAGGGCACCATTGCGAGGAGCAGGTAGCTGAGCGCCTCGCGCCGGGCCTCCCTGCGCGGCCGGGCCATCTCATGGACGTGCTCGAGCACCGGCCGGGCCAGCTCGTGGCCAACCAGGAAGACCAAGGCCGGCGGCGCCAGGAGCAGCACGAAGAGCCGGATTTGATGAATGAAGGCGTTGGGCGCGACGGCGGCGACCCACTCGTCGAGGCGCAGGGCATAGAAGCCCACCACCCAGAGCAGCCAGCCGCCCAGGTGGATTGCCCTGTAGGCCCGCCAGTAGTCGAACCAGGCGCCGAGGCGAGCCTCGCCCTCGGCCGCGAGCACCCGCCGGCCCCGCCGCAGGAGCAGCGGGATCGGCGCCAGCACCAGCGCCCCGATCAGCCCGAAGCGCCAGGCCAGCTCCGCGGCGCCGAACCCGGAGGCGATCGACGGAACCGTCTGGCCATACGCCACGGTCGGCACCAGGAACAGGAAGACCATCCACCGCCGTGGATCGCGCATTGCCACCTCCGGAAGAGTCCGGACGTGATTTTAACCCGTGGCGCGAGCGGCGGCGGCCCGCTCCCTGGCTTCAACGCCTTGGCTAGCCCCTCCCAGGGCACCCACAAGGGGTGCCCCTACATGGAAGGATCGATCCCATTCTTTTTCAGGCGTGACAGGGCACTAGCTGTCCCAGCAGAAGCTGACCACACAGAAATGCGACCCACCACCGGCAGCCCGGCACTGGCAGTAGCTGCAGGGGTCAACGCAGGTTGCGGGCGGAACGCAGGATGGATACGGGCAGGACGTCGTGTTCCCATCGCAGGTGACCGAGTTGCTGCCGACCGTGCAGGTGACGTCACCCATACAGGCGATGAGGCAACCCGTGACCGGACAGGTCTGATTCGCGGTGCAGGTCTTCGGCTGTGGAGCGGGAATCCCCAGGGAGGCCGGGATGTCCGGCAGGCCGCTCGCCGCCGTCTCGATCGCCGTCAGCAGCGGCGTCGTGGCCTTCGACTCCTGCTTTTGGGCAAGGAGTGCACTCGAGCAGAAGAGCAGCAGGACGGAGAACACGAGCGTTTTCATGTTGACTCTCCTTTCTGTTTCTGGTCCATGGCTGATCCGGAGCGCGACGGAATCAATGTTGCCGAAAATATGGTACATCTGAAGGACATGGAGCGGAATGCCTCCTCTCCGTCACCTCCAGAAGATCCTTCTCCTCCATTCGGCGCGGCTGGGCGGAAGGGGGTGCCCTCTTCTTGCTGCGCCGGGGACCCTTCCGGCCGCGGCGGGGACCTTTCCGGCCGCGCTGGGAACCGTTCCAGCCGCGCCGGGAACCGTTCCGGCCATGCCGGGAACTCTCCCGGTCACGCCAGGAACCCTTCCGGCCACGCCGGGAACCTTCCCGGCCACGCTGGGAACCCCTCCGGCCATGCTGGGAACCCTTCCGGCCACGCCAGGAACCCTCCCGGCCACGCTGGGAACCCTCCCGGTCGCGCCGGGAACCCTCCCAGCCACGCCAGGAACCCTTCCCAAACCGCCGGGAACCCTTCCGGCTACGCCGGGAACGATCGGTCTTTTCGGCTCAGGAGATGCGGGATGTACTGGACCGGCACGAACACTCCGGCGGCGAGGGCCGCGCGGAGCGCCTCCAGCTCCAGGTCCAGGAACTGGCCGAGGAAGCACGTCACCAGGAAATAGAGGAAGGAGGCGAAGAACACCTGCCGGAAGGTCACGCTCTCTCGCAGCGGCTGGCTGGTCACCTCGGCCGTCGGCGGGAGCGGCAGATCCCGGAGGGCCTCGGGCAGCTCCGGTCCGTCTTCTCCTCCCAGCCAGGTCTCCAGTCTCCGGCCCAGGAGCCGGGTCGCCCGGCGGATTTCGAGCAGGGAGCCCGCCGCGCTCCGCAGGCGGAACCGCCGGACCGTTCCATCGGCGTCGCGCCAGTCCACGCGCAGGTCCGGCACCGGCAGCCAGAAGCCGGACTGCCGGCCGGGGCGAACCGCGAGCACGTCGCGGCGCGGGATGCGGAAGCGCGCCTGGTCGCCGGCATAGGCCAGCCCGTCCACCCCGAGGTAGGCGAAGCCCAGGTCCCAGACGGTGTGGCCCTCGTACAGCCGGATGTCGCCGTGGGGGGCGAAGCCGGCAAAGACGGCGTCGAACGCTCCGGGAGAGAGGCCCTCGGATTCCAGCCGGGCGGCGAGCTGGTCTCCGACCTGCCGGTAGCCGAGCAGGGACAGCCGGTCGACCGCGAGCGTCGTCACGACGGTGGCCAGCACGAGCCCGACGAAATAGGCCGCCCAGGCCGCTCCTCCTTCCAGGCCGGCCTGCCGCACGACGAGCGCCGTCCCGAGCGAAACCCCCAGGGCGGGGAGGAAGTACGCCCAGAACAGCGCCCAGACCGCCCGCGACTTGACCCGGGAGGTGAACAGCCGGTCCGGGGAGAGCACGGCCGCCGGCAGCTCGAAGCGGTCTCCGGCCTCGGAGGCTTCGTCCTCGATCCCCTCGCCGGCCAGGAGCCGCTCCAGGCGGTCCCGAGGGACGCCGAAGCGCTTTGCCAGGGCCTTGCACCGCCGGTCCGTCGAGGGGTGGGTGGCCAGCATCTCTTCCAGGAAGCTCCAGCGCATGGGCAGCAGGTGGAGCCGGGCGAGGCGCACGAGCGCGCTGATCAGGGCCTCGGGATCGCCGGTCAGCCCGGCGGAGCCCGCGTCGGCCTTCATCTCCTGGCGCCGGGAGTGGAAGGTGGACGGGAACACCCAGGTCAGGAGCAGAAGCGGGAACGGCCAGAGCGGGCCCGTGGGGTGCTCGAACTGCTGAAGCAGCGCTCCGAGCGATGACTCCAGTGCGTCCACCATGGAAACCAGGACCACGAGGGTGATGAAGACGGCCATGCAGCCGCCGGCCAGGGCCCAGGGGGTCCGGCCCTTCTGCCGCAGGTGCTCGATCTCGTGCGCGGCGATCGCCGCCACCTCCCGGCGGGTCATGTGGGCGAGCAGGAAGTCGGTCAGCAGGATCCGGTCGGCCTCGATGGCGTACGCGTTCGCGAGCCGGATGCGGGCCGCGGGCAGCACGTAGATCTCCCGGAGCGCGACCCCGGCCCGGCCGGCAAGCTCGAAGATGCGGTCGCGCAGCTCGCCGATCGACAGGGCCTGGGGGACCAGCTCGGTGCCGGAAGGCTTCTTCCGGAAGGCGCCGATCAGGATCCCGGGCAGGAGCGCAAAGGCCAGCCACCACCAGCCGAGCCCCACCCGGTCCTCGACGTCCATGGCGGTCAGGATGCCGAACGGGTAGACCCAGAGCGAGCCCATGGCGAACCGGAGCGCGTCCGCCAGCGTCTCCTCCGGCGCCGTATCCTGGACGGTTCCCTGGACGTGCCGGACCACCGGCCGGGTGAGGCGGTGGGCCGCGAGGAAGGCGAGCGTCGGCGGCAGGGCCAGGACCGCCGCCATGGCGATGTTCCGCGCGGCGCTGTTGCCCAGGGCAAACAAAAGCAGGTGGTGCAGGCGCAGCCCGTAGACCACCACGGCCCAGACCAGCCAGCCGCCCTGGAAGAAGATGCGATAGGCCCGGGCGTACCGGAACCAGGCCACCAGCATCCCGTCCCCTTGCGCGGCCAGGACCCGGCGGCCGCGCAGGACGAGCCGGGCGAGCGGCGCCGCCACCAGGAGCGCCAGCACGCCGAGCCGCCACGCGAGCTCCGGCCCGATTGCGGTGAGCATCTGGCTCCATTCTATCGCCGCGAAATACTTTTGCCCTTTCGCTCACCTCCTCTCGGAGTAGAATGAGAAGAATCTCCCTTCTTTTCCTGAGGAGCTCTGCGATGTCGAAGTGGCTGCCCGCGTTGATCGCTCTCGTCCTGTCCGCCCCGGCCGTGCCCGTGGCCGCCGCCAAGGACGCCCCGGCTTCCGGCAAGGACGGCCGGGACGTCTACATCGTCCGCCTGGCGGCCCCGCCCGTGGCGCGGGTCCTCGGCAAGGGGGGCGAGCGGCGGCTCGACGCCGGCAGCCCGGCGAGCCAGCAGGTGGCCGAGCGCCTGCTCAAGGAGCAGGATGGGACCCTGGCGGCGGTCCGCAGCCGGATCGGCCGCGACGTGGCGGCCCTGCACCAGTACGTCTACGCCTACAACGGCCTGTCGCTGGAGCTGACGCGGGAGGAGGCCGACCGGATCTCCAAGATGCCCGGCGTGGCGCAGGTGCAGCGCCGCCGCAGGATCCAGCCCCTGTCGGACGCCGGCGCGGCCTGGGTCGGCGCGACCGGCATCTGGGACGGCACGCAGACCGGCGGCCTGCCCGGCACCAAGGGCGAAGGGATCGTGATCGGCGTCATCGACACCGGCATCAACATGGACCACCCGTCGTTCGCGGATGTGGGGAGCGACGGCTATGACCATACCAACCCGCGCGGCGCGGGCAACTACGTGGGGTGGTGCAACCCGGGCAACCCCAAATACAGCCCGGCCTACCCCTGCAACGACAAGCTGATCGGCGTCTGGAGCTTCGACATCTGGGAGAACGACCCGGAGGACGACATCGGCCACGGCAGCATGGTGGCGAGCATCGCCGCCGGCGACCCGGTCAACCTGCCGCTGACCGGCACGATCCACCGTACGCTCACCGGGGTGGCGCCCCATGCGAACCTGATCTCGTACGACATCTGCGAGGACTATGACTACTGCTACAGCGACTGGGCGGTGGCGGCCATCGACCAGGCGGTCGCCGACGGGGTGGACGTCCTGACCCTGGCCTTCGGGAGCGACTACTACAGCCCGTGGCAGGACGACATGGCTCTCGCCCTGCTCGGGGCGCGGGAGGCGGGCGTGTTCGCGGCCATCCCGGCGGGCGGCTACTACTACTACGACTCGGTCTCGGCCGCGGCCACCTCGCCCTGGGTGCTGGCGGTGAGCGAGTCCACCCACAACCGCCGCTTCAACACCTCGCTCGGCAGCCTGAGCGGCGGGAACACGACCCCGCCGCCGGCGCTCGCCGGCGCGGGCCTCACCGACGCCTACGGCCCCGCGCCGATCGTGGACGCCGCCGCCTATGGCAACGACTACTGCTACTACTCGTTCACGCCCGGCACGCTCAACGGCAAGATCGTGGTCTGCACGGTCAGCCCGTACTCGGACGGCTGGACCGAGGTGGCGAACGCGAAGCAGGGCGGAGCCGGCGGGGTGATCCTGGCCAACGACTACGACGCCTCCGGCCAGGTGGTCGAGCCGGTCGCCTATCAGTCGCCCGTGATCCGCCTCCGTTCTCCCCAGAGCTACACGCTGATGAACTGGCTGTCCTCGGGCTCGGGCCACACCGGCCGCATCTCGGCCACGGCGCTCGACACGGGGGCGGCCAACGGCGACATCATTCCCGACGTCAGCCCCCAGGGGCCGGGCACGCTCTCGAGCCTGCTCAAGCCCGACGTGGTGGCGCCGGGGTACGGGATCCTCGCGGCCTCCGCCGATCCGCGGGACTACGCGATCGAGAGCGGCTCGTCGCTGTCGAGCGCCTTTGCCGCGGGCTCGGCCGCCCTGCTGATCGCCCTGCACCCCACGTGGACGCCCACGGAGGTGCAGTCGGCCCTGGTCACCACGGCGAAGTGGAACGGGCTCAAGGAGGAGGACGGAACGCCCGCCACGTCGCCGTTCGTGATCGGCGGCGGCCGGATCGACCTGAGCGCCGCCGGCCGCGCCGGCCTGGTGCTCGACGAGACGATTGCGAACTTCGTGGCCGCCGACCCGAGCGCGGGCAGCGGCGGCTCCCCCTCCTCGCTCAACCTGGGCAGCCTCGCGGCCGACCTCTGCACGCTGAGCTGCTCCTGGACCCGCACGGTGCGGAGCACGCTCTCGACCAACTCCACCTGGACGGTGTCGGTGTCGGCGTCGGCGGGCACCAGCTTCAGCATCTTCCCGGGCAGCTTCACCCTGGGACCGGGCCAGACCCAGGTGATCCAGATCACCCTGAACGGTCCGCCGACCACGCTCGGCTGGAACTACGGCTCCATGACCTTCTACGAGAGCGCCAGCCAGGCGCCGCCGGTCCGGTTCCCCGTGGCCAGCCGCTGGGTGATGCAGCGCAAGCTCACCGTTCTCAAGTCGGGCGCCGGCTCGGGTACGGTCACCAGCGCGCCCGCGGGCATCAACTGCGGCCCGAACTGCGCGGCCCCGTTCCCGGACGGCACCTACGCCACGCTCACGGCAACCCCCGCGCCCGGCTCCGCGTTCGTCGGGTGGAACAGCTCGTCCTGCTACTACGGCAACGGGCCCTGCCAGATCTACTTCTACGGGGACCGGCAGGTCACCGCCTACTTCGACGTCCAGCCGCCCGACCGCGCCCTGTCGAACCGGATCGGCTACAAGGACGGCATGAACCCGCCCGTATCGGAAGGGACCTGGAGGTACTACTACTTCGACGTGCCCGCCGGCACCGCCGAGGCCGTGGTGGACATCTTCGACCTGAATTCCGACGTCACCCTGTACGTGAGGCAGGGCGACAAGCCGACCCCGGGCAACTACTATTGCTACGACTCGGACTACTACGGCCTGACGAACCGCCGCTGCGCGATCACGAACCCGGCGGCCGGGCGCTGGTGGATCGGAGTCCTCAACGAGTACACCGGCCCGATCCAGTACTCGGTGCGGGCGAGCTGGGGGAACAACACCGACCAGGCGCTCTCGAACGGGGTGCCGCTGGACGACTACGTCTCCAATTCCCAGGCGGGCGCCGGCTGGAAGTACTACTACGTAGATCTCGTGGGTGCGACGTCGGAGCTGGTGGTGGACCTGAAGAACCTCTCGGCCGACGCCGACCTGTTCGTGCGCCGCGGCTCCAAGCCCGACCGCTCGAACTACGACTGCATCTCCTCCGCGGTCGGCACCGCGGCCGAGCGCTGCACGCTGGCCCAGCCCGAGCCCGGACGCTGGTGGATCGCGGTGAACAACTTCTCGGCGGGCACGGTCACGTACGCGGCCCAGGCGTCCTGGGCCTCGACCGCGGGGTCCGACTTCTACACGCTGCCGCCCTGCCGCCTGGTGGACACGCGCACCAGCTATCCGCTGCAGAGCGGCCAGAGCCGGAGCTTCCCTGCGTTCGGGCACTGCGGCATCCCGTCCACGGCCACGGCCCTGATGCTCAACGTGACCGCGATCGGGTCCACGGGCAACGGCTCCATGACGCTCTATCCGGACAACCTCTCGGTGCCGGTGGCGAACACGATCAACTTCCAGACCGGCCTGACGCGGGCGAACAGCGCGGTCATCCGGCTGAGCACGGACGGCGAGGGCAGGGTAGGCGTCTTCCCCACGGTCGCCGGGGACGGCGTGGTTCACCTGGTGCTGGACGTGGCAGGCTATTTCGAATAAGCGTTCGAATAAGCGTTCGAATAAGCGATCCGGACGGCGCTCCACCGCTCGCGGGCCAGGTCTTCGACCAGGACCGCGAGCGGTTGATCTCCTGGGGGGCCATCCGGCAGCCCATGGCTCCAGCCCTTCTCCGGCGATTCGATGCCTGGGGCCAACTCGTGGCGGACGGTGCCGTCGGCCTGGACGATCGAGATGCGGACCGGGCCCGCCACCGCAGGCTCGGGCGCGGAGAAGGGGGCGACCGTGATCGTCCCGGCCTCTACGCGGAGCGGCAGACTTGAGCTGAGAGAGTCGCCGGCCAGCAGGCGGCGCAGGCGGGCCTCGGCAACCGCCTCGGGCGTGGAGGAACGCGCCCACTGCCGCGCCCGCACGGGAGAGCCGTCGCGGGTCCGCACCTCGACCGGCCGGAGCCGGCCGTCGGCGGGCAACTGGGTCTGGTAGTAGAGGTGCCAGCGGTTCCCGAGCGTAGCCAGGGTGGAGGGGAGGAGCGCGTCGGCGGTCGCCAGCATGCCGGCCGTGGGCCCGATCAGGGCGCGCAGGGGGGAGAGGTCCGGCTGGATCTGCGCCTCGATCACGGCCGGCCACTTGAGCTTCGTGTCCTTCGGCGCCTTGGGCGGGATCATCGGCGGCACGGAGTTGTTCGTCGGGCCCCAGTCGCCATGGTTGTAGCGGAAGCGGTCGCCCTCGTTCACGGACCGGTCCTCCTGGCCGGCGTCCTGCTGCCGGATGGGGAGCGCGACCGTGACCCAGCCGTAGGCCGCGAGCAGGCGGGCCGTTTCGAGGATCGCTTCGGTTCTGCCTCCTCCGGCCTTGCCCGTCTCGAACGCCTTCATCTCTTCGGGGGTGACGTTGAAGCCATCGGCCACCAGGAACAGCACCCGGGGCCCGGCGTCGCGGCGGCCGGTCAGGTGGACGAGCAGGCGGTCGAGCTGGCGCCGGAGAGTCTCGACGTCCGGGCCGGCCCTGGGAGCCATGGCGGCTTCGGCGCGGTCGCGCTCGACCCGGGCCTTGCCCGCGACGTCGGCCAGCACCTGCTCCACCCGCTTCGGCTCGCGGGTCGAGCCGGCCAGGATTTCCGGCGCGGGGTCGGCCACCACGATCTCGACGGAGCCCAGGCCGGCCAGTCCGGCGGCCTGTTTGGCGAGGCCGAGCGTGGAGGCGAAAACGGTGCCCGGAGAGGCCAGGGTCTTGTCCACCCAGACCACGGCCGTCCACGGAGAGCGGACGGTGCTGTCCTCCAGGGAGCCCACCTTGGTGACCGGCCGGACCAGGCCGTCCTCGATTATTGTGAGGTCCCTGGGGCCGGGCGCCGCGCGGGACGGCGGCTCGAAAACCAGCTCAACCTCGCGTACGGCAAGCTTTTCCTCGAAGCGCTGGGCGGCGCCGTCCGCGGCGAACGCGAGGCAGGCCACCAGCGCCAGAGCTCGTTTCCGGGGCATCGCCGGAACGAGGGCAGCAAGCGGTATGCCTACGGCTCCGGTTTCACAACCGCCCCCACCCCGGTGCCCCGCGGGTCCGAGGCGGCTTCCATGCGGCCGTCGGCGCGGACGTGCACGGCGTGAACCTTGGCCGCGACGTCGGTCAGGTAGACCTCGTGGCCGCGGCGCTCGAGCTCGGCCCGGGTCTCGGGGGAGAGGGCGTCGGCCTCGGCCTCCAGGCGGTCGGGGAGCCACTGGTGGTGGATGCGCGGCCGGTCCAGGGCGGTCTGGAGCGAGTCGCCGTCCGCGATCAGGTTGAGCAGGACCTCGATCGTGTTGGTGGGAATGCGCGAGCCGCCGCGGCCGCCCAGGGCCACGGCCTCGTCGCCCTTCCAGGCGATCGTCGGAGTCATGGAGGAGAGCATCCGTTTGGCGGGCGCCACGGCGTTCGCCTCCCCCTGGACCAGGCCGAAGAGGTTCGGCCGGCCGGGCGCGGTGGCGAAGTCGTCCATCTCGTTGTTGAGGAAGAAGCCCGCCTCCGGTACATAGAGGCCGCAGCCGAACAGGCCGTTGAGCGTCGTGGTCAGGGCCACGAGGTTGCCGTCGGCGTCCGCGATGGAGAGGTGGGTGGTCTCGGTCGGCTCCGGCTTGTCACCCCCCTCGGTACCGGGCCAGGGGTGGACCTCGGCCGACGGGGTGGCGCGGCGCGGCGCGATGCTCGCGGCGCGCTGCTCCAGCCAGACCGGGTCGAGGAGCTGCGCCGGGCCGGCCTTGCTGGTGGACGGGTCGGCCAGGAGGAAGCGGTCGGCATAGGCGCGGCGGAAGGCCTCGGTCAGGAAGTGCGCCCGATCGGCTCCGAAGCGCGGCATCTTGGCCCATTCCAGCCGCTCCAGCATGCCGAGGATCTCGCCGGTCAGCAGCCCACCCGAGGACGGCAGGGGCATGGTCGCGAACTTCCAGCCGAAGGCGTCGAACACCACGGGCTCGCGCCAGACGGGCTGGTAGGCGGCCATGTCGGCGGCGGTGAGCACGCCGCCATGACGCTTGGAGGTGGCCTCGACCGCGGCCGCCACCGGCCCGGTGGTGAGGGCCTCGGGGCCGCGCTCGGCATAGGCGGCCAGGTTGGCGGCCAGCTCCGGCAGGCGGATCACGGACCCGGCCTCGGGCGGCTTGCCGCCGGGCAGCCAGACCTTCGCGGTCTCGGGGAAGAGGCCGAGGAGCTGGCGGTGCTCCTCCGTGGCGATCAGGTCGGCCAGGTGGCGGTCCACCCGGAAGCCCTCGGCCGCGAGCCGGCGGGCGGGCTCCACGACCTTCTTCCAGGGCAGCCGGCCGAGCTTGCGGTGCAGCTCGTAGAGGCCGGCCGGCGATCCGGGCACGCCCGCGGCCAGGGGGCCGTGCAGCGAGGCATACGGCACGGGCTCGCCCTTGGCGTCGAGGTACATGTCGGCCCTGGCCGCGGCCGGACCGGTCTCGCGGAAGTCGAGGGTCAGGAGCTTGCCGTTGATCCGGATCACCGCGAACCCGCCGCCGCCCAGGTTGCCGGCCTCGGGGTAGACCACGGCCAGGGCCAGCGCGGTGGCCACGGCGGCGTCCACTGCGTTGCCGCCGGCGCGGAGGATCTCGATTCCCACCTTCGTGGCCCGCGGGTCCGCGGCGGCCACGGCACCGCCGGTGCCGAGCGGCGCCGGGGTCGAAGCGGCCCGGGCGGAGAGCGGAAGGAGCAGCAGGAGAACCAGGATCGTCAGGGTTCGCATGGGGGGAAGATAGCGCAAAGGACCCAAGGGACCGCAAGGACATCAAGGACCAAAGGCTTTGGTCCCTGCAGTCCCTGCAGTCCTTTTGGTCCTTCAGCTCGTTGGCTCAAACACGATGTTCCGCAGCAGCGAGTCCGCCTGCTGGAGCACCTGGTCCCGCTTGTGGTGGGTCCTTGCGGCCAGGTGGTGCTCGTTGGCCTCGCGGTAGCGCGACTCGGCCTGTTTGAGCAGGGCGGCGGCCTCGCTCGTGCGCCCCTGCTGGCGCCGGACCGAGGCCTCGAACTCCAGCAGGCGCGCTTCGACCAGCAGGTCTCCCGTGCCGTGGGCGAGCCGGGCCGCGCCCTCGCGCAGCGCCTCCTCGGCTTCGGGCAGGTCGCCAGCGCGCAGCCGCGACTCTCCCAGGCAGGCCCAGGCGCGGGACTCCAGGTCCTGCACCACCGGGGCCACGTGGAGGGCCTCGTCGAGCAGGCCCGAGGCGGTCAGCACCAGGTTGGCGAGGCGGCCCGACTCGGCGGCGTCCGCTTCGGCCGCGGCGAGACTCTTCTCCAGCAGCACCTCGCATACGCCCCAGGTGTGGAGGCGCGGCTCGGCGCGCAGCGCCTCGATCTGCTCGCCGGGGGGCAGGGCGAGCAGGCGGGCGCACAGCGACGGCGCTTCGGCGCGCTCGCGGTCGAGCGCCGCCTGCGTCCGCGCGAGCCTCTCCAAAAGGCTCTTCGCCTCGCCGGGGACAGGATCATCATGATGCATGTCTCCCCATCAGTGCCGCGGAAGGGCACAAAGGGGACGCCCATCGGCAATTTTCTACTTGCTATCCAGGAGGTCCGCGGTCGGCTTGTGGACGACCGCGCCGCCGTGGGTCAGGAGCGCGCCGGCCACCACCTCGTCGGCCGTGTCGATGGCGACCGCCCCGTCCTTGAGGAGGATCTGGAGCAGCGCCAGGACGTTCTTGGCGTAGAGAGTGCTCGCGTCGGAGGGCATGCCCGCCGCCAGGTTCGACGGCGCGAGGATCAGCACGCCGTTGTGGAACACCTCCTGGTCGGCCTGCGACAGCTCGCAGTTGCCGCCCTGCTCGATCGCCAGGTCGACGATCACCGAGCCGGGCTTCATAGCCTCGACCATTTCGCGGGTGACCAGGCGCGGCGCGGGCCGGCCGGGCACCAGGGCGGTGGTGATGACGGCGTTCGCGTTCGAG
Source organism: Thermoanaerobaculia bacterium (assembly GCA_036266195.1). Taxonomy (GTDB): domain Bacteria; phylum Acidobacteriota; class Thermoanaerobaculia; order Multivoradales; family UBA5704; genus DATMER01. Next base: position 19,034 of record DATANP010000067.1, on the reverse strand, counting down.
AGGTGCTTGGTGACGATCTCGCGCTGCTGGCGGAGGAACTCCTCGCCCATCTCTTTCGCGTAGCCGCCCTGGCCTTCGCCGCTGGGCATCTCAGGGAGCGGGATGAACTTGCCGCCGAGCGACTCGACCTGCTCCTTGACCACCGCGCGGACGTCCGAGACCTCGACGACCGCGCCCAGGCGACGGGCCGTGGCGATGGCCTGGAGACCGGCGACGCCGGCGCCCATGACCACCACCCGGGCCGGCGGGATCGTGCCGGCCGCGGTCATCAGGAGGGGGAAGTACTTGGGCAGGCGCCAGGCCGCGAGCAGCACGGCGCGGTAGCCGGCGATGCTGGCCTGGGAGGAGAGCGCGTCCATGGACTGCGCGCGGGTGATGCGGGGGACCAGCTCCATGGACATCGAGGTGACGTTGCCCGCGGAGAGCGCGCGTACCAGATCGAGATTGTGGTGCGGGGCGAGCAGACCGACGAGCAGCGCGCCCGGCTTCAAGGCAGAGACGTCGCCCGGGTCCGGGGGGCGGACGGTCAGGACCACGTCGGCGGCGCCGGCGGCGGCCCCTGGGTCGTCGGTCAGCTTCGCTCCGGCGGCCTCGTACTCGGCGTCGGGGAAGGCCGAGCCTGCGCCCGCGCCGCGCTCCACCACGACCTCCAGACCCAGCTTGATCATCCGCCGGACCGTGTCCGGCGTGGCCGCGACCCGGGTCTCGCCCGGGCGGCTCTCACGAGGGATGAAGACGTTCGCCATGAGGTTCTCCATGGAAGACTAGGACCGATCCTCGGTGCTGGGGGGGAGCGGCCGCAGCAGCGACGCCGCCATGGCGACCGCCAGGATCCCCAGCACGACGATCAGCGACAGGCCGGTCGGGATTTCATACCAGTGGTGGATCAGCATCTTGACGCCGATGAACACCAGCACCAGGCCGAGACCGAACCCCAGGTACCGGAACTTGTGCATCAGCCCGGCGAGCAGGAAGTACAGCGCCCGCAGGCCGAGGATCGCGAAGATGTTCGAGGTGAAGATGAGGAAGTTGTCCTTCGTGATCCCGAAGATCGCCGGGATCGAGTCGACCGCGAAGACCACGTCGGTCGCCTCGACCACCACCAGCACCAGCATCAGCGGTGTGGCCACCATGCGGCCGGCCTCACGCACGAAGAAGTGCTTGCCGTGGTACTTCGTGGTGAGGGGAACGAAGCGCTGGAACAGGCGGAGCACCGGATTCTTCTCGGGGTGGACCTCGGTATCCTCGCCGAGCAGGATCTTGACGCCGGTGTAGACCAGGAAGGCGCCGAACACGTAGATCATCCATGCGAACTGGTTGAGCAGCGCCGTGCCCATGGCGATGAACAGGCCGCGGGAGATCAGCGCGCCGAGGATGCCCCAGAACAGCACGCGGTGCTGATGCTCCGCCGGCACCGCGAAGTAGTTGAAGATGACGATGAAGACGAAGATGTTGTCGAAGCTGAGCGAGCGCTCGATCACGTAGCCGGTCAGGAAGGTGATCCCGGCGTCATAGCCGAACCGGTAGTAGATCCAGTAGTTGAAGACGAGGGCGAGGACCGTCCAGAAGATGCTCCAGAAGAGGGCCTCGCGCAGGGTGGTGCGCCGCTCCTTGCGATGGAAGACGCCCAGGTCGAGCGCCAGCATGACGGCCACCAGGGCGAAGAACATGCCCCACAGGAGCGGTGTGCCGATCTGATTCATGGACGGTGAGCCTCTCTTCTCGCGTCTCCGGGAGAGCGGATCTTATCCGAAGAGAGGGGAGGGAAGGACGGGGCGGACCTGCGAGGAGGGCCGCCCCGGTCCGCGGAAGGATCAGCCCTTCAGGTGACCGTTGACCAGCTTGGTCATCTCGAACATGCTGACCGAGTCCTTGCCGTTGAAGACCTTCTTCAGCTTGGCGTCGGCCTTGATGGTCCGCTTGTCCTTGGGGTCCTGAAGGTTGTTGTTGCGGATGTAGTCCCAGACCCGCTTGGTCACCTCGGTCCGGGGCATCGGCTCGGAGCCGATGACCGCGGCCAGATCGTCGTCCGGCTGCATCGGCTTCATGAAGCCGCCACCCCCGCCGCCACTGCTCTTCTTCGCTCCGCCTGTGGACTTTCCAGCCGCTTTTTTCGGTGCCGCCATGGATCTCTCCTCCTATTGCAAACAGGGTTGAGGTGCGCCGGTCGCCACTCTCAGCCGTTCAGCGTTGCACAACAGGCCGCCTCTCGGCAAGGATCTTCGTCACATCTGGAGAGCGAGACCGGTCACAGGCGGGTCGTGGTAAGGTCCCTCCGCCATGCCGGAAAGACCAGGGCGCCCCCTGTTCATCACCTTCGAAGGCCTCGACGGCAGCGGCAAGTCGACCCATCTGCGGCAGGCGTCCGCCTGGTTGGCGGAGCGTTCCGTCGACCACGTGCTCACCCACGAGCCGGGCGGCACCCCGCTCGGCGACGCCCTGCGCGCCGTCTTCCTCGACCCGCGCTGGGGCGAGATGGACGGCACTGTCGAGCTCCTCCTGGTCTTCGCCAGCCGCCGCCAGCACCTGCTGGAGGTGATCGACCCGGCGCTCGCCGCGGGCCGGCACGTGCTCTGCGACCGCTTCACGGACTCGACCCGGGCTTATCAAGGATACGGCCGCGGCGTGCCGCTCGACCGCATCGGCCAGGTGGACCTCCTCGCGACCGGCGGCCGGGTGCCGGACCGCACCCTGCTCTTCGACCTGCCGCCCGAGCTGGCGCGGTCGCGCGGCCACTCGCCCTCGCGGGTGCGGCGCGGCGCGGCCGACCGCCTCGACGCCGAGGGCGTCCTCTTCTACCAGCGGGTCCGCGAGGGCTTCCTGGAGCTGGCGCGGCGCGAGCCGGATCGCTTCCGGATCGTGGATTCGTCCGGCGACGCCTCGCAGACCCAGGCCGAGGTCCGGGCCGCGCTCACGGAGTGGCTCGGATGAATCTCGAATCCGCCCTCGACGTCGCCCGCCAGGGCCGGCTCTACCCGTCCGTGATCCTGCACGGGCGGACCCCCGAGGCGCGGCGGGAGGCGGCGGTCGTCTTCGCCCGCACCCTGCTCTGCGAGGCCGGGCCCGCGGCGCGGCCGTGCGGGGTCTGCCGGCACTGCCGGCGCATCGCCTGGCCGGAGGACGGGTCGGAGTCGTTCCACCCCGACTTCCTGGTGCTGGAGCGGGACCTCAAGACCTCGACCTCGGTCGAGGCGACCCGGGAGATGCTGCGCACGGCCCAGGTCTCGCCGTTCGAGGCGCGGGGCCAGGTCTTCGTGGTGGCCGCGGCCGAGACCCTGAGCGGTGAGGCGGCGAACGCCCTGCTCAAGTCGCTGGAGGAGCCGCACGTCTCGGCGCCGCGCAACTTCCTCCTCCTGGCCCCCTCGCGGCTCGACCTGCTGCCGACCCTGCGCAGCCGGTCGCTTTCGGTTTTCCTCGGTGCGGCCGAGGCCGCGGACGCGGAGGCGGTCGAGCCGGTGGCGCGCGCCTTTGCGGCGGCGCTCCAGGGTTGGACCTCGACCGGGGCCGGCATCCATCTCCTGGCTGCGGCCGAGGCGCTGGGGCGGGCCGGCGGCTGGGAGGACCCGCGCGCCTCGCGACCCTGGGCGATCGCCGCGGCCGCGGTGCTGCAATCCCAGGATTCGCCGCACCGCCGCGCCCTGCTGGCGCTCGCCGAGGACCTCCTCGGCGCGCCCCTCCTGCGGCTGCGCGGCGTGGCCGCGGACCGCATCCTGGAAGGCCTGGTCGCGCGACATTTGACCTCCTGAGGGCGGCTGAGGGAAGAACCCGGCCGCGTCCGCGGTTCTCCAATCCCGGGGGAGCGTGTCCCCCTTGTGCTAAAATGCGCACCCTGTCTTAAGGAGCCTGCTGGTAGGTCTCTGCAAATCCGCCCCCCCGGGGTTGTGAAAACAAAGGAGTTATCGATGAAAGCAATCCGTAGCATCACGATCGGGTCGCGCCGCGCCCTTCAGGGCGTGCTGCTCCTGATCCTGGCGCTGGGCGTGTGCCTGCCGGCCTGCTCGGCGCAGGACAAGCCGGCCAAGGGCGACCTGGCCCGCGTCAACGGCAAGGCGATCACGGAGGCCGACGTCCAGAAGGGCGCCGCCGACCAGTTCGCCCAGCTCGAGAAGCAGTACGAGAAGCAGAAGCGCGACCTGCTCGAGAGCCAGCTCGACCAGATCATCCAGGACCGCCTCCTGGAGGCCGAGGCCGCGGCCAAGGGTGTGACCAAGGAGCAGCTCCTTGCCGACATCAAGCCCGCGCCGGTCACGGATGCCGACGTCGACGCCTTCTACGAGCAGAACAAGGCCCAGATTCCCCGGCCCAAGGAAGAGGTCGCCAGCCAGATCAAGATGTACCTGGAGCAGCAGCGCCAGGGCGAGACCCGCCAGAAGTACTTCGACGACCTGCGGGCGCGCTACAAGGTCGAGTACCTGATGGAGCCCGACCGCGTCGAGGTGGCCGCCACCGGCCCGGCCGTCGGCCCCGCGAACGCCCCGGTCACGATCGTCGAGTTCTCCGACTTCCAGTGCCCGTTCTGCGGCCGCCTGGCTCCGACCATCGAGCAGGTGAAGCAGAAGTACGGCGACAAGGTGCGGATCGTCTTCCGCCAGTTCCCGCTCAACTTCCACCAGTTCGCCCAGAAGGCGGCCGAGGCCTCCCTCTGCGCCAATGAGCAGGGCAAGTTCTGGCAGTTGCACGACGCCATGTTCCAGAACCAGCAGGCGCTGAGCGTCGAGCAGCTCAAGGCCAAGGCGGTCGAGCTCGGCCTGAACGCCGACCAGTTCAACACCTGCCTCGACCAGGGCAAGTTCGCCACCCAGGTCCAGGCCGACCTCGACGCCGGCACCAAGGCCGGTGTCAACGGCACCCCGGCCATGTTCATCAACGGCCGGTTCCTGTCCGGCGCCCAGCCGCTCGGCGAGATCACCAAGGTCATCGACGACGAGCTGCAGCGCAAGGGCGGCGCCTCCTCGAAGTAAGTTTTACACGCCGCAGGAAAACAACGCCCCGGGGCCGCAAGGCCGCCGGGGCGTTGTCGTTTCGGGGGGAATAAAAAAGGCGGCCGGGGCCCTGTCGAAAACCCCGTCCGCCGTAGGGAGAAAAACCCGCGGTCGCTGGTTACTTGCCGGCCTCGGACTTGTCTACGATCTGGAACTGCTGGGTGTTGACCTTCTCGTCGCCGATCCAAACCTCGGCCCGGTAGTCGCCCTTGGCCCAGGAGGAGGTGCTGGCGGACTCGAACGACTTGTAGTGGTCGCCCGCGTTCACGGTCTTGGTCTCTTCGCCGACCTTGGTCTCGCCGGGGCCGTACCAGACGACCTTGACCGCGGAACCGGCCGGGGTGTCGCCGACCTCCATGGAGACATGGACCACCTCGCCCGGGGCGAAGTCGTCGCCCTGCTGGTCGGCGGCGATGGAGCCGTCGGCGGCGGTCGAGTGGCCGATGGTCACGTCGTCGATCATCGTCTGGGCCTCGACCGGGTTCAGGTCGCCGGGCGCATTGACGCCGGGCTTCTCCGTCTCGCTGACGGTCGTGGCGGTATCGTCCTTGTCGTCCGCCTCGGCCTGCTCCTTGGGTTTGCAGGCGATCGCCAGCGGCAGCATCAGGAGCAGTAGAACAGACAGCAGCTTGGTCAGTTTCATCTCAATCCTCCTCGCAAAGGCCCCCTCGGGCCGGAATATTCGGTACAGCGACAGCGGCATAGGACTTCTTCAATAAGCATGCCAGTTCGGTTCGGGTAAGATACGGACAACCATGGCCGGAGACCTGCCGAGGGATATTCCAGAAGCGGAGCTGCGGGCGGCTCTGCACCGCACCGCCGACCTGATCGCCGACTACCTCGATCGGGTGGAGGACTATCCCGTCCTGCCTCCGGTCTCCCCTGGCGATGTGGGCCGCGCCCTGCCGGCCGCGCCGCCGGCCGAGGGCGAGTCTCTCGACCGGCTGCTGGACGACTACCAGCGCCTGATCGAGCCCAACGTGACCCACTGGAACCATCCCGGGTTCCTGGCCTACTTTGCAATCTCGGGCTCGGGACCGGGCATCCTGGGCGAGGCGCTGGCCGCGGGCCTCAACGTCAACGCCATGCTCTGGCGCACCTCGCCGGCCGTGGTCGAGCTGGAGGAGCGGGTCTGCGACTGGCTGCGGCAGATGATGGACCTGCCGCCCGCCTTCCACGGCCACATCAACGACACGGCCTCCTCCAGCAGCCTCGTGGCCCTGGCCGCGGCGCGGCACGGTCTCAAGGACCTGGAGATCCGCACCAGGGGTCTCGCCGGCCGGCCGGAGATGCCGGCGCTTACCGTCTACTGCAGCGACCAGGCGCACTCGTCGATCGACAAGGCGTGCATCGTGCTCGGCATCGGGCAGGAGAACGTCCGCCGGATCGCGAGCGACGAGGCGTTCCGCATGTCGGTGCCGGCGCTCCGGGAGACCCTGGCCGCCGACCGCGCCGCCGGCAGGCGGCCGATGGCGGTCGTAGCCACGGTCGGCTCCACCTCGACGACCAGCATCGACCCGGTGCCGGAGATCGCGGACTTCTGCGAGCGCGAAGGGATCTGGCTGCACGTGGACGCGGCCTACGCCGGCTCGGCCGCGATCTGCCCGGAGTATCGGGCCCTGATGCCCGGCATCGAGCGGGCGGACTCGATCGTGGTCAACCCCCACAAGTGGCTGTTCACGCCGGTCGACTGCTCGATCCTCTGGGTGAAGGACCCGGCGCAGCTCCGCTCGGCCTTCTCGCTCATCCCCGACTACCTGCGCACGGACGAGCCCGGGGTCACGAACCTGATGGACCTCGGCTTCCAGCTCGGCCGCCGCTTCCGCTCGCTCAAGCTCTGGATGGTGATCCGCGCCTTCGGGGTGGAGGGCCTGCGCGGGCGCATCCGGGAGCACTGCGCGCTGGCGCGCTGGCTGGCCGGCCGCATCGAGGAGCACCCCGGTTTCGAGCTGGCCGCGCCGGTGCCGTTCAGCGCGGTCTGCTTCCGGGCCCTCCCGCCGGACACCGGGGAATCCCCGGAGGCTCAAGACCGTTTCAACGAGAGTCTTCTGTCCCGGGTGAACGCCGAGGGACCGTTCTTCCTGTCGCCCACCACCCTGCGCGGGCGCTACACGCCGCGGGTGGCGATCGGCAACATCCGCACGGGCCGCGAGCATGTGGAAGCCCTCTGGGCCCTGCTCGTCCGGCTCCGCGCGGAACGTCCATGAGCCGGCCGGTCCGCGGACCGGTCCAGCTCGTCTGAAGGTCCCGCCGACACTCTAGAGTCGTAAGGAGCTCTCCTTTTGGATAATCAGGATCTGCAAGGCGCTGTTGCGATCGTCGGGGTGGCCGGCCGTTTCTCGGAGCTGCTGGACCGCTTCGACGCCGGTTTCTTCGGGATCAACCATCGCGAGGCGGAGATCCTGGACCCGCAGCAGCGGGTGTTCCTGGAGGCCTGCTGGGAGGCCCTGGAGGACGCGGGGTATGGCCCTGACACGGTCGGGCTGACCGGGGTGTTCGCGGGCCAGCCGTTGAGCAGCTACCTGCTGTACAACCTGCTGCCGGCCCTGACCGACACCCTGTCGGGGATGGACCCGCTGCAGCTCCTGGTGGGCAACGCGGCGGATTCGCTGGCGACGCGGGTCTCCTACAAGCTGAACCTCAAGGGTCCGAGCTTCACGGTCCAGGCCGGGGAGTCGACGCTCGGCCTGGCCGTTCACCTCGCCCGCCAGAGCCTGCTCAACGGCGAGTGCGACCTGGCGCTGGCGGGCTGGGTGTCGATCGACGCCCGCACGCTGGAGGGCGAGGCCGCGGTGCTGGTGCTCAAGCGGGCGGACGAGGCGATCCGCGACCGCGACAACGTGCAGGGGCTGGTGCTGGACTCGTCGTCGGACGGCTTGGTGGAGATCGAACAGGCGCCGGAGATCCCGCGGACGAGGTCGGACCGGGAGCGATATGTCCTGCCGGTGTCCGCGCGCAGCCCGGAGGCTCTGGAATGGGCCTGCCAGTGGCTGGCGGACTGGCTGGAGACGCGGCCGGAGGTGGAGCTGGCGGATGTCGAGCACACGCTGACGGTCGGGCGGAAGCGGTTCGAGCATGTTCGGGTGGTGGAGTGCGGGACGACGCAGGACGCCGTTCACGCGTTGCGCGCTTTCCGTGGGAGCGCCGGCGTCCCGCCGGCTGCTTTTTTGGTTGGTGCCGGCGGGACGCCGGCGCTCCCAGGGAAAGCAAGACGGATTTCCCTTCCCACTTACCCCTTCGAAAGGCGCCGGTACTGGATCGAGCCGCAGCCGGAGTCTTCGTTCCACCCCCGGCCGGCTCTGTTCACTCCCTATGAGCCTCCCCGGGATGAGGCGGAGGCCCAGGTCGCGGCGATCTGGCAGGAGGTTCTGGGCGTCGCTCCGGTCGGCGCCCATGACGACTTCTTTCAGCTTGGCGGCCATTCGCTGCTGGCTCCCCAGATTCTCGGGCGGGTTCGGGATGTCTTCGGCGTCGACTTCCCGCTCCAGCACGTGTTCTCGTTCCCAACCCCGGCCGAGCTGGCGGAGGCGATCCGGTTCCTCAAGACCGAGGAGACAAGCATTCCGGTCAGCCCTCGGCGCGCGGCCGGCGGTCCGTATCCCCTCTCGTTCGCCCAGGAGCGGCTGTGGTTCATCGACCGGCTCGACCCCGGGAGCCCGCTGTACAACGAGCCTCGCACGGCTCTCGTCTCGGGCCGGCTCGACGTCCCACGGTTCGCGGCGGCGTTGCGCGAGCTGGTCCGGCGCCAGGAGGCGCTGCGCACGACCTTCCAGGAGATCGACGGCGAGCCCTGGCAGGTCGTCTCTCCGGCCGTCGACCTCGTGCTGCCGCTCGTCGACCTCTCGGCGCTGTCCGAGCCTCAGAAGGAAGCCGAGCGGCTGACGGCCGAGGAGGCCCGCCGGCCTTTCGACCTCGAGCGCGGACCCGTGCTGCGGACCATGCTGGTGCGGTTGAAGCCCGAGGAGCACCTCGTCCTCTTCACCGTCCACCACATCGCGAGCGACGGCTGGTCCCTCGACCTGCTGGTCGGCGAGGTGGCGGCGCTCTACGCGGGCAACCCTCTGCCCGAGCTGCCGATCCAGTACGCGGACTACGCGGAGTGGCAGCGCGGCTGGCTCCAGGACGAGGTGCTGGAGCCCCATCTCGCCCACTGGCGCGAGGCCCTGGCCGGCGCGCCCACGGTCCTGGAGCTGCCCACGGACCGGCCCCGGCCCGCGGTCCCGAGCTACCGCGGAGGCTGGGAGCGCATGCCCCTGCCGGGCGTGGCCGGGCCGCTGGACGAGCTCGGCCGGCACGAGGGCGCGAGCCGCTTCATGACCCTCCTCGCCGCGTTCCAGGCGCTGCTCCACCGCCTGACCGGCCAGGACGACCTGCTGGTCGGCTCGCCGGTCGCGAACCGCACGCGGCCGGAGATCGAGGGGCTGGTCGGCTTCTTCGTGAACCTGCTGCCCCTGCGCGCCCGGTTCTCCGGCGAGACCACATTCCGCGGCCTGCTTGGTCAGGTGCGGGATGGGGCGCTGCGCGCCTACGAGCACCAGGACGCCCCCTTCGACCGGGTGGTCGAGGCCGTGGGCGTGCCACGCGACCTCTCCCGGCCGCCGCTCGTGCAGGTGCTCTTCCTGCTCCAGAACCCGCCGCTCGACAGCGTCCACCTGCCGGGTCTGACGCTCACCGCCCGCGAGGTCCACGCCGGGGTGGCACGCTACGACCTGTCCGTGTTTGCGGCCGAGGCCGGCGGCGAGCTGGCGGCCGCCGTGGAGTACAGCTCGGACCTCTTCGAGGCGGCCACCGTCCGCCGCCTGCTCGGCTGGCTCGGCGTGCTCCTGCGCGGCGCCCTGGCGGAGCCCGACGCGAGCCTCTCCGACCTGCCGCTGCTCGATCCCGCCGAGCGCCAGCAGCTCCTGGCGGAGTGGAACGACGCCGGCGAGCGGGTGGAAGCCGGGATCGTCCTCGACCTCTTCGACGGCTGGGTGGAGAGGACGCCGGAGGCGCCGGCCGTCGTCTCGGACGAGGGCAGCGTCACCTACCGCGAGCTGGCGCGCCGCGCCGACAGCCTAGCCCGCCACCTGCGCCGGCTCGGCGTCGGCCCGGAGACCGTGATCGCCCTGCAGATGGAGCGCTCGCCGGACCTGGTGACGGCCGCCCTGGGCGTTCTGCGGGCGGGCGCGGCCTATCTGCCTCTCGACCCGGCCTACCCGGCCGAGCGCCTGGCCTGGATGGTCGAAGACTCGGGAGCAAAGCTGCGGCTGACCTCGATCCCCGGGACCGGGCCGGCCGGCGACGAGCCGCTCCCCAGGCCCGAGCCCGGCGACCTCGCCTACCTCATCTACACCTCGGGCTCCACCGGCCGGCCCAAGGGCGTGATGGTGACCCACCGCGGCCTGCCGTACCTGGCGGCGGGCCAGGACCGGCTGCTCGACGTGCGGCCGGGCGACCGGGTCCTCCAGTTTTCCTCCCCGAGCTTCGACGCCTCGGTCTGGGAGCTCTGGCAGGCGCTGTCCCATGGCGCCGCGTTGGTGCTCGGCCGCCGCGACGAGCTGCTGCCGGGGCCCGGGCTCGTGGACCTGCTGCGGCGGCACGGCGTCACCCATGCCACGCTGCCGCCGTCGGTCCTCGCCGCGATGCCCGACGGCGCCGAGGCGGAGCTGCCGGCCCTGCGCACGCTCTGCGTGGCCGGCGAGGCCTGCCCCCCCGCTCTGGCTCGGCGCTGGGAGGCGGGCCGCCGGTTCCTCAACGCCTACGGCCCCACGGAGGGCACGGTCTGCTCCGCGGTGGGCGGGCTGTCGGGCGACCGGCTGCCGATCGGCCGGCCGTTCGCCAGCTTCCGGCTGCACGTGGTGGACGCCCGCCTCGCGGCGGTCCTGATCGGCGTGCCCGGCGAGCTGTGCCTCGGAGGACCGGGGCTGGCGCGCGGCTATCTCAACCGTCCCGATCTGACCGCGGAGCGCTTCATCCCCGATCCGTTCAGCGGTCTTTCGGGAGAAGCAGGCGGCCGGCTCTACCGCACGGGCGACCTGGTGCGGCGCCTGCCCGACGGCCAGCTCGATTATCTGGGGCGGATCGACCACCAGGTCAAGATCCGCGGCATCCGGATCGAGCTGGGCGAGATCGAAGCCGAGCTGGCCGCGCACCCGGGGGTGCGCCAGGCCGTGGCCCTGGTGCGGGAGGACCGGGGAGAGCGGCGCCTCGTGGCCTTTGTCGAGGCCGCGCCGGGCGCGCTCCTGCTGGAGGCCGATCTGCGCGCCCTGCTGCGCGGACGCCTGCTCGAGGCCATGGTGCCGTCGGCCTTCGTCTTCCTGGAGGCGCTGCCGGTCACGCCGAACGGCAAGGTGGACCGCCAAGCGCTCGCCCGCATGCCCGTCGGACGCTCGGCCGGCCATTCGACAATCGCGCTCACTCCGACAGAGACCGTGGTCGCCGCGATCTGGTCCGAGCTGCTCGGAGTCGGCAGCGTGGGGCCGGAGGACGATTTCTTCGCTCTCGGCGGCCATTCGCTCCTGGCGGGCCGGGTCGTTGCGCGGATCCGCGACGCCTGCGGCGTGGAGCTGCCCCTGCGCGCGCTGTTCGAGGCTCCCACGCTGGCCGGGTTCGCCGCGCGGGTGGTCGCCCACGACGTCCTTCCGGCACCACCGATCCAGGCGCTGCCGGCGGAGGACCGCCGCGCCGGGCTGCCGCTCTCCTTTCCGCAGGAGAGGTTCTGGTTCCTCCAGGAGCTCGACCCGGCAAGCGGCGCCTACAACATCACGGCGGCCGTCCGGCTCCGGGGCCGGCTCGACGTGGCCGGACTGGCCCGCGCCCTGGATGTCCTGGCGCGCCGGCATGAGGCGCTGCGCACGGTGTTCCGGTTCGATCTCGACCGCGAGGAGGCGGTCCAGCAAGTGCTGCCGGGCGTCGAGGTCCGGCTGCCGATCGTGGACCTGAGCGGGCTGCCCGAGCTGTCTCCAGGTAGCCGGCATGCCGAGCTGGAACGGCTTGCGGCGGCGGCGGCGGCGCGGCCCTTCGATCTGGGACGCGGCCCGCTGCTGCGCGCCACCCTGGTCCGGCTGGACGCCGGCGAGCACGCCCTGCTCCTCGCGACCCACCACATCGTGAGCGACGGCTGGTCGATGAGCATCCTGGTGCGCGAGGTGGCGGCTCTTTATGCCGGCGAGCCGCTGCCGGAGCTGCCGATCCAGCTCGGCGACTATGCCGTCTGGCAGCGCGCCTGGCTCTCCGGCGACGTCCTGGAAGCGCAGCTCGCCTGGTGGCGGCGGGAGCTGGCGGACGCTCCCGGCCTGCTCGATCTGCCTCTCGACCGCCCGCGCCCGCCGGTCCAGAGCTTCCGCGGCGGCCGGCTGCCCGTGGCCCTGGACGCGTCTCTCGTCCAGGCCCTTCAGGAGCTGGGCCGCGCCCGGGGGGCGACCCTGTTCATGGTGCTGCTCGCCGGGTTCCAGGCCCTGCTCCACCGCCTGTCGGGCCAGGAGGACGTCCTGGTGGGCACGCCGGTCGCGAACCGCGACCGCACGGAGCTGGAGGAGCTGATCGGCCTGCTGGTGAACACCCTGGCGCTCCGGGCCCGCTTCGGCCCCTCCGAAGTGCCGGGCTTCGACCCTCTGCTGGAGCGCGTGCGGACCACGGCGCTGGGGGCTTTCGCGCACCAGGACGTACCGCTGGAGAAAGTGCTCGAAGGGCTGCGCATCGAGCGCAGCCTGGCCTTCAATCCCCTCTTCCAGCACCTGTTCGCGCTCCAGACCGCGCCCGCCCCGGTGCTCGCGCTGCCGGGCCTCGTCCTGGAGCCCCTGGAACGGGACGCCGCCGCTCTCGCGTGGTCCAAGTTCGACCTCAGTCTTTCCCTGGCACCCATGGCGGACGGCGGTCTCGCCGGAGAGCTGGAGTACGCCGCCGATCTCTTCGACACCTCGACGGTGGACCACCTGGCGCGGATGTATCGGACCCTCCTGGAAGCGGCGGCGGCAAACCCGCGGGCGAGCCTGGACGAGCTGGTCCTGCTGGACAGGACCGAGCGCCGCCAGGTCCGTTTCGCGGGCAGCGCCGAACCGCAGGCCAAGGCGATGGCCGCGATGGCAGCGATGGCCGAGAGCTGGCTGACCGAGGCCATCGCGGGCGTCTGGAAGGACCTGCTGCGCGTCGAGCACGTCGGCCTGTCGGACAACTTCTTCGACCTCGGCGGCCATTCGCTCCTGCTGCCGAAGCTGCACGCGCGCCTCCAGGAGGCCCTGGGCGAGCGCGCGGCCGGCCTCAAGCTCGCGGACCTCTTCCAGTTCCCGACCGTCGGCAGCCTCGCCGCCCATCTCCAGGGACCGGGGGAGGAGACGGCGCCGGTCCGGCAGCGGGTCGCATTGGGCGGCGACCGGCGGATCGCGATCGTCGGCCTGGCCGGGCGCTTCCACGGCGCGCCCGATCTGAACCGCTTCTGGGAGAACCTGCGCGGCGGCGTCGAGTCCATCCGCAAGCTCGGCCGCGAGGAGCTGGAGATCCAGGGCGTCGATCCTGCCCTGATCGACGATCCCGCGTTCGTGCCCGTGTGGTCGCTGCCCGATGGGTATGACCGGTTCGACGCCCGGCTCTTCGGCTTCAACCCGCGCGAGGCCGAGCTGCTCGACCCCCAGCACCGTGTCTTCCTGGAAGTGGCGCTGGAGGCGCTGGAGGACGCCGGCTGGGGCGACCCGGGCGGCCTCGCCGTAGGCGTGTTCGCCGGCACCGGCGCGAGCGCCTACCTGCTGCGCAACCTGCTGGCGAGCTCCGAGGTGCGGTCGGCCGATCCTCTCCAGTTCATGGTCGGCAACATCCCGGACTCGCTGGCCACGCGGGTGTCCTACAAGCTCGACCTGCAGGGCCCGAGCTACGCCGTGCAGAGCGCCTGCTCGACGTCGCTCCTGGCCGTCCATGCGGCCTGCCAGAGCCTGCTCATGGGCGAGTGCGACATGGCGCTCGCGGGCGGGGTCTCGCTCCCGTTGATTCCGGGCTACCGCCACGTCGAGAATTCGATCACTTCGCCGGACGGCCACTGCCGCGCCTTTGACGCCGCGGCCCTCGGCACTGTCCCAGGTGGCGGCGCGGGCGCCGTGGTGCTCAAGCGCCTGGAGGATGCGCTGGCGGACGGCGATACGGTCCGGGCCGTGATCCTGGGCTCGGCGGTCAACAACGACGGCGCGCTCAAGGTCGGCTACTCGGCGCCGAGCGTCGAGGGCCAGGCGCGGGTGATCGCGGAGGCCCTGGCAACAGCGAGTGTCCATCCCGAGGAGATCGCCTACGTCGAGGCCCACGGCACGGCGACCCCGCTCGGCGATACCGTCGAAATCGCGGCGCTCACCCGCGCCTTCCGGCTGCGCGGCTCGGCCCGGTCGGGCTACTGCGCGCTGGGCTCGGTCAAGAGCAACCTCGGCCACCTCGACGCGGCCGCGGGCGTGACCGGCCTGATCAAGACCGTGCTGTCGATCGAGCACGGCGAGATCCCGCCGAGCCTGCATTTCGCGCGGCCGAACCCGCAGATCGACTTCGAGGCGAGCCCGGTCTACGTGAACGCCGGGCTCCAGGACTGGCCGCGCAACGGCAGGCCGCGGCGGGCCGGCGTCAGCTCGTTCGGGATCGGCGGCACGAACGTCCACATCGTGCTCGAAGAGGCGCCGCCGGCTCCCGCACGGGTTGTAAGAGAGGAAGAGCACCTGCTGGTCCTCTCGGCGCACACCGCATCGGCCCTGGAGGAGGTCACGGCGCGGCTGGCCCGGCACCTGCGCGAGCACCCGGATCTGGACCTCGGAGACGTGGCTTGGACGCTCCTCCAGGGGCGCAAAGCGCACCGGCACCGCCGGACCGTGCGCTGCCGGACCCTGGAAGAGGCCGTGGCCGCGCTGGAGAGCCTCGACCCGGAGCGGGTCTGGACCGGCGTGGGGGAAGGTCCGATCTCGGAGGCCGGTCCGCGCGACGGGCGCCGCCGGATCCCGCTGCCGACCTATCCCTTCGAGCGCGAAAGGTTCTGGGTCGATGCGAACGTTTCGCGGCTGGAGACGGCGCCCTCGGCGCTGGCCCTCCACGAGCGGCCGGCCCTGTTCACGGCCTACGTCGAGCCATCGACCCCGGCCGAGCGCGCCGTGGCCGCGGTCTGGCGCGAGCTGCTCGGCCTACGGGAGGTCGGCGTCCACGACAGCTTCTTCGAGCTGGGCGGCCACTCGCTCCTCGGCACGCAGGTCACCGCCCGTCTTCACCAGGCGTTCGGCGTGTCGCTGCCGCTGGAGGTCCTCTTCAGCCATCCCACGATCGCGGAGCTGGCGTCGCTCCTTGAAGGCGTGGCCGCGGAGGAGCAGACCGGAGTCCCACGCCGCGAGCCTGGCGCCGTCCTGCCTCTCTCCTTTGCCCAGGAGCGCCTCTGGTTCCTGGACCGGCTGGAGCCGGGCAGCTCGGCCTATAACGTGCCGAACGCGATCCGGCTGACCGGCGACCTCGACGTCGAGGCGCTCGCCGCCGCCCTGCGCGCCGTCGTTCAGCGCCACGAGATGCTGCGCACCGCGTTCCGAGAGGATGCGGAAGGCCGGCCGTACCAGGTCGTGAGCGGCGCGGTCGAGCTGCCGCTGCCGGTGATCGACGTCGCACCGGACGAGCTGCAAGGTCTGGCGATGGCGGAGGCGCTCCGGCCGTTCGACCTGACCCGCGCGCCGCTCCTGCGCGCCGTGCTGTTCCGGCTCGGCGAGCGCGAGCACGTCTTCCTGGTCACCTTCCACCACGTAGCGGCGGACGGCTGGTCGATCGCCGTGTTCGTGCGCGAGATCGCCGCGCTCTACGCCGGCGCCGAGCTGCCCGAGCTGGCCGTGCAGTACGGCGACTTCGCGCTCTGGCAGCGGGAGTACCTCCAGGGGGAGACTCTGGAGTCGCAGCTCCGCTGGTGGCGCGGAGAGCTGGCCGGCGCTCCGGCCGTCCTGGAGCTGCCCGCCGACCGTCCGCGGCCCGCGGAGAAGAGCGGCCGCGGAGCGCTGGTGCCCGCCGGGCTGCCGGCGGACCTCCGGGCCTCCCTGGAGGAGCTGGCGCGGCGCGAGGGCGCCACGCTGTTCATGGTCCTGCTGGCCGGCTTCCAGGCCCTGCTCCACCGCTGCAACCAGGCGGACGACGTGCTCGTCGGCACCCCCGTGGCGAACCGCCGCCTGCCCGAGCTGGAGCCGATCATCGGCCACTTCGTGAACAACCTGGTGATGCGCGGCAGGATGGATGGAGATCCGGATTTCCGCGCCCTGCTCGGCCGCACGCGCGCCGCGGCGCTCGGCGCCTACGACCATCAGGACGTGCCGTTCGAGCGCCTGGTCGACGAGCTGAAGGTCGAGCGGAGCCTCTCCCACAGCCCGCTCTTCCAGGTGATGCTCACCCTCCAGAACGGCCCGGGCCTGACCCTGGAGCTGCCGGGTCTGGCGATCGAGGAGGTGGTCTTCGACCCCGGTATCGCACGGTACGACCTCACCCTGATGCTGGCCGACGGTATCGGCGGCGGCAGCGGTCTCACCGGAACCCTGGAGATCGACACCGACCTCTTCGACCCCGCCACGGGCGAGCGACTGCTCCGGCATCTCCATACCCTGCTCTCCGCCGTCGCGGCCGATCCGGACCGCCGCCTGTCGGATCTGCCGCTGCTGACCGCGGCCGAACGGAGAGAGGTGCTGGCGATCGGGGAGGCTGCCGAGATCCCGGACCTGACCGTGGACCGTCTGTTCGACCTCCAGGCCGACCGGACGCCCGACGCCGTCGCCGTGATCCAGGGAGAGACATCGCTGACCTACGCCGGTCTCAGGAGCCGCGCCGAAGCCATCGCTTCGCACCTGCGCAGCCTGGGAGTCGGCCCCGAGGTCCGCGTCGGCCTCGCCGTGGACCGTACGCCCGACCTCCTGGCCGCCCTCCTCGGAATCATGAAGTCCGGAGGCGCCTACGTGCCGCTCGACCTCAGCCATCCGCGCGAGCGCATGGCGATGATCGTGGAGGACGCGAAGCCCGCGGTGATCCTCGACCAGGAGCTGCTGTCGTCGGTCGAGGGTGTAGGGGCGCGATTCATCGCGCCCTCCAACCTCCCCGACAACCTCGCCTACATCCTCTTCACCTCCGGCTCCACTGGCCGCCCCAAAGGCGTCCAAATCCCCCACCGCGCCTTCGTCAACTTCCTGCTGTCGATGCTCCGCGAGCCGGGCCTGTCCGCGTCCGACACCCTGTTCGCCATCACCACGCTGTCCTTCGACATCGCCGGCCTGGAGCTGATGCTCCCCCTGCTGGCCGGCGGCCGGGTGGCGCTGGCGACCCGGGACGAGGCGGCGGACGCGGTGCTGCTCGCCCGGCGGCTCGACGAGGTCGGCGCCACCGCGCTCCAGGCCACGCCGGCCACCTGGCGCATGCTCCTGGACTCGGACTGGGAGGGCAAGCCGGACCTCGCGGCCTTCTGCGGCGGCGAGGCGCTGCCCGGCGAGCTGGCCGCGCGCCTCCGGCCACGGGTCAAGTCGCTCTGGAACCTCTACGGCCCGACCGAGACCACGGTGTGGTCCGCGGCCGGAGCCGTCGAGTCGCCGGACCCGGCGCTCGCCAGCCAGCCGGTCGGCGCCCCGATCGCCAACACCGGCCTCTATGTCCTCGACGCCAACCGCGAGCCCGTACCGCCGGGCGTGCCCGGCGAGCTGTGCATCGGCGGCGACGGCCTGGCCCGTGGCTACGTCGGCCGGCCGGAGCTGACGGCCGAGCGCTTCGTGCCCGATCCGTTTACTGGTTCCGGAGCCCGGATGTATCGGACGGGCGACCTGGCGCGGCGGCGCGCCACGGGCGAGATCGACTTCCTGGGCCGGATCGACCATCAGGTCAAGGTCCGGGGTTTCCGCATCGAGCTGGGCGAGATCGAGGCCGCGCTGCTCTCCCACCCCGAGGTCCGCGGCGCCGTCGTTCTGGCGCTGGGCGAGGGGGCGGAGAAGACGCTGACGGCGTACGTCTCCGGCGTCTCCTCGGCCGACTCGCTGCGCGCCCACCTTCGTTCGGCCCTGCCCGAGTACATGATCCCGTCCGCCTTCGTCTTCGTCGAGTCGTTCCCGCTCAACACGAACGGCAAGGTGGACCGCAAGGCCCTCGCCGCGCTCAAGCCCCAGGAAGAGACCACGGCCTTCGTGGCGCCGCGCACGGAGACCGAGCGGCGGCTGGCCACGATCTGGTCCGACCTGCTGGGAGCCGGCCGGGTCGGTGCGCGTGACAGCTTCTTCGACCTCGGCGGCCATTCGCTGCTCGGCACTCAGCTCGTCTCGCGGGTCCGCGTGGAGCTGGGCGTCGAGCTGCCGCTCCGGGCGCTCTTCGAGGCGCCCGCGCTGGCCGACCTCGCGGCGCGCATCGAGGCGGCCCGCCGGTCGCTGCTGCCTCCGATCCCGCTCCGCACAGCTTCGGACACCGGCTGGCCGCTCTCCTTCGCCCAGGAGCGCCTCTGGTTCCTCGACCAGCTCGACGCAGGCGCCTCGGCCTACAACGTCAACAGCGCCGTCCGCCTGGAGGGCGACCTGGACGTCGTCCGCCTGGCCGAAGCCGTGCGCGCCATCGTCCGGCGGCATGAGGTGCTGCGGACCACCTTCCACGGCGGAGTGGACGGTCCGGTCCAGGTTATCCATTCGGAGGTGGACCTGGCCGTGCCCGTGATCGACGTCTGCGGGTGCCCGGAGGAGGAGATCCGGCGGCTGTCCGTGGAGGAGGCGTTCCGGCCCTTCGACCTGGTCCACGGGCCGCTGATGCGCTTCGTCCTGCTGCGGCTCGGCGAGTGGGAGCACCTCGGGCTTCTGACCTTCCACCACATCGCGGCGGACGGCTGGTCGACGGCGGTCTTCCTGCGTGAGGTCGTGGCGCTCTACAAGGGCGAGACGCTGCCGGAGCTTGCGATCCAGTACGCCGACTTCGCGGTCTGGCAGCGCGAGTGGCTGACCGGCGAGGTGCTGGAGGAGCAGCTCGGCTGGTGGCGCGGGGAGCTGGCAGGCGCGCCGACCGTGCTGGACCTGCCCACCGACCACCCCCGGCCTTTCCATCCGAGCGGGCGCGCCTGGTGGCTCCCGGCCGACCTCT